>JAGXHP010000163.1 GCA_024636135.1 Chloroflexota bacterium
ACGGCATCCCACTCGAGCCCCTTGGCCCGATGCAGCGTGGAGAGCGTGACGCCGGTGCCGCCTACGTCGGCCTCGGCAGCGTCGCGACGAGCAAGGTCGGCCCGGAAGTCGTCCACGCTGGCGTCGGGTCGCTCGCGCTGCAGCTCGCGAGCCATGGCCAGCAGGGTCGAGAGCGCCGCGTGCCGGTCGCGGGCCTCGGCGCCCGAACCTCCACCCTGCGGCTCGGCCTCGTCGAATCCCAACTCTCGACGCCAGGTCGTGGCGGCGACGCGAGCCGGGCTGCCCGAGGTACCCGGTCGGAGGGCCGCGCGGGCGGCACGGACGTCGGGGCGCGCGAAGAACCGCAGGCCGCGGATCGTGAACCCGATGCCGGCCGCGGTGAGCGCCGACTCCCACGCCACCAGCTGCGCATTGGTGCGCACGAGGATCGCCATCTCGCGCCCCGCCACCCCATCGGCCAGGAGCTGGCGGATGCGGGCGACCACGGCGGCCTCCTCGCCGTCGTCGCTGGAGTGGGGGACCAGCTCCGCCGCCGGACCCGGCTCGCCGACCGCGGCGAGCTCGCGCCCCGGAATGAGGCGGTTGGCGAGCTCGATCACCTGCGGCGTGCTGCGGTAGTTCTGGCGCAGCCGGACGACGCGCGCATCGGCGTGGCGCTGCGCGAAGGTGAGGAGGTGCTCACTGCTCGCGCCGGCGAAGGTATAGATCGTCTGGTCCGGATCGCCGACGACGCACAGGTCGTGCCGGTCGCCGAGCCACAGGTGCAGCAGATCCTCCTGGAGGCGGTTCGTGTCCTGGTACTCGTCCACGCTGAACCAGGCGTAGCGCTGTCGGACGAGCCCGATCGCCTGCTCGTCGGTCTCGTAGAGCTCCACCGCGAGGGACAGCATGTCCTCGAAGTCGATGACGTTGCGGCGTTCCTTGGCCTCCTCGTAGCGGCGCCACAGGTCGATGAAGATGTCGGCGCGGACCGGCGGCTCACGCTCGGGCGCATACGTATCGGGCCGCATGCGGCGGACCTTGGCCCACTCGATCTCGTCGGCCAGGTCGCGGGCCGGCGTGAACCGGTAGCCACCGGGCAGCTGGCGGGCAAGCGGCCCGATGATGCGCAGCTTCGTGTCGAGCACATCGGGCAGGTCGCGGCCGTGGACCAGCGGCCAGTGGTAGGCCAGCTGGCGCCGGGCGGCGGCATGAAACGTGGATGCCTGGACCTGCGGCAGTCCCAGCTGGTCGAGCCGATGCCGCATCTCGGTCGCCGCCTTCTCGGTGAAGGTCACGACGAGCGCACGCTTGGGATCGATGGCCCCTGTTGCCGCCGCGTACGCCACCCGATGGCTGATGACCCGCGTCTTCCCGGTCCCGGCCCCGGCCAGGATCACGACCGGGCCGGTGGTGGCACGAGCCGCCTCGCGCTGTTCGTCGTTCAGGGCGGCCAGGATGGCCTCGGGCTCCATGACTCGATGGTAGATCGTTGCGATTACCGGCGAGTTCGAGGCCGTCGCGCGCTCGGTCGAGGCGACGCCATGCGCCTGACCTCTATTCTTGCCCGATGCAATCAGACCAGTCCGCCGACCATCTCATCGCGCGCCAGATCGCCTACTACCGCGCTCGCGCGCCCGAGTTCGAGCTCAGCCACCACGAGCCGACCTCGGAGCTGCGCTCCGCGCTCGACGCGTTCGCCCCGCGCGGTCGGGTGCTCGAGCTGGCCTGCGGGACCGGCATCTGGACCGCCGAGATCCTGCGCCATCCGATCGACGAGCTCACCTGCATCGACGCGGCTCCCGAGATGTTGGCCATCCATGAAGAGCGAATCTCCGATCCGCGCGTCCGGCGCGAGCGCCACGACCTGTTCAGCTGGGGGTCGGACGGACTGCGCTACGACGCCGTGATCTTCGCCTTCTGGCTCTCCCACGTGCCCCCGGCTCGGTTCGCGGCCTTCTGGTCCTCCGTGGCCGATGCACTCGCTGACGACGGTCGCGTCTTCTTCGTCGACGATGACGCTCGCGCCGAGATCAGCGAGGAGCCGATCCCCGATGCCGAGATACCGGCCGTCCTTCGGCGCCTTGACGATGGCAGCGCGCACGTCGCCATCAAGGTCTTTCACCAGCCCACCGACCTGCAGGCCGACCTCCGGACCCTGGGCTGGGCGGCCGAAGTTCAGCCGGCCGGCGACCGGTTCCTGGTCGGGACTGCTCGACGCGGCGAAACCTGAGGTCCGCGCCTACTCGCCGCCGATGACCTCGTAGTCGGTCCACACGAAGGTGGCGCGGCAGTCGAGCACGACGCGCGCGGGCTGCGGGAGCTCGACGTCGCCGGCATCGGGTGCGAGGGATACGCGGCAGGAGGTCGCCGCCGGATCCTCGAAGTGCCCTCGAACCCGAATCTCGGCGTTCTGCTCGGGGACCTCGAGCGAGGCGTCCGGCACCGGGTGGAACGCGATGCCCCCGCGCAGCACGGCAGGCGTGAACGGATGCGCCAGCCAGGTCGGGCTGTAGCGGTACGGGCCGTCGTACTCGCCCTCCACCAGATCGACGATGCCGGTGACCTGGATCTCGCTGCGCCCGTAGCAGTGCAGTGCATCAAGGGCGGACACCGCCGCCAACGCCTCGGCGCTCATCGGCGATGACGGACAGCTGACCGTGGCGTCCTCGATCACCGGGTCGATGTCGGCGATCGGCGTACCGACCCAGCCGATGAGTCCGCAGGCATCACTGCAGCCGAGATTGTCGAAGGTTCCGACCCGATACCAACGCTGCTCGCCGGACTCCTCCGGCTCCCCGATCACGAACAGCCGGCTGCCGACGGTCAGGTCGGCGAGCGCAGCGGCCGTGTCATTGGGATTGGCCCGCAGAACGGTGCCGTCGGTGGTGACCACGGCGACGGCCCGGTTGGCGATGGGCGCTGCGGTCGGGGAGGGGCTGGGCGTCGGAGAGGCGGAGGGTTCCGGCTCTCGGGACGCACTCGACCCCGGCGTTGCCGACGCAGTGGTACCCGCGCTCGGCTGCTCGGCGACGGGGTCGTCGCGGTTGATGGCGACCGACAGCAGCGCGCCGCCGAGCAGCGATGCCACGGCACCGGCGATCAGCGCGGGAATGAGCCAGGGCGACCGCCCGCGACGTGCGCGTGTTCGGGACGGGACGGACGGCCCGGTCTGCACGAGTCCGCACTCGGGGCAGTACGGAGCGCCGGGCGCAACCTCGGCGCCGCATCGGCGGCAGGGATGAGAATGCTCGGGCGGTGGCAGCTGTGTCATCGGGTCCCCACGGGCTGATCTGCTCCATCCTGCCGTGCCACGGCCCGGGTGTCATCCCCGTCCCGACATCTAGACTTGCCCGATGAAGAATCTGACCGACCTCGCCGACATCCCGCCGATCCAGGTCTGGGACGGGATCCGCGCCCGCCGCGTGCAGGGCGAGCAGGTCACCCTGGCCATCGTCGAGCTCGATCCCGGAGCCGTCGCGCCCGAGCATCGTCACCCGAACGAGCAGAACGGCATGGTGGTCTCCGGAACGATGACCTTCCGCATTGCGGATGAGGAACGCGAGCTGGGTCCCGGCGGGACGTGGCGCATCCTGGCCGGCATGCCGCACTCGGCGCGCGCCGGGGCGGAGGGCGCCGTCGTGATCGATGTCTTCAGCCCGATCCGCGCCGACTGGGATGCGCTGCCGACCCTCGACCTCGAGTCGCCGCGCTGGCCGCCCGGCTGAACCGCGGGGTCTAGTGCCAGTCGCGGCGACGGTCGCGGTCGCCGGCGAAGCGCGCCTCGCGCACGCTGGGGCGAAGCCAGCGCGGCACCGCGGCCTCCTCGGGGCGCGGGCCGTCACGCTCGACGTCTCCATCCAGGATGCCAGGGTCGACCGGCGGGATCAGCTCTCGCATCGACGGCAGCGGCGTGACGTGATACTCCTCGTCACCGATGGCTGCCGACGCTGCGATCGTGCCGGCCGTCATCCCCGCGGACGACGCAGACGCGACCACGACCCCTTCGGAGGAGCGGCGTCGACGGAGTCCGAGCCAGATCAGCATGCCGATACCCGCGGTGGCCGCCAGGAGCATCGCCAGGTTTCCGCCGGCCGGATCGGTCGGTGACCCGATGACGCCGCCGCCCTGCGTCGGCGGCTGGGCCGGACCGGGGAACACGACGCCCCCAGCGGCCGACGCCGATGGGCTGGCGCTCGCGGGCTCGGACGTCGCAGGACTGGCGGGCGGTGACACATTGCCCTCCGGCGGAGGGCTGGTCGGTGGCGAGCTTGTTGGGGGCGAGGCGGTCGGTGGCACCGGAGCAGGAGACGGAGGGAGCACGGCGGTCGGAGGGGTGGGAGGTGGAGTGGGGGCTGGCGCCGCCGTCGGCTTCGCGGTGGGAGCCGGCGTGGGAGGTGGTGGGGTGGGTGCCGGCGTCGCTGTCGGCGCCGGAGTTGGCGGTGGAACGGGGGCCCGAATGATGACCGAGCTTGGGGCGACCGACGTGAGCTTCACCGACTGCTCGCCGCGACCAGATCCGCTGGTGGCCGAGAATGAGTAGGTATGCGTGCCCGGCGGAAGATTCAGCGACCGAGAGAAGATCACGCCGTTGGCATAGTTGGTCTGGATCGCGCTCATGACGATTGTGCCGACGCCCGGGATCGCGACGGTGATCGACGAGGGGGCGCACCCGGCGTTATCGGTGTAGCGGACCGAGAACGTCACGACTGTGGAGGTGGTGCCGGCGCCCGGGCTGGCCGATCCGTCCGAGAGCGAGAGCTGGTGCGACGCTCCCTGGCAGCTCGCAGCCATCGCCACCGGCGCGGTCGCCAGCAGTGCGACGAGCACGCCCGCAAGGCCAATCGAGAGACGCTGCATGATCACCATATGCGTACGGGGTCCGATCCCCGAACGACCGTAGCACCGGGGACACGCGCTGCCCGATGGTCCAAAGGTCCCAATCGCGGGCGGGACGCTTGGTCGCACACCGGTTGAGCACGATGGCCTCCGGCTTGCACTTGCCCATTCATGGATCATGCTGACGTTCGTCTCCGGGTCCGCGTGATCGTCGTGTCCACACGGGCCGCGGTCCGCTCTCTCGCCCCCGACGATCCCCAGGTGACGCGGGTCATCCAGCGCGGGAACGTGCTGCTTGACGCCCTCGAGGGAACTGAGGCGGGTCTGCGGGGCCACCCGGCGTTCGCGGAGGCTCGGGCCGAGCTGGCGCGCTGGCCGGCCGAGCCGGTCAGTCCCGGCCGCTCCGGAGCATGAGCCAGCCGTGGACGTCGCTGGCGGGAAGTGTCAGCTCCTCGACGACCTCAAACCCGAGCCGCTCGTACAGGATCACGTTGCGAGCGGTCGCCGTCTCGAGGTAGGCCGGGATCCCGCCTCGGTCGCACTGGTCGAGCACCGGCTGCATGAGCGCCGTCCCGATGCCTCGGCCCTGTCGATCTGGGTCGACGCCGAGGGCCGAGAGGTAAAAGTGATCGGCGGGAGCATGGTGCCGGTGCCGCCGCTCGAGCGCGTCCATGGCGGATGCCACGATGCGCAGCCGACGCCATCCGGCCAGCCGACCCATCGCCGGCATCATCCGCAGGCTGGCGAAGAGCGAGGGACCGCGGTGGCCGGGAGGCAGCCAGATCGCCACGCCGTCGACGTCCTCGGTCGTGTACGTCTCGGACAATCCCGCCGAACCGTGGCGCAGGATGCCCCGCCAGCCTTCTCTCATGCGCTGACGGCGCTCGGGGGCGTCCGCCGCGAGGAAGGCGAAGTACGGATCGTCCACGAACGCGCGGGACAGGAGGTCGGCCATCTCCGGGATCTGGCGGCGGGTGGCCCGGCGCACCTCGACGGCTGTCATCTCCCTACCGCCGCAGGTCGATCCGCCGTCCCGGCGGGTTGTCGCCCGGGCCGATCTCGACAAGCGCCCAGCCGGGCAGCGATCGGCCCGCGGACGTTCCCTCGGCGCTCAGGACTTCGGCAACGCGTTGCGTGATGGCACGTGCCGCATCGCGATGCTCCTCGGGGAGATTGGCAACGAGGATAGCCAGCCGATCTTCGACCCGGCGCGTTGCCACCGCGGGGAGCAGGCCGTCGCGATCCCGCCGCACGACGGCCTCGGCGTCCGCGACGCCCTCCTTTTCAAGCGCCGCGATCATGCGGCGCACGTGTGATGCATCCGTCTTGGCCAGCTCGTCGATCCAGCTCGGCGGCTCCGGCTCCGGCTCCGGCTCCGGCTGTCGCTCTGGCGGCGCGGCCTTCCGGGCACCCTTGCCCTTCCCGACTCGGTTCTTTGGCACGCGTCGCTTCGGGGCATCGTTCGCCCGCCGCAGATCCGACAGCGCTGATTGCGCCACCTTGAGGGTGGGATACGGTCCATGGATGAGCTCCTGCCCGAACTCGTTCATGGAGGTCGTATCGACCACGAACCAGCCGGCATCGGCTTCTCGGACTTCGAAGCGGTCGTCCTCTGAACGATACGTGCCCGCTTCCTGCCGGCGGAGTCGGTCCGGATCCGGCTCGGGAGCCTTGCGCTTGCCCATCGTGCCACCAGCCTAGCGCCTTTCCCGGCCGGGCTTCCCACTGGGGGTATCCTCGCCCAGCGAAAACCACCATAGGAGCCGCGATGATCCGAGCCTCGCGCGTTGCGTTTCTCGTCCTGGCCTGGGCGTTCGTGGCCGGGATCGTGATCCAGGTGTTCTTCATCGGCCTTGGCCTATTTGCCGGGTCCGCGAATCTCCGGCTCCACGGGGAGTTTGGGTGGATCCTTCACCTGGCGCCTCTGTTTATCGTTGCGGCGGCCGCCCTGGGGCGCGCCGGTCGCGTCCCGCTGCTTCAGGCCGGGGCGCTGGCCGTCACCGTCTTCGTCGTTCCGATCCTGGCGCTGTTCCGGACGGATCTGCCAGTCGCCGCAGCGCTCCACCCCGTGGCTGCGTTGCTCGCGTTCTGGCTGGCCATCGTCGTCGCGCGGTCCGCGACCTCGCTGGTCCGTGGCGAAGGCCCCGCGCCGCCCCGCGCGCCGTCGATGCAGGGGGTGAGCTGATCGACAAGTCACCCGGCGAGCGCGGCAGCAGCTGTTGCGACGCCGACCCCCGCGTCGCACGGCGCTTCGACCGCGAGTGGTCCGACTGGGAGGATTCCGCGAGCTTCCCGGCCATCAACGACGTTTCGGCCGGCCTGCTCGACCTCGTGCGGGATGCGCCCCTCGTGCGGCCCACGGTCCTCGAGATCGGATCGGGAACCGGGGGCGTCGGCGTTGCCCTGCTCGAGATGGGCGCGAGCGCAGTCCACGGAATCGATCTGTCGTCCGCGAGTGTCGATGTTGCGCGGCGGCGGGCCGCAGCCGCCGGTTTCGAAGCTCAGGCCTCGTTCGAGGTAGGGGAGGGAACGCAGGTCGGCGACCAGTCCGTCGACTGGGTGATCATGGATCGCGTGCTGTGCTGCGACCGTCGAGCGCAGGAGATGCTCGCAGCGGCGATGAAGGTCGCCGCGCGGCGGATCGCGCTGTCAGTCCCCGACTCGCGCGGCTGGCGCGGGCTCCTCAACCACCCGATGTGGGCGGCCGAGAACGTGTGGGATCGCTTTCGTGGCGGCTGTCGCGGGTATGTCCACGACCTCCGCCGCATCGAGCGCACGCTCGTTGGTGGTCGATTCCGGCAATCCGGCAGCGTTCATGTCGGGTTGTGGCACGTCGGGATCTACGACCGGGTCTGACATCGGACCCCCGCACTGGCCGTATCCTTGATCGATGTCACTCTATCGGCTCGAGGACGATCCGCAGCTCGTGGCGCCGATCCTGGTCGCCGCCCTCGAGGGCTGGGTCGATGCCGGAGGGGCAGGAACCACGGCCGCGCAGCAGCTGGCAGCCGATGGCACCACGGTCGCCACCTTCGATGCCGACGCGATCTACGACTTTCGCTCCCGCCGCCCGGTGCTCGACATCGTGGATGGGCGGCTCACCAGCCTGGCCTGGGCCGAGCTGCGCCTGACGGCGGCGAAGGTCGCCGATCGTGACCTGCTCGTCCTCAGCGGGCCAGAACCCGACTACCGCTGGCGCGAGCTGGCCTCCGACGTGGTCGAGGTCGCGAAACGCCTTGGGGTGACGAGCTGGGTGAGCCTGGGCGCGATCCCGGCGGCGGTCCCGCACACGCGGCCCGTCCCGATCCTGGCGACGGCATCCGCCCCCGGCCTCCTGCCCGATGGAATCCGACAGGGTCCCGATGGCCTGCTGCGCGTCCCCGCGGCGCTGCTTTCCGTGCTCGAGCTGTCGGCAGCCGCCTCCGGCATCCCGGCCGTCGGGCTATTCGCCCAGGTGCCGCACTACGTGAACGCCACCTATCCGACAGCATCGATTGCCCTGTTGAGCGCCCTGGGCTCCTACCTCGGCATGGAGGTCCCGATCGGCTCGCTAGCCACCCGGGCGCTCGAGCGCCGCACCATGCTCGACGCTGCAGCAGCCTCGGATGAGGACACGCGGGCCCACGTCGAGCGCCTCGAGCTCATGGCCGATGAGTCACGCCTGCCGGAGGGTGATGAGCTCATCGCCGATATCGAGCGGTTCCTCCGCGAAGGCGGCGGAGAAGGGTCAGAGGGTGGCGGCGACCCTGACGGAGGCCCGCGCCTCCACTGAGCGCCGCCGCTCAGGGCGTTGCCTGGGAAGCCTCCGCGTCCTGCTCGACGCGCGACCCGCCTGCGGTTGCGGCGCCGTTACGGTCGGCGGCGAGGGCGGCGTCAAGCTTCTCCAGCAGGGCTGTGGCCTGGAGCCGCGAGAAGATCTCGCGAGCCTCGTCGGCTGCCCGGCGACGTTCGTCGCGGTCCATTGCCCCGGTCATGACGATGTCGAGGTTCGTCAGTCCCAGGGTCAGGGCGACGCCCATGGCGCGCATCAGGCGCTGGGCATCCGCGAAGTGCGTCCGCGCTTCCGCGTGGCGTCCCTCGAGCGCCGCGATCCCTCCATCCATTGCGGCCAGCCAGGCCGTCGTCCGTCGTCCGCGTGGAAGCTCGGTCGCATGGCCCCGCATGCGCCGAGCGGTGACGATGTCTCGACTCCAGATCGCACTTCGGTGGGCCCACCCGGCCGATTCCAGGGCCGCATTGCCCAACTCGAGGAGGTCGTCGACCACCGGGATCGCGGCCTCCGGCTGATCGCTGAGCATGAGGTCGATGACATGCGCCGTCGCCCCGATCACCCGAAACTGCGCGTCGTCGAATGAACGGCTCTTCTCGTACAGATCATGAGCCACCGCGCTGACGTCCTCTCCTCGGAATCCATCGATGACCGCCGCGAACTGCCCAAACCAGAGCTGCTCGGCCGGCTCGACGAACAGGAACTCGTGCTCCTTCATCTTGTCGACGGCCCAGTCCCATTCGCCGATCTCGATGGCGGCGTCGACGGCATTGCCCATCATGTAGCGGATGTTCTGAATGACGCCATCTCGGAGGGACTCCTCGAGCATCTCGCGGGAGACCTCGAACGCCGCCACGGGATCGTCCGGCTGAAGCACGTACGCCAGGTTCACCGCCGCCCGGTTGGCGGCGTCCGCCATGGAACGCCGACGCGCGATGTCGATTGCACCGGTAAGCGCCACAACTGCCTCCGTGGTGCGGCCGAGGATGGCCTGGCAGACAGCGCGCGTGATGACTACATCCAGGACGATAGCCTCGTCCTCGGCCTTCGCGGCGAGGGGCAGCGCCAAGTCCGCTAGCTCGAGCCCGCGCCGCTCGTTCTGTCGACGCATCTCTGCCTTTGCCAGCACCGCGGTGATTTCGAGGTACCCACCGTCGGCCGGCGTCAGTCCCGGTTCCGCCAGCGCGGCCTCGAGGACCCGCATGGCCCGATCCTGCTGCCCCTCGAGCAGGATGTTGCCGAGCGCGGCCGCTGCCAGCCGGCGCACCCGGTGCTCACCGAGCTGAGCGGCGAGCTCCATCGCGCGCTCGCCGTGCGCGATGGCCACGTCGAACATGCCGCTGTTGGCTGCGGCCTGCCCGGCCGTCATTCGGAGCTCCAGCTCATCCGCCGGGTCGCTGGACACGAGCAGTGCGCTCTCGAGGTAGCTGTGCGCGCGGCGGAACGATCCGAGGTCGCCGGCTCGCTGCGCGGCGCCACGGAGCGCCACCTTCGCCTGGGCGGCCACGGCCACCCCTTCGGCGCCGTCGGGGTGGGCGTGGTAGGCGTCGACGTAGTGCTGAGCCAGAACACCGGCAAGCTCATCGTCACCGAGGGCCTCGTAGTGGCGTGCCGCGGCAAGGTGCCGCGCTCGACGGTCGTCGCGTGACAGCGTGCCGTAGGCGACCTCACGCAAGAGCCCCTGGACGAATCGGTAGGAGCCTCGCTCCGGGCTCCGTGGATCGTCATCGATCGTCAGCACCTCTCGCTGGACGAGATGCTGGAGCATCGGCTCGATCGTGTCCGGCTCGGCCCTGGCCACCGCCTGCAGCGCGGCAAGCCCGAATGACAGGCCCAGCACCGATCCATCCTGGACCAGGGTCCGCTCGGCGGGCGGCAGTGCGTCAATCCTCGCGGCGATGAGGCCGTGCAGCGACTCGGGGACCGCGAGCTCGGTCAGGTCGCCGGTCGGCCGGAAACCGTCATCGTCGCGCTCGATCCGGCCATCGTTGAGGAGTGTGCGCACGGTCTCGACGGCATAGAGCGGGATGCCCTCGGCTCGCTCGACGATCTGGGCGACGACGGCCTCGGGCAGGCCCGGCACGAGCCCACCGAGCATGGCTCGCACGTCGTCCTCGGCCAGTGGGGAGAGGCTCAGGGACGTGAAGCTGCGCTGGCCCGCGCCCCACGTCGGTCGCCGGTCCAAGAGCTCGGACCGTGACAGCGTGATCAGGTAGATCGATCGGCCACGGGACCAGCTGACCATCTCCTCGATGAAGTCGAGGAGCCCATCGTCCGCCCATTGCAGGTCTTCGAACACCATGATCACGGGCGCGTGCTCGGCGATTCGCTCAAAGAAGGTTCGCCATGCGGCGAACAACGCCCCGCGCTCCCGCGTCGACCCGTCGCCAATCCCGAGCAGATGAAGCAAGGGATCGCTGAGGCCCCGCTGTTCCTCGGCGTCGGTGACGAACTCCTCGAGCGTCGCGGCGAGTCGCGTGCGCGTCGTCTCCTCGTCGTCCGTCTCGCTGGTGCCGATCCGCATCCGGACCATCTCGCCGAGCGCCCAGAAGCTGATCCCATCGCCGTAGGCCGGAGAGCGTCCCTGGTGCCAGTACACGATCTCCCGCACGCCGTCGATGTACTTGAGGAACTCCCATGCCAGCCGGCTCTTGCCGATTCCCGCCTGGCCGATGACCGACACCAGGCGTGGTCCCTGGTCACGGGCCGTGGCGTGATAGAAGTCCTTGATCAGCCGCAGCTCGGAATCGCGGCCGACGAACGGGGCTTCCAGCTGGTCGCGGCCAACGCCACCAACCTGCGCGACCACCCGGACCGCCCGAAACGCCGGAATCGGGAGGGCCTTGCCCTTCAGCGTCTGATCGCCCGCATCGGCAAATGCGATCGCGGTGCCGGCCGCTCGACGTGTGCCCTCACCGACCAGCACCGTGCCCGGGTGGGCGACGGACTGCAGCCTGCTCGCCGTGTTGACGAGATCGCCGGCCACCATGCCCATGCCCGCGGCGCCGATGGTGACGACGGCCTCGCCGGTGTGGACAGCCGCGCGCAGTGCGAGCTCGGCCACCTGGCGCTCCGTTCCCAACTGCCGCACGCCGTCGACGAGATCGAGTGCCGCTCGCACGGCGCGCTCCGCGTCGTCCTCCCGCGCCACCGGCGTGCCCCACACGGCCATGACGGCATCCCCGATGAATTTCTCCACGGTCCCGCCGTAGCGATTGATCACGTCGCGGCAGGTTTCGAAGTAGCGGTCGAGCAGGGCCCGCACGTCCTCCGCGTCGCGTTCTTCCGAGATGCTGGTAAAGCCGACGAGATCCGCGAACAGCACGCTGACGAGGCGACGCTCGGTTGCGGGCGAGCTGACCGGGACAGAAGCGGTCGGCTCAGACGTCGCCAACGTTCCGCCACACTCTCCACAGAACTTCGCGCCCGGAGTGTTTGCGGAGCCACACGTCGGGCACGTGACGGCAAGGCGCTGTCCGCAGTTCAGGCAGAATTTGCGATCAGATGCGTTTTCGGCTCCGCAGCTGGTGCAGCTCACGGGCGGCGTCTCCGGGCGGATGGCTCAAGGTAGCACCACGATGGCCCCCGAGGGAAAGATGCCCAACGACCTGGGAGTCCTACCCTATATTGGAGCCAGAATGGGCGTTAGCCCTTCTTCTTCTTGCCCCCGGCGGAGACGGGCGCGGGGTTGTCGAGGATCTCGTCGATGGCGCGACGTGCCTGGAATGCGCTGCGGTACGAGTTCTGGGAGCGCGGCGCATCGGCATCGGCCTGGATGTACCAGCTTCGCTCTCCGTGAACGTACGAGATCTCGTAGCCACGGTGCTCCTCCGTCGGGCGGGGAGCGTCGTTGGCAAGCATGATCGTGGCTTCGCGGGCGGTCTTCGGATTACACGTCGCGCATCGCGACTCGAGCAGTCCGTGTGCGCATCGGCGGCAGGAGGCGCAGATCTGCTCTTCGAATCCGTGGATGCATCGGTCGGTCATGGCCGCCTTTCAGGGTGGGGTTACTAGCGTACACCGAACTGGTGTGCTACATTTGGCACACGTGTTCGATTGGCGCACCGGTCTGCGCCGCGGCTTCATCTCCGTCCCGACCTCGATTACCACCATTTCGCCCTGACCGGGCCCCGCGCGACGTATCGCAGCGGGAGGGCCACGTCAGGAGCAACCTTCCCTTGTCCTTTTCTGCCCTCGGGCTTCAGCCCGACCTGCTCCGCGCCGTCGCGCGCCAGGGATACACCGAACCCACCCCCGTCCAGCGCGAGGCGATTCCGCTCGTCCTCGGCGGCCGCGATCTCATGGCCGGCGCCCAGACCGGCACCGGCAAGACGGCCGCCTTCGTGCTGCCGCTGCTCCAGATCCTGGCGGCACGCCCGAGCCATGACCGACGCGTCCGCGCCCTGGTCCTGGCTCCCACGCGGGAGCTCGCGATCCAGGTCGAGGAGTCGGTTCGCACCTACTCCGGTGGCCGCGCGCGTTCCACTGCCATCTACGGTGGCGTCGGCTTTGGCGGCCAGGTTGGCGCGCTGCGGCGCGGCGCCGAGATCGTCGTCGCCACTCCGGGACGCCTGCTCGACCATGCGCGCCAGGGCACCATCGACCTGCGCGCCGTCGAGATCCTCGTCCTGGACGAGGCGGATCGCATGCTCGACATGGGCTTCATCCGCGACATCCGGCAGGTCCTCGCGCTGTTGCCGGATCGACGTCAGAACCTGCTGTTCAGCGCCACCTTCTCGCGCGAGATCCGCTCCCTGGCCGAGGGGCTTCTCGACAGGCCCGCCTCCGTGCAGGTCACGCCCGAGAACACCGCCGTCGACCTCGTTGAGCAGATCGTCCATCCGGTCGACCGCGAGCGGAAGCGCGAGCTGCTCACGCACCTGGTTCGGACCCGTCAGATCGACCAGGCACTCGTCTTCACCCGCACCAAGCACGGGGCGAACCGACTCGCCGAGCAGCTCACCAACGATGGCATCGCCGCCGCGGCGATCCACGGCAACAAGTCGCAGTCCCAGCGCGTTCGTGCGCTCGCGGACTTCAAGTCCGGTCGGATCCTCCTGCTCGTGGCCACCGAAGTCGCGGCTCGCGGCCTCGACATCGAGGCCCTGCCCCACGTGGTGAACTTCGAGCTGCCGATGGTTCCCTCCGACTACGTGCATCGCATCGGTCGCACCGGCCGCGCCGGGATCACGGGGACGGCGGTCTCGCTCGTCTGCGTCGACGAAGCGCCGCTAATGCGTGAGATCCAGCGCCTGCTCGGCGCGCCGATCACCTCGCAGGTCGTTGCCGGATTCGAGCCGAACCGCGACATTCGCCCCGAGCCGATCCGTCTGCGAACGGGCCAGCACGGCGGCCCGCGCCGCAATGCGCCGGCTCATCGTTCAGGCCCCGGCGATCGCAACCGCCCGCGCTTCGGCAACAACACCAGCAGAAATCGACGGCCCCGGCGTGCGACGAACAGCTTCTCTCGCTAGGCCACGCTGGCCGCGCCGTCGATCAATCGTCGGAACCGCGCCCCGGAAGTCATTCCGGCGCCTTTCCGACGATAATTCGGCAAGCCGGGTGCTCGAGGGGCACCCGGACCAGCTTTCCACCCCACGTAGGCACCGAAGTATCGGCCAACCGGCGCGCGGTGGCGGCCTCAGGCGGCCTCCCGTCGATTGATCGGGGACCATCTGCCCGGAAGCGGCCCCCGGGGCGTCCGGCAACGCCCAGCCGCCGATTGATCGGGGAAAACGCGCCCGGACGGGCGCAATTTCGTTGCACGTCGGCCCATACGTCACCCAAGTCGCGCCCTTGGGCGCCGTTCGCGCCCGGGGGCCAACCGATATATCGGCCATCCGTTGCCCAACCACGATGTGCGGCGCCAACTCGCCGACATATCGCGCGCCGTGGGGAATCCGCGCGGTTCACCTTGTGCTTGCGTTCTCAACCACTGGCGCGTACGCTGCCACCCTCGTGATACGCAAGCACCTCAGCACACTCGAACTCCGCCTTCCAGCTTCCCGCTGTAGCTGTCGCTAGGCGGGAGGAGCTCCGCTCCCGTCTCTCCCTTGGCGCGATACCAGAATCGCCGCCCCCGCTGAGGCCCCTCCTTCCGCCCGTTCCCTTGCCGTCTCATCGATGCGTCTGCGGCCGGACCACGCTCCGAACGCGTCCCGTCCGCACCACTAGGAGCTCCTACTCGTGTCCGTTGCTTCACGCACAGCTCATCCGTATCGCGACACCGACGTCATCGACGCCCGCGCCCCGCGATTCAACCAGGCGACCGTCGGTCTCTTCTCGCTCATCGCCGTGCTCAGCGGCCTCTGGCCGCTCCTCATCCTCCTCGCCGCACAACTTGGCATCGGCCTGCGCTACGGTCGACGCTATTGCCTCCCGTGCGTGGCCTACTTCGAGCTGGTGCAGCCCCGGATCGGCGAGGGGCCGATCGAAGACGCGCGCCCGCCGAAGTTCGCGAACCAGGTCGGCTTTGCGGTGCTCTCCGGCGCAAGCATCGCCCATGTCGTCGGTGCCGGCACGGCGGGCAATGCGCTTGCCCTGGTCGTCGCCGCCCTGGCCCTGCTGGCGGCGGCTACCGGCTTCTGCGCAGGTTGCGAGATGTACCGGGTTCGCGCGCGACTGAGTGGCATCCGCCGGCACGAGTTTGATCGCGTGGAGCTGGCCGAACTTGGCTCGCC
This sequence comes from Chloroflexota bacterium, assembly GCA_024636135.1. Taxonomy (GTDB): domain Bacteria; phylum Chloroflexota; class Limnocylindria; order QHBO01; family QHBO01; genus JACDBZ01. The sequence goes on from JAGXHP010000163.1 coordinate 15,268, forward strand.
GACTGTGGGGCACTCGCCGGGCGAGCTCCTCGTGGCGTTCAGCCATCCCCTGTGCACTGATTGCCGCTCGCTCATCACTGAACTCGGCGCGGGAACCATGCCCTGGGTGAGCGTCGACGTGCGAGAGCGCCCGGACCTCGCCCGCAAATACGGTGTCACGCTGGTGCCGACGGTGGTGCGCGTCGCTCCCGATGGGCGGGTGCTGCAACACGCCGCCGGCTGAGGGCTCCGAGTGTCAGTCGTCGCGTGGAGTCTGCGGCTTCGCGCCGATGTCCCCGCGCATCGCATCGGCGACATCGGCGTCTGACTCCTCGTTGAGCGGGGCGCCCTCGGTCCGAGGGCCGTCGTCCGGCGGCTCGGACCAGTCGCCGGCCTCGATATCGGCGGACGTGAGGGAGATTCCGATCTCCTTCTGCTCCGGCCAGACATGCGCCAGACTCGCCGACGGCAGGTACCGCTCGGTCGTGCTGATAAGGCCGGACTTGACGAGGATATGCCGCTCGCTGGCCTCCACGACGGTCCCGATGTCCTCGTCGTCGGATGATTTGACCTTCCAGCCCCTCTCAACACCGTGAATATCGTTGGTGCTCATGGCTCTGCCTCCTGCAGTCAGCATGCCGCATCATGCACCGATGAGCCACCTCATTCGTCTGGCTGATCCCGAGCGGGATGCCGGCGCGGTCGCGGCGATCTACCGACCCGCCGTGGAGGGCACCGTCGCCACGTTCGAGGAGGTCCCGCCCGACGCGGCCGAGTTCGCCGAACGCATTCGCAGCACCCAGGCGTGGACGCCGTGGCTCGTCGCGGAGGACGTGCCGAGCCACGAGGTGGTCGGCTACGCATACGCCAGTCGCCACCGTGAGCGGGCCGGTTATCGCTGGTCCGTCGACGTGTCCGCCTACATCGCACCCGCGCACCGCGGGCGTGGCATCGGCCGGCTGCTGTATGACGCGCTGCTGCCGATCCTGCGACGTCAGGGTTTCGTCAACGTCTATGCGGGAATCGCGCCACCGAACCCGGCGAGTGTCGCGCTGCACCGAGCAATCGGCATGCGTCGCATCGGCGTCTACGAGCAGGTCGGCTACAAGTTCGGGGCGTGGCACGACGTCGCCTGGTACGGGATGCGGCTGGTGGACCCGCCCGCGGAACCACCCGAGCCGATCCCGCTCGCCGAGCTGCCTCCCGAACTCGGGGCTTGACTCTCGACCTACCCGAGACCGCATGCTGCCTCCCATGGATGACACGCTGCTGCCGATCGGCCGATTCGGACGCCTTGCCGGGCTGACGATCGGAGCGCTGCGTCACTATCACGAGGTTGGCCTTCTCGTCCCGGCGCGCGTCGATGACGAGACGTCGTATCGGTCGTACGCCGCCGCGCAGCTCGAGGACGCTCGATTCATCGCGCGACTTCGTGAGCTCGACCTCGGCCTGGCCGAGATCCGTGCCGTCGTGCAGGCCACACCGGAAGCACGCGCGGACCTGCTGAAGGCGCACCGCGCGCGGCTTGCCGCATTCCTGTCACGAACCCAGCGCCAGATCCACTGGCTGAACCGGGCAATCGATCACGAGGAGCCGATCATGACGACCGCGACCACCACCACGCTCGATGCCGATGCCGATGTCCGCCGGCAGCTCGCCGTCGAGCTGTTCAACCACGTGTGGACGCTCCTCGAGCAACCGGATCGATCGCCCGCCGGCGACGACGAGATGCTGCACGCGGCACATGCCTCGCGATATCACTGGGGCGAGGTCGGAGAGCCGATTCACCTCGCGCGCGGCGAGTGGCAGTGCTCGCGGGTCTACGCCGTGCTCGGCCGATCCGAGCCCGCGCTGTGGCACGCCCGCCGTTGCCTCGCCCTGTGCGAGGAGCACGGGATCGGTGACTTCGACATCGCGTTCGCGTGGGAGGCGATCGCTCGCGCCAATCGCGTCGCCGGGGACGGTGCCGCCGCGGAGAGTGCCCTGGCCAGGGCTCGCGGGCTGGCCGTGGCCATCGCGGAGGACGACGACCGGGAGCTCGTGCTCAGCGACCTCGAAACCGTGTGACCCGGGAGCGGCGGGTGATGGACGCTCGCCCCACATCGGCCTAGGCTGCGCACTACCGTGAGCACCCTCCGCTACTCCCGCTGGGACGGCAGCCAACAGCTGCCGGCCTTCGACGCGGACGACGTGCTCGACGCGCTGTCCGACGACATCCTGGCCGAGGGCGACATCCGCCGAGCCCTCCAGCGGCTCATGCAGCGCGGCCTGCGCGGCACGCGCGGAGGAGACGTTCCGGGATTGCGCAAGATCATGGAGCGGCTTCGCGCGCGCCGCCAGGCGGAGCTCGAGCAGGCGAACCTCGACGGGGTCCTCGACCAGATGAACCAGCGGCTCGAGGAGATTCTCGAGACCGAGCGGCAGGGGATCGGGGAGCGCGTTCGAGAGGCTGAGCAGCGAGCCCTCGACGCTGCGCCGGGCGAGGAGCAGGACCAGGCCCGCATGGGCGAGCAGGTGATGCGGCGCACCGCGCGCCAGAGGGAGCATCGGCTCGATGCACTCCCGCCGAACCTCGCGGGCCGGCTGCATGGGCTTTCCGACTACGAGTTCATGGACGACGCCGCGCGGGATGCCTTCGCCGCACTGACCGACGAGCTGCGCAGCCAGGTGCTCCAGACCTACTTCCAGGGTCTGAAGGAAGGCGTGGAGCGCGTCACACCGGAGGACCTCGACGGTATCCGCGCCATGGTCCGTGACCTGAACCAGCTGCTCGAGAAGCACGCCACCGGCGCCGATACCACCAGCGACTTCGCGTCGTTCATGGCGCAGCACGGTCGCTACTTCCCGCCTGGCATCGGGAGCGTGGACGAGCTGATCGAGCACCTCCATCGGCAGGCGTCGCAGATGGCCTCGCTGCTCAACAGCATGTCGCCCGAGATGCGGGACGAGCTGCGGTCGATGATGGACGATCTGCTGCGCGACGATCGGCTGCAGATCGACATGTCGCGCCTGGCCGGCAACCTCCAGGCGGCGCGTCCCGACCTGCCCTTCGGCGAGCCGTATCCGTTCGAGGGCGATGAGCCGATGGGCCTTGCCGATGCCCTCTCGGCCATCGATCGGCAGCAGCAGTACGACGCGATGGAGGAGGCGCTCGGCGCCGCGCGCGACCCCGATGCGCTCGATCGCGTGGATGCCGATGCGCTGCGCGACCTCGCCGGCGACGATGCGATCGACGACCTCGACCAGCTCCGGGAGCTGACCCGTGCCCTCACTGACGCCGGGTACCTCGAGCGCGAGGGCGGCAGGCTGGACCTCACTCCCCGGGCCGCGCGCAAGCTCGGAATGCGTGCTCTGACCGACATCTTCAGCCGCCTGCGACGCGACGGATTCGGATCGCACGCGCTACCTCGTGCCGGACGCGGTGGCGAGCCGACCGAGGAGACGAAGCCCTACGAGTTCGGTGACGCCTTTGCGGTCGACATCAACCGCACCCTGTTCAACGCCATGAGCCGCGGTGGTCCCGGCACGCCGGTCGTCATCGGGCCGCAGGACTTCGAGGTGGCGCGCTCGGAGGAGACGACGGTCAGCAGCACGGTGCTGCTGCTGGAC
>JAGXHP010000164.1 GCA_024636135.1 Chloroflexota bacterium
ATCCATCGCCTGGCGCCCGAACGCCGCGAGCCGCGCACCAAGGGACGACGCTAACCGTGGGGCACGACGTCATCGCCACCTGTCCGGTGTGCAGCGGTGAGCTCTCCGTTGCACGCCTCCACTGCCGTAGCTGCGGGACAGCGCTCGAGGGCGAGTTCAGCGTCGGCCGATTCGGCCGCCTCGACCGCGAGCAGATGAGCCTGCTCGAGTCGTTTCTCCGCTCCCGCGGCAACCTGAAGGAGATGGAGCGCGAGCTCGGCATCAGCTACCCCACCGTCCGGGCCCGTGTCGACGCATTGATTCGCTCGCTCGGTCTGTCGGACGGCGAGGCGCTCGACGACGGAGCCGACGCGGAAGCCGATCCGGCCACGAGCCGACGCGAGATCCTCGAGCGTCTGGCACGCCGCGAGATCGACGCCGATGAGGCCGCGGCCGCGCTGCGCAGTCTCGGAGCCGATGCCTGATGGCAACCTTTACCCGCACCCAGGAGATCGAGCACGACATCGGCGAGAGCGGCCGGCTCACCCTCCGCGTCACCGATCCGGATGTCGAGATGCGCGCTGCCGACGGAGCGACCGCGCGCGTCCGCGTGACGTTCGAGATCCGGGCGGATTCGGATGCTGCCGCCGATGAGATCTTCGAACGCTCGCGCTACCGCGTGAACGACGCCGGCGGATCGCTCGAGGTCGCGGAGCCTGAGTACTCCGCGTCGTCGGGACTCGGCGCTCTGGCGCGGCTGTTCGGGGCCGGCGGCCGTCCCGGGGCAACGGTCGAGGTGAGCGCACCACCCGGCTGCGACCTGCGCTACGACGGCGTCAGCGCGGACGTCACCGCGTCGGGCTTCCGAGGATCCCAGGAGTACCGGACGGTGTCGGGCGACCTGGTCCTCGATCGGGCGGGGGGCACCCTGCGTATCAAGGGCGTTTCGAGCGACATCAGCCTGCGAGCGGACAGCCGGATCGACCACCTCGACGTCAACACGGTCAGCGGCGATGTGTCCGCTGTCGGGCCGGGCCTCGGGCAGATGCGGGCGACGACGGTCAGCGGCGACATCGAGGTCGAGGGCGTCCTCGACGATGGGCCGCAGCATCGGGTCGAGACGGTGAGCGGCGACCTCACCCTGGGCGTCGGGCAGGATCTGACGATCGAGGTGCGCGGCCTGTCCACGGACGTCGACATTCGGCTCCCCCACCGGACCGAGGGCTCACGTGACCGGCGGCGCTACGTCATCGGCAATGGCCGGCCGCAGCTCCTGTTCAGCTCGATGTCCGGCGACGTCGAGGTCCATGCCCCGCGCCGGGCACCGCAGGTCCCCGAGCCGAGGACGCCACCTCTTCCACCTGTTCCGCCGCTTCCGTCGACTTCCGGCGCGCCGGACGATCAGCTTTCCGTCCTCCGCGCACTCGAGCACGGCGAGATCGACGTCGACGAGGCCGCGCGCCGCCTGGCGGGCGGATCGAACGATGCCTGAGGAGCTCGAGACCGTCCTGCGCCTGGTCGCGGACGGAACGCTGACCCCCGAGCAGGCTGCGCCGATCATCGACGCGCTCACGCGCGCGGAGCGAGATCGCACCGAGGAGCGCGGAGGCGTGGCGGATCGGGTCGCGCGCCGCCTCGAGCAGGCACAGCGCCGTGTTGGCGACGCGCAGCAGCGTGTCGAGGATGTGCGAGAGCGCCTGGCCGATCGGGCGGGCCGCCCCGGCGGTCGTCAGCTGCGGATCCGGGTCACCGAGCACGGGCGGCAGGTCGTCAACCTTCGCATCCCGATCGGCTTCGTCGATACGGCGCTCAAGTTCGTTCCCGGCATCGGCGGCGACCAGAGCGATCGGATCCGCGAGGCCGTCGACGCCGGCGTTGTCGGCCCGATCATCGACGTCGAAAGCCCAGAAGGCGATGGCGTCCTGATCAGCGTGGAATAGCCCGGCTCGAGCCCGGGAATGTGCTTCGGGCAGTCCCGCGGGTCGCGTCGTGGACGCGGCTGCGGAACACGGCGGAATGGACGGTCCCCGACCCCTAGAATCGGTAGGCGTGACCTCCAAGCCCGACCGATGGTGGGACGGCGCCGCCATCTACCAGATTTATCCCCGCAGCTTCTCGGATGCGGACGGCGACGGCATCGGCGACCTTGCCGGAATCGCCAGCCGGCTCGACCACCTCGCCGGAGCCGATGGCGCGCTCGGCGTCGACGCCATCTGGCTCTCGCCGATCTACCCATCCCCGCTTCACGACTTCGGCTACGACATCAGCGACTACACCGACGTCGCCGCGGAATACGGAACGCTCGCCGATCTCAACGAGCTGATCGCGGCCTGTCACGCGCGTGGACTGCGCTTCCTCATGGACCTCGTGCCGTGCCACACCTCGATCGAGCATCCATGGTTCATGGAGGCCCGCGCCGGTCGCGACAGCCCGAAGCGCGACTGGTTCATCTGGGCCGACGCCGGGCCGGGTGGGGGTCCGCCCTCGAACTGGGAGGCGGCCTTCGGCGGATCGAGCTGGGAGTGGGATGAGGCCAGCGGCCAGTACTACCTGCACTCGTTCTACCCCGAGCAGCCCGACCTGAACTGGCGCAATCCCGCGGTGGCCGCCGCCATCGGCGACGTCATGCGCTTCTGGTTCGCGCGCGGGGTGGACGGCTTCCGCGTCGACGCGATCTTCGCCGCCATCAAGGACGACCGGTTCCGCGACAACCCGCCCGACCGTCGGCCGCATGCCATCCCCGGACTCGGGGGCGACGCCGGCCAGGATCCGCTGTGGAGCCTGAACCGGCCGGAGGTCCACGACGTCATCCGCCATCTGCGCGAAGTCGCGGAAGAGTTTCCGGGCCGGGTCCTCGTGGGTGAGGCGTACCTCCCGGTCGAGGAGCTGGCGGGCTACCTCGGTCACGGCGCCGACGACGAGTTCCACCTCGCGTTCAACTTCGAGCTGCTCCTCACGCCCTGGGAGCACCAGCACCTGACGCTCGCCATCGAGCGCTCCGAGGCCTTGCACCCGCCCGACACTATCCCCACCTACGCCCTGAGCAACCACGACCAGTCCCGCCACGCCACCCGCTGGGGATCCGAGCGAGCCCGGGCCGCCGCCTTTCTGCTGATCACTCTGCGGGGCGTGGCCGTGCTCTACGCCGGCGAGGAGATCGGCATGGTCGACGCGGATCCGGCGATCCTGCCCGACCCGCCCTTCGATCGGGCCGGCCGGGACGGCTACCGCACGCCGATGCAGTGGGATGCGACACCCAGCGGCGGCTTCACGACGGGCACCGCGTGGCTGCCGCTCGTCGATCCCGCATCGCGCAACGTCGCCGGCCAGGCCAGCGATCCCGCTTCGCTGCTCAGTCTCTACCGCCGCCTGCTCGCGGTGCGCCGGGCGTCATCGGCGCTGCGACACGGCCGGCATCGCTCCATCTTCGGCGTCGGACCCGGCGTCCTGGCATGGCTGCGAGAGGCCGATGACGAACGCGTGCTCGTCCTTCTCAACACCGGGGATGGCGATGGGCCGTGCGACCTCGCAGAAGTGAACGGCGGAGCCGGCGAGATCGTCGTTGCCACGACCGAGCGGGCCGGCACGGTTAACCTCGACCGCATCAAGCTGCGGCCGCACGAGGGAATCGCGATCCGTATCTGATCGCGCGGTGCTACCGTAGCGCGCCGTGACGCGCCAATCTCGCCCTCCCGATCCCGACTGGGTCGATCCGCTCCTCGAGGTCCGGGAGAAGAAGCGCGGGAAGCGCCCGGGTGATGCCTACGTCCGGATCGTCCGGCCATTCGAGAGTGAGTTCCAGCGGGGCGAGGACGAAGGCGAGCTGATCGCCACGGAGCGCACGATCCTGGAGCGCCGCGGCTGGAAGGCCGGCCTGCGCCGGGTGCGCACGGGGCTCATCGGCCGTCCGATCAGCAGCGAGCGCGAGGAGCACGAGCGGCTCACCAAGGTCAAGGCGCTCGCGATCTTCTCCAGCGACAACATCAGCTCATCGGCGTACGGGCCCGAGGAGATCATGCGGGTCCTGGCGCTGGCCGGGACCGGCGTGCTGACCCTCACCCTGCCGCTGGCTGGCCTCATCACGGTCATGCTGGCGATCGTCACGCTGTCGTACCGGCAGACGATCAAGGCCTACCCGAAGGGCGCGAGCAGCTACCTCGTGGCCGGCGACAACCTCGGCAGCACGGCCGGCATCCTTGCCGCCGCGGCGCTGCTCATCGGCTACGTGGTGACGGTCGCGGTGTCCGTGTCGGCCGGCGTGGCGGCGCTGACCTCGATCGTGCCGGAGATCTACCCCGAGCGGGTGCTCATCGGCGTCGGCATGGTGGTCGTGCTCATGCTCGGCAACCTGCGTGGCATCCGCGAGTCCGGAACGATCTTCATGGTGCCGACCTACGCCTACATCGTGATCATGCTCGGGATCCTGGGATACGGCGTGGCGCGATCGCTGTTCGGTGATATCCCCGAATACCGGGCGCCCGCCGCGTGGATCGGCGTCGAGCAGGGCGGCCAGGCCCTCGGCCTGTTCCTCATCCTCCGTGCCTTCAGCCAGGGCGCCGTGGCCCTGACCGGCGTCGAGGCCATCTCCGACGGCGTGCCGGCCTTCAAGTCGCCGGAGTGGCGCAACGCGCGCATCACCCTGACCTGGGCCGCGATCATCTTCGGGATCCTGTTCGTCGGGATCGCCTACCTCGTGACGTCGATCGGCATCGTGCCGGACCCGACCGAGGAGCAGACCGTCCTCAGCCAGCTCGTGCGCCACCTCACCGGCGACGGGACGATCCTCGTCGTGGCGCAGATCTCGACGGCGCTCCTCCTCGTCCTGGCCGCCAACACGAGCTTCGCCGACTTTCCGAGGCTCTCGTCGTTCCTGGCGCGCGACGGCTACCTGCCCCGCCAGTTCGCGTTCCGAGGCGAACGGCTCGCCTTCACCACCGGCATCGTCGCGCTGTCGCTCATGGCGATCGGCCTGCTCGTCGGCTTCAACGCCAGCGTGAGCGGGCTCATCCCGCTCTACACGCTCGGCGTGTTCATCGCCTTCACCCTGTCGCAGGGCGGAATGCTCGTCCGCTGGTGGCGCCGGCGCGAGCCCGGCTGGCGTCCCGGCCTGGCAATCAACGGGCTCGGCGCGCTGACCACCGCGGTGGTGGCGGTCGTCGTCGGCACGAGCAACTTCTTCCAGGGTTCGTGGCTGGTCATCGTCCTGGTGCCGCTGCTGATGCTCCTGCTGCGTGCCATCAACCGCCACTACCAGGAGATGGAGGCGGCGCTCGCGCTCGACCGCATCCCCGACGAGGGGGAGAAGGCGGCCCGGCCGATTGTCATCGTGCCGATCGCCCGGCTCGATCGACCGGCGCGGCAGGCCATCGCATTCGCCAACTCAATCAGCCCGTCGGCCGTGGCGGTGCACGTCACCAACGACCCGGCGGAGGCGGATGCCATTCGCGCGCGCTGGCCCGAGTGGGCCGGAACGACCGAGCTCGTGGTGGTCGAATCGCCGTATCGGGCGCTCATCGGGCCGCTCCTGGCCTACATGGATGCGCTGCAGCGCCAGGCACCGAATCGCCCCATCCTCGTGGTACTCGCGGAGTTCGTGCCGAAGCACTGGTGGGAGAACCTGCTCCACAACCAGACCGCGCTCCGACTCAAACTGCGGCTGTTCGCCCGCCCGAACACCATCGTCGCCGACGTCCCCTACCACCCGCGCCGTCCGTAACCGGCCGCGAACTGTTCAGCGATGGCGCGGAGCCGATGTCGCCCGCCGCCGCACGCAGGAGGAACTCGCAGCATGCGCACCCGAAATCGTCCACTCACTGCCCTCGTCCTCGGATTGACCGCCACCCTCGCCCTGGCGAGCGTCGTGCAGGCCGCCGAGACGACCCTGACCGCCGACCTCGCCGGCGACGCGGAGACCGCCGCCGATGGCACGGGCTCGGCGACGATCACGCTCGACCCCGAGACGGGCGAGGCATGCTGGGAGCTGAGCGCCGAGGACATCGGCGCCGTCGTGCAGTCACACATCCACGTCGGTGCCGAGGGCGAATCGGGCGACGTCGTGGTCCCACTTGACGTCGACGGCTTCGACGGCACGAGCGAAGGCTGCGTGTCCGACCAGGACGGCGACGCGCTCCAGTCGATCATCGACGATCCGGCCGGCTACTACGTGAACATCCACACCGAGGAGTTCCCCGGCGGAGCGATCCGCGGCCAGCTCGCAGGCGGCAGCGAGCAGCCCGACACGGCACTGCCCGTGACGGACGGGTCGACGAGCCTGCTCGGCGCGCTGCTCCTTGCGCTCGCGGCCGCCATCGGGCTGCGGGCATGGCGCCCGTTGGCGACGCGCGACTAGGGGCGGTCCCCTCGTCGTCGCCGATATATCGGCGCAGCAGCGCTTGGGGGCCCTTCTGGGCGCGCTGCCGCCGATGTATCGGCCGTAGGTGAGCTCGATCAGCGCCTCGGGGCGCCGATTGCGCGAGCCCCCGCCGAAATATCGGCGACGCGGCGCCCGACGCGGCCCTCCGGCCACATTCCGGCGCGCCGATCGGCGTTTTTGGATCAGCGCATCGTCAGGCGGAAGTAGCGACCTTCACTGAGGATGTGGCGACGGGCCCCGCGATACAGCAGGTTGGCCGGGAACGGCTGCTGCTCGGCCGTGGCGTAGATCACGACGTCGCGCTCCGGGCCGAGCGGAAGCGCTTCGGCCCTCACTTCGATCGGCGCCTCCGGCCGCGGCGCCACAATCGCCTCGCCGGCGCTGCGCAGGTTCGCCGTCCAGGCAACCTCGCCGTTGGGATGGCCGATGTACCAGGTGCCATCGACCCGGATCAGTCCCGCGAGGACGCTGCGCTGCCGGCCGCTTCGACGCCCGATGACCGTGACCCGCGACGTGATCCCCAATCCCACGCTGAACCAGGTCCAACGCAGAAGCGGATCGAGGGCACGGACGAGAGCGTACGCGGCCAGAAACACCACGTGCCAGATGCGAGACGGGCGACCATTCACGAACTGGGTACGTGGAACACCGCGATCCGCACGCCTGGTTCAGCGATTCGCGCGCCGACGACGACGGAGCCTCACCTGCCAGCCGAGGATGGCCGCGCCGGCCAGCGACATTCCGCCACCGAGCACGAACAATGGCAGGGCGCCGGCTCCGCCGTCCGCGAAGGGTGCGCCGGAGAGCACGTCCTCGCGCACGGTCGCCGATGGCTCCGCGCCCTCGGGC
>JAGXHP010000165.1 GCA_024636135.1 Chloroflexota bacterium
GCCTTTGCCGGCTGTCGCTTCGGTGTCCCGCCACGCTCGATGGTCAGGGCGCCATCCGGTCCGACGTCGACCAGGACCGTGTCTCCGCTCGTGAAGCTCGCCTGGAGCATCCGCTCCGCCAGCGCGTCCTCGATCTGGTTCTGGATCTCGCGGCGCAGCGGCCGAGCGCCGTACGCCTGGTCGTACCCCTTGGCGATGATCGCGTCCTTGGCGGCATCGCTGACGATCAGCTCCATCTCCTGGCCGGCCAGCTGCTCCGTGACCCGAGCGAGCAGGAGGTCGACGATCTCACGGATCTCCTCGCGCGTGAGCTGCCGGAAGACGACGGTCGCGTCGATCCGGTTGAGGAACTCCGGACGGAACGTGTTCTTGAGCTCGCCGAGAACCTTGTCCTTCATTCGCTCGTAGTCGGAGGCGATCTGCGCGGCCTCGCCATCGGCAGCGGCGCGGAAGCCGATCGACGTGTCGCGCTGCATCTGATGGGCACCGACATTGCTGGTCATGATGATGACGGTGTTGCGGAAGTCGACCCGGCGGCCCTTGGCGTCGGTCAGGTGCCCGTCCTCCAGGATCTGGAGGAGGATGTTGAAGACCTCGGGATGCGCCTTCTCGATCTCGTCGAGGAGCACCACGCTGTAGCTCTTGCGCCGCACCGCCTCGGTGAGCTGACCGCCCTCGTCGTAGCCGACGTAGCCGGGCGGGGCGCCGACCAGCCGCGACACGTTGTGGCGCTCCATGAACTCACTCATGTCGATCTTCACGAGAGCGTCCTCGGAGCCGAACATGAACTCGGCCAGCGCCTTCGCCAGCTCCGTCTTTCCCACACCGGTGGGACCCATGAAGATGAATGAGCCGATGGGGCGCTTTGGGTCCTTGAGGCCGGCCCGTGCGCGCCGCACGGCCCGGCTGATGGTGACGATCGCCTCCTGCTGGCCGATGACCCGGTTGTGGAGCGCGTCCTCCATGTGAAGCAGTCGCTCCGATTCCTCGGCGCTGATGCGAATGACCGGGATCCCGGTCCACATGCTCACGACCTGGGCGATGTCCTCGTCGGTGACGATGGGCGTCTCCTTGCCCTGGTCCTCGTGCCACTTGGCCTTGAGCTCGTCGATCTTCTCCTTGCCCTTGGCCTCCTCGTCGCGAAGGCGGGCCGCGGCCTCGTAGTCCTGGCCGGCGATCGCCTCGTCCTTCTGGACGGTGACCTCCGCCAGTGCGGCCTGCGCGGCCTTGATCTCGGGAGGGGCAGACGAGGAGCGCAGCCGGACCCGTGATCCGGCCTCGTCGATGAGGTCGATGGCCTTGTCCGGAAGGGCGCGATCGGCGACGTAGCGGACGCTGAGGTCCACGGCCGCCTTGACCGCCTCGTCGCTGATCTTGACCTTGTGGTGCTCCTCGAAGCGCTCGCGGATGCCGAACAGGATTGCGATGGCCTCGTCCACGGTCGGCTCGTCGACCATGACCGGCTGGAACCGGCGCTCGAGCGCCGAGTCCTTCTCGATGTACTTTCGATATTCGTCGAGCGTGGTGGCGCCGATGCACTGCAGCTCACCGCGCGCCAGCGGCGGCTTCAGGATGTTCGCCGCGTCGATGGCTCCCTCCGCGGCCCCGGCGCCGACCAGCGTGTGGAGCTCGTCGATGAAGAGGACGCTGTCGGACGAGTTCCGCAGCTCCTCGATGATCTTCTTCAGGCGCTCCTCGAACTCGCCGCGGTACTTCGTCCCGGCCACCAGCGACCCGATGTCGAGGGTCAGAACGCGCTTGTCGGCCAGCGTCTCCGGCACATCGCCGCTCACGATCCGATGCGCCAGGCCCTCCGCGATGGCGGTCTTGCCGACGCCCGGCTCGCCGATCAGGGCGGGGTTGTTCTTGCGCCGCCGCGACAGGATCTGGATGACGCGCTCAATCTCCTTCTCGCGCCCGATGACCGGGTCGAGGGCGCCGGAGCGAGCTGCCTCGGTGAGGTTGATGCCCAGCTGGTCCAGGGTCGGTGTCTTGCTCGGCCGCTTCGTCTCCTGCGTCGGCGTCGTGCTGCTCGACTGGCTGAGGACGTGGATCACCTGGTGGCGGACCTTGTCGAGATTCACTCCCAGGCTCTCGAGCACACCGGCCGCGATGCCCTCGCCCTCGCGGACGAGTCCGAGCAGCAGGTGCTCGGTGCCGATGTAGTTATGGCCCAGGCGGCGCGCCTCGTCGATCGCCAGCTCGATGACGCGCTTGGCGCGGGGCGTGAGCCCCACCTCGCCGACGACCGGGCGGTCACCGCGACCGATGATGAACTCGACGGCGGTGCGCACCTTGGACAGCTCGACATTCATGTTCTCGAGCACGCGCGCAGCAACGCCCTCGCCCTCGCGGACGAGTCCGAGCAGCAGATGCTCGGTCCCGATGTAGTTGTGATTGAAACGCTGGGCCTCATCCTGAGCCAGGGTGAGAACCTTCCGCGCCCGATCGGTGAACTTGTCGAATCGATCCATGTCGCCCGCTCTCGTGCGTCGGTCTTGTGGTGAGTGTACGGCACCGATGCCGCGCGCCGCTGTCAACGCTGCGTCGCACCAGCTGGTGAAGTACATACGCAGGACGGCGACGCTTCGATCAAACGTTCGCCCCGAAATGAGCGGGAGCGGACCCGAAGGCCCGCTCCCGCGAGTCGCAGCCATGGCCCCGGCGGGGCCGTGCGATCGGCCTAGGCCTTCGCCTCCTCAGACTCGGGCGCTTCGGTCTCGGCCGATTCGACCGTCTCCTCGGTCGCCTCGACGGTCTCCTCGGTGGCCTCAACCGTTTCCTCGGTCGCCTCAACCGTTACCTCGGTCGCGGCGACGCCATTCGACGCGTCATCGGTGACCGCCGGCTCATCGGCGGCCTCGTCGACGGCCTCATCTCCCGACCGCAGCTGGTCGAGGAATCCAGAGCTGGCGAAGGCCGCGGCCATCGTGCTGTCGATGCCGCCCTCGGGCTCCGCAGTTGCGTCCTCCGGCCGGTAGTCGAACCGATCGCGGCGCGGGGCGCGGTCGCGGCGCGGCCGGTCCTCGCGCGGCGCGGGCGCTGCACGGTCCTCGGCCTGCTTGAGGCTCAGCCCCAGGCGATGGCGCTCCGAGTCGAGGCTGATGATCCGCAGCTTGATCTGTTGGCCCTCCTGGACGACGTCGCCCGGATGCGCAACCCGCTGGTTCGACAGCTCGCTGATATGGATCAGGCCCTCGAGGCCCTCCTCGACGCGGACGAACGCGCCGAAGTTCACGAGCTTGGTGACCGTTCCCTCGATCACGTCGCCGATCTTGTACTTGGCCACCGACTCCTGCCACGGGTCGGGCTGCAGCCGTCGAATCGACAGGCTGATGCGGCCACGCTCGTGGTTGATGTCGATGACCTCGGCCTCGACCTCCTCGCCGATCTGGTGGGCGGTCTCCGGGTTGTTGACCTTGTTCCAGCTCAGCTCGCTCTTGTGGACCAGGCCGTCGATCCCGCCGAGGTCGACGAACACGCCGAACGGGGCAATGCTGCGGACCACGCCGGTGACCTTCTGACCGGTCTCCAGACTGCTGAACAGCTCGTCGCGCTTCTCGCGGCGCTCCTCGTACAGGGCGACCTTCTCCGACAGGATGAGGCGGTTCGCCTTGCGGTTGACCTCGAGGATCTTCAGGCGCAGCGTGCGGCCGACGAATGGCTGGAGCTTCTCGGCGATCTCCTGGGCCGCGTCACGTGGCTGCTCGTCGCGCGGACGGCGCGGGAAGTCGACGATCTGGCTGATCGGCACGAAGCCGCGCACGCCAAGGTCGACGATCAGGCCGCCCTTGTTGTGGTCGATGACGCGGGCCTCGACAATCTCTCCGGCGTCGAAGCGCTCCTGCATCGCGCGCCACTTGCGCTCGAGACCGGCACGGCGCAGAGACAGCACCGCGTGCCCCTCGGGCGACTCGGGCTGCAGCACGTACACGAGGACCTCGTCGCCGACGTTGAGCTCGGCGCGATTCTCATCGCCGTCACGCGGTCCGCGGCGGTTCATCAGCTCGCGGTTGCTGACGACGCCCTCGCTCTTGCCCCCGAAGTCGACGAGGATCTCGTCCGGGTCGATGCGGACGACGGTTCCCTCGACCACGTCACCATGCTTGAGGCTCTTGACCTCGTTGTCGGGGTGGTCGAGCAGCTCGGCCATCGTCATCGACTCGTTGGTCGGCGGAACCGCGGCGGGCTGCTCTTCCTCGACCGCAGGCGCATCGGCCTCCGGCGGGGCGGCGGCCACGTCCGGCGCCGGCTTCGCCTCGTCCGTCGCCACCGTCTCGGGGGCGGCCGCGGGGGATGCGTCGACATCCGCCGAATCGGCGGAGACTTCCGGCGTGGTGTCACCCTCATGGACGGCGTCCGGGGCCGGGGCTGCCGGCTCCGAGGCGACGACCTCGACGGCTACTGGCTCCGGTGAGTCGAGGGGCTCGCCCTCTGCCTCTCCAGCTGCGGTCTCGGACTGGCTGGGGGCATCGTCCGCGGGGGTCGTGTCGGGGGATGCGGCGTCCGCGGCATCCACGGTGGTCTCGGGGACCGGGTCCGAGGCGATGTCCGGGGTCTCGTCGGCCCTCGGCGCCTCGTTGCTCTGTTGGGTCAAGTGATCAATACGCTCCTGTCGGTAAGTGTCCGTGAAAACAGATGACGCCCTCCACGCGAGGGCGTCCGTCACCGGCCGATGCTGTCAGGTGCGTCCTGGTGGTCTCAGATGAAACGACTCGGTGCTCCTTCTCGCCTGCCGACGAACTGACGACGCTCGCGCGCGCCTATGGGGTTGTCTGCCACACGGCCCGCGAAGCATACCATACGGTCAAATGCCTTCCGACAAGCATGCCTGAGCTCCCGGATCTGACCGTCGTGGCGGAAGAGCTGGTGCGACGCGTATCGGGCCGTCACGTCATCGAAGCGAGCGCTCCGACGCCCATCCTGCTGCGCGCCACGCCAGCCGAGCTGGCTGACCTGGCCGGCGCGACCTTGGGTGACACACGCCGCCGCGGGAAGTTCCTGCTCCTTCCCTTCACGCTCGCGTCCGGCGAGCGGCGCACCCTCGCCGCGAACGCGATGCTCGCCGGGCGCTTCTGGCTGACCTCGACCGCCGACCGAGTCCGCGCCCGTACCGGCCTCCGACTGACGCTCGATGACGGGAACGACCTGCGATACGTCGACCGCGAGATGCTCGGCAAGCTGTACCTGGTCGCCGACGACGGCCTGGATGCCATCCCGGGGTGGACGGAGATGGGGCCCGATGCCGACGACCCCGACCTCACGCTCGACCGGTTCCGCGAACGGATCCGCCGACATCCCGGAGAGCTCAAGCCCCTGCTCCGCAACAGTCGCTTCGTGGCCGGCATCGGCAATGCCTACAGCGACGAGATCCTGTGGGAGGCCGGCCTGGCGCCGTTCCGCCGGCGCAGCAGCCTCGGCCCCGATCAGGTCGAGGGGCTTTATAACGCCATGCGGCGGGTTCTCGCCGATGCGATCGATCGGCTCCGCGTGCTGGTCCCGCCCGACATCCAGACCCAGCACCGCGAGATCCTCAAGGTCCACCTGCGCGGAGGAGAGCCTTGCCCGCGCTGCGGACGCGAGCTGCGCCAGATCGGAGGGCGCGAGGCGACGACGTTCTGTCGGACCTGCCAGCCGCCGATGTGACCGCGGCGATCACCGGATGCGCAGCACCTGCCCGATCACGATCTCGTTCGGATCCTCGATGCCGTTCAGTGCCTGGATGGCCGATACGGTCGTCCCGAACTGCTGCGCGATGGCGGCCAGCGTGTCGCCTTCCTGGACCACGTACTGCTGCGGCGCCGGTGTCGGGACGACCGTCGGGACGACCGTCGGGGTGGGGCTCGCGGCGGGTGAAGGCGACGACGTCGGGGTCGAGGTCGGGATTGGCGTGGGCGTGGCCGCTGGGGTCGGACTCGGCGTGGGACTGGGCGACGGCGGTTGGGGGGTCGGGTCGGTGCTCGGCGCCGTCAGCCATGCGAGGCCGCCGTCGGACGCGATCCCGCTCGCCATGGCCGCGCCCCCGATGCCGAGCGCCAGGGCGGCCGTCGCGATGGCCACCGTCGGGATGACCGGGGCGCGGCGGGCCCGACCGGCGATCCCGCGCCAGGCCGGATCGGGTGCCAGGACCATGCGCGTCGACACGAGACCACCCACAACGGCCGTGCGACCCCCGGCCCGTGCGAGATGGGCGAGGTAGCGCTCACATCGCTCATGGGCAGGGGTAAGGCACAGGCGTGCCTGCTCCTGGCGGTCGACCGGGATGGGGGGCTCCTCCGCGTGACAGCGGTGCGCGCCGTCGACGCCGTCGATCGCCGTGCGGCGGTTTCCCTGGAGCCCGAGGAGCGGACAGACGCGATCCACCTACGCAGGATACCAACAGCCCCGTCGGCAGAACCGACGGGGCTGGCGTATGAATTATCCCGGCGACGACCTATTTTCCCAGGGGGTTGCCCCCCGAGTATCTTCGGCGCTGGAGAGCTTAACTTCCGTGTTCGGGATGGGAACGGGTGGATCCTCTCCGCTAGCGTCACCGGGACAAATCTTCAAA
>JAGXHP010000166.1 GCA_024636135.1 Chloroflexota bacterium
CTCCAGGGCTTTGAGGAATAGCTCGCGCACCGCGGCGCCGGGGACGGCGTCGCGCGTGCTCCCACATCGGTCCATCCTGAGCCGGGGTCTGGTCCACCCTGGCAACGAGCGCAGCAGCGGCGTCATGCCGCCGCAGGAGTTCACCGCCGCTCATGCTTGAAGTCAACAATTTCGACGCCATCCGGATCTCGCTTGCGAGCCCGGATCAGATCCGCGAGTGGTCCAAGGGCGAGGTCACCAAGCCCGAGACGATCAACTACCGCACGCTCAAGCCGGAGAAGGACGGCCTCTTCGACGAGCGCATCTTCGGTCCCACCAAGGACTGGGAGTGCTACTGCGGGAAGTACAAGCGCATTCGATACAAGGGCATTATCTGCGACAAGTGCGGCGTCGAGGTCACCCGCTCGAAGGTCCGCCGCGAGCGGATGGGTCACATCAAGCTCGCCAGCCCGGTCAGCCACATCTGGTACTTCAAGGGAACGCCCTCGCGCCTGGGCATCCTGCTCGACATCAGCCCGCGCAACCTCGAGCGCATCCTCTACTTCGCGCTCTATGTCGTCACCCGCGTCGATGAGGGGCAGCGCGACAAGGCGATGCAGCGCATCGACGAGGAGGCGGAGGAGCGGATCGCCCGTGCCCAGTCGCTCGTCGACGAGAAGAAGGCGGAGCTCGAGTCGGCCGTCGCCGACAAGCGCACCGAGGTCGAGGCCGCCCACGCATCCGAGAAGCAGCGCATCACCGACCAGCAGACGGCTCGCACCGATGAGCTGATGACCGCCGCGCAGACGGTCGAGGCCTCCATCAAGGAGGCTGGCAAGACGCTGACCGACGACGTCGTGTTCGCCGCCACCGGCGAGGTGATCGGCCGCGCCGGGGAGACCTCCAAGGAGGCTCTCGCGAAGCTGCGCGCCGTCGTCAAGGGCGAAGTCGCCGCGGTCGAGAAGGACGCCAAGGAGGGCCTCGCCTCCGCGGAGGAGAAGTACCAGACCTCCGTCGCCGACCTGACCTCGGGCATCGAGGAGGCCACCGCCTCCGAGCGTGACCAGGTCAAGCAGGAGACCGATGACGCCCGCCTGTGGGCCAAGACCGAGCGCGCGCGCCTGGCCGAGGTCAAGGTGCTCAACATCCTCACCGAGGGCGAGTATCGCTCCCTGACCGATACGTACGGACGCATGTTCGACGCCGGCATGGGTGCCGAGGCCGTCAAGAAGATCATCGAGCAGATCGATCTGGATCAGCTCAGCCAGGACCTGCACGTCGAGATGCGCCAGACCTCCGGCCAGCGCCGGAAGAAGGCGATCAAGCGGCTCCGCCTGATCGAGGCGTTCCGCAAGTCCGGCGCGCGCCCGGAGTGGATGATCCTGTCCACCCTGCCGGTGATCCCGCCGGACCTGCGCCCGATGGTGCAGCTCGACGGCGGTCGCTTTGCCACGTCAGATCTCAACGATCTGTATCGGCGCGTCATCAACCGCAACAATCGCCTGAGCCGGCTCCTGGACCTCGAGGCCCCGGAGATCATCATCCGCAACGAGAAGCGGATGCTGCAGGAGGCGTGCGACGCCCTGATCGACAACGGCCGGCGTGGCCGGGCGATCGCGGGAACCGGAAACCATCGGCTCAAGAGCCTGTCCGACATGCTCAAGGGCAAGCAGGGCCGGTTCCGCCAGAACCTGCTCGGCAAGCGCGTCGACTACTCCGGCCGCTCGGTCATCGTGGTCGGCCCGGAGCTGAAGCTGCACCAGTGCGGGCTGCCGAAGAAGATGGCGCTCGAGCTGCTCAAGCCGTTCGTCATGCGCCAGCTCGTCGAGAAGGGCTTCGCACATAACATCAAGAGCGCGAAGCGCATCGTGGAGCGCGTGCGCCCCGAGGTATGGGACGTGCTCGAGGACGTCATCAAGGACCACCCGGTTCTCCTGAACCGAGCGCCCACCCTCCATCGGCTCGGCATCCAGGCGTTCATGCCGACCCTTGTCGAGGGATCGGCGATCCAGATTCACCCGCTCGTGTGCTTCGCGTTCAACGCGGACTTCGACGGCGACCAGATGGCGGTCCACGTTCCGCTGTCGACAGCGGCACAGCGCGAGGCGAAGGAGCTCATGCTCTCGACCCGCAACCTGCTGTCCGCGGCGGATGGGTCGCCGGTGGTCTCACCCACCCACGACATGGTGCTGGGCTGCTACTACCTCACCGTCCAGGTCGACGACGAGAAGGGTGCGGGACGCGCCTTCTCGAGCGCCGACGAGGTGATCATGGCCGCCCAGCTCGGGCAGGTCCATGTGCAGGCCCCGGTGAAGGTCGAGCTCGACCTGCACGACGGACTGGCCGAGGACGGCACGACCACGTCGCACTCCGAGGTCGTCGATACGACCGCCGGCCGCGTGATCTTCAACCAGGCCCTGCCGCGCGAGCTCGGCTTCGTCAACAAGGTGATGGATCGCAAGGGTCTCAAGGAGATCATCGCGCGTTGCTACCGCGATCTCGGGCCGGCTGCCACGGCGACGCTCGTCGACGGCATCAAGACGGTCGGGTTCCGCTACGCGACCGCCGCCGGCATCACGATCGGCGTCGACGATCTTGCGGTCCCGAAGCAGAAGACCAAGCTGTTGGCCGATGCGCAGGGTCGCGTCGACGGGATCGACCGCGAGTTCCGTCGCGGCTTCATCACCGAGGACGAGCGCTATACCCAGACCGTCGAGGTCTGGCGCGAGACCACCGATGCCGTCACGCAGTCGATGCTCAAGGGACTCGACGAGCGCGGGTCGATCATGCTCATCACGAATTCCGGCGCCCGGGGCTCGGTGACGCAGATTCACCAGCTGGCCGGCATGCGCGGCCTGATGGCTGACCCGTCCGGACGCATCATCGACCTGCCGATTCGCTCGAACCTGCGCGAGGGCATGAGCGTGCTCGAGTACTTCATCTCGAGCCACGGCGCCCGCAAGGGCCTCGCCGACACCGCGCTGCGCACCGCCGACTCCGGGTACCTCACCCGGCGCCTGGTGGACGTGGCCCAGGACGTCATCACCCGCGAGGAAGACTGCGGAGCCGATATCGGCACCTGGATCACGGCCGAAGAGTCGGAGCAGATTCCCGAGCCGTTCCTCGATCGGCTCATCGGGCGCATGGCAGCGTTCGCGATCACTGACGAGAAGAGCGGCGAGGTGCTGGTCGAGCGCAATGCGGAGATCGACGAGGCGGCGCTCGAGAAGATCGAGGCCGCGGGCATCGACCGCGTCAGCGTTCGGTCGCCCCTCACGTGTGCGGCGCGCCATGGCGTGTGCCGCATGTGCTACGGACGCAACCTGGCCACCGGCGAGCTCGTCGATCTCGGCCAGGCGGTCGGAATCATCGCCGCTCAGTCGATCGGCGAGCCGGGCACGCAGCTGACCATGCGGACGTTCCACACCGGCGGCGTCGCCGGCGAGGACATCACCCAGGGTCTGCCGCGCGTCGAGGAGCTGTTCGAGGCCCGCATCCCCAAGGGCCAGGCCACGATGACCGAGATCGACGGCACCGTCGAGGTGCCGCAGGCCACGGGCGACCAGCCGATCGCGGTGCGCGTCACGCATCGTGACGCGTTCGACACGGCGTTCAAGCTGACCGCCCAGCACGAGATCCTCGTGGCCGATGGCGACGAGGTGGCCGAGGGCCAGCTGCTGGCCCGGATCGGCGAGGACGACGACCTGGTCGAGATCAAGGCCCCGACCGCCGGCCGCGTCACAAAGAAGGGCCGGACGCTGACCCTCCACACCGAGGAGGTCGACGTTCGCGAGTACCCGGTGCCGCACTCGGCGAGGCTGCGGGTCAGTGACGGTGACGAGGTCCTGGCTGGCGATCCGCTGACCGAGGGATCGATGAACCCGAAGGACCTTCTCCAGATCAAGGGCGTGGACACCGTCCAGCGCTTCCTGGTCGGCGAGGTCCAGAAGGTCTATCGCTCCCAGGGTGTGACGATCAGCGACAAGCACATCGAGATCATCGTGCGCCAGATGCTGCGCAAGGTGACCGTCGACAACCCCGGCGACACCGAGCTGCTCCCGTCGGAGCTTATCGACCGCTTCGAGTTCGAGGAGACGAACAACCGGATCCTGGCCGAGGGCGGGGAGCCGGCGACAGCGCAGACCGTGCTCTTGGGCGTGACCAAGGCGAGCCTCAACACCTCGTCCTTCCTGGCTGCAGCCAGCTTCCAGGAGACGACGCGGGTGCTGACCGAGGCGGCGATCAACGGCGCCAAGGACCACCTCATCGGCCTCAAGGAGAACGTCATCATCGGCAAGCTGATCCCCGCAGGGACCGGCGCCGAGGCGCGACGCCTCCAGGCCGAGCGTGCCGGGCAGCTTTCCCCGGCCGAAGAGGAGCAGCAGCGCGAGGAGGCCGCCGCGCGAGCCTTCCTGGCGGGCGACCCCGACGCCGATGGCGACGGTGACGTCGACACCGGCGAGGCCGAAGCCGCCGCCGAAGAGGAGGGCGAGACCGTCGCCGACCTCATGGGTACCGGCAACAACCCGGCCATGGAGGCCGCCGTCGAGGAGCAGACCTTCGACGAGCTGACCGAGGACCAGGAGCCGAAGAAGGAAGAGGCGGCGGCCAAGAAGTAGCCGATCGCCCGATCCACGTTCCGTCCGAGGGGCGGCCACCGCGGCCGCCCCTCGACGCGCGTCCCGGCCCATGCGACCTTCGCTCGCAACCCCCGGAGCTCCCGGCATGGCCAGTCGCGGGGGGAGGGCGACCACTGATCCACGCGCGGGAGTATCGGCCAGGATGTGGCCGATCTCCCCACGGCCGTACCATGATCGGCGACGAAGGGGTCTCCCGCATGGCCATCGCTCCCGGCGGCGGTCCAAGTCGGCCACTGCTTGGCCGTTGCGCTCAGCGGCGAGCCAGGTGCCCGACGCCGGCGCCACCACGCGCCCCACGACGGCGCCGCCACGCTGCGCACGAGTCGACGGTGGTGCGCTCAATTGACACTCCACCGGACACTTCCGTATACTCCGCGTTCGGTGTCCCGCGTGCGGGACGCCTTCGTGTGTGCCCGACTGAGCACAGGACTGGGCACCGTCGATGAACCCGAGAATCGGCAGCCGAATCGGCTCGTCGTGGGCGGCATCGGCCAGCAC
>JAGXHP010000167.1 GCA_024636135.1 Chloroflexota bacterium
CCTCCGACGGTCACGAAGTCGCAGTACGCGCACACGAGCCGACAGAACGGCACGTGAACGTAGAGGTGGTGGGACGGCTCCATGGCCCGAGTCTACGACCGTTGACACCGACGTCCGGCGGCCGCCTCGGCGGTGCTTGGGCCACTGGAAGACCAGCGCCGGCCGTTCCGGAGCTGAGGCTGGCCATGGGGTTGGGCGGCGTGCAGCCCGGCGGCCGCGCCGCAGGCATCCGCCAGTGGGCTGGTAGCCGCCTCCCCACGCCCGCATCGGCCTCAGATCGGACGCTGGCGCAGCCGTCCTCCGGCAAAGGCGAAGAGACTCATCGTTACCGCGAAGTGGCCGACGATGGCCGGGAGGACCGAGCCGGTCTCGATGGTCGCCACGCCCGCGGCCCATCCGAGCAGCACCGAGCCGGCGAGGAAGTACCAGTCGCGGTCGTGCCACAGGCGCCGATGCGCGAGGCCGTAGACGAGCGCCTGGAGCGCGATCGCCCATCCCGCCGGGACGCCCGCGAACAGGAGCATCCCGAGCACGATGGACCGGAACTGGAGCTCCTCGCTGATCGCGTTGGCGGCCGCGCCGAGCACCCGATTGGGGAGCAGCTCGATCGGCAGGGGCAGGATGCCGCCGTAGCGCAGGAAGGCCAGGGCCACCCCGTTCAGCAGCGCGATCGCCGTGAAGGCCAGCATCACGATGGCCGTGTTGCCGGGATCGCCACCCGTCAGGAACAGCTGCGCGCGGCCAGAGGGCAGGATGATGGCGATGCCGATCGCGAAGCCGATGACGAGGATGTAGTAGCTGACCGGCCCCATCCACGGCGTGCGGTAGCGGAAGTAGTCGGACCGCGTGATGCGCTCGGAGTCGAAGCGCAGCAGGACGAGGAACAGCGTCAGGCCCAGGGCGATCGCCAGGCGAAGCGACTCGAAGAAGGTCATCGGCGCATCAGTCGGCGCTCTCGTTCATGCGCAGCACGGCGAGGAAGGCTTCCTGCGGAATCTCGACGGAGCCTATCCGCTTCATGCGCTGCTTTCCTTCCTTCTGCTTCTCGAGAAGCTTCCGCTTGCGCGTGATGTCACCGCCGTAGCACTTGGCGAGCACGTTCTTGCGCATGGCCCGGATCGTCTCGCGGCTGATGATATGCGAGCCGATGGCCGCCTGGACCGGCACTTCGAACATCTGGCGCGGGATCAGCTCCTTGAGCTTTTCGACCAGCGCCTTGCCCGAGCGGTAGGCATTCGACCGATGCACGATGAGGCTGAGCGCGTCGACCGGCTCACCGCTCACGAGGACGTCGAGCTTGACGAGATCGCCGACCCGGTAGCCGATGTAGCTGTAATCGAGGCTGGCGTAGCCACTGGATCGGCTCTTGAGCTGGTCGTAGAAGTCGATGATGAGCTCGCCGAGCGGCATCTGGAAGTGCATGTTCACCCGTTTCGGGTCGAGATACTCCATGTTCTGGAACTCGCCGCGCCGGCTCGTGGCCAGCTCCATGAGCGGCCCAATGTAATCGGTCGGGGTGATGACCTGCGTCGAGACCCATGGCTCGCTGATCTGCTCGATCTCGCCGGGCCCGGGCATCTGGGCCGGGTTGTCGACCACGAGCTCGTCCTCGCGATGATGGAGCGTCACGCGGTACTCGACGCTGGGAGCGGATGCAATCAGGTCGAGATCGAACTCCCGCTCGAGGCGCTCCTGGGTGATCTCCATGTGCAGCAGGCCGAGGAACCCACAGCGGAACCCGAAGCCGAGTGCAACCGACGACTCGGGCTCGTACACGAAGCCGGCATCGTTGAGATGGAGCTTGTCGAGCGCTTCGCGCAGCTCCGGGTAGTCGTCGCCGCGCAGCGGGTAGATCCCGGCGAAGACGAGAGGCAGCGGCTCCTGGTAGCCCGGCAGCGGTCCGGTCGCCGGGTGCACCGCCGAGGTGAGCGTGTCGCCGACCTGGACTTCGCGGATGCTCTTCAGACCGGTGGCCACGTATCCGACCTCGCCCGCTACCAGTCGCTTGGTCGGGACCGGCTGCGGTCGGAAGTAGCCAAGCTCCAGGATGTCGGTCTCGGCGTCGGTGGCCATGAACCGGATGCGGCCATGATCCCGAAGCACGCCGGCGGCCAGGCGAACGTACGCGACGACGCCCTTGTACTGGTCGTAGTGGCTGTCGAAGACCAGGCCGGCCAGCGGCGCGCTCGCGTCGTGCGCCGGAGGCGGAACCCGCTGCACGATCGCCTCGAGGATCTCCCGGATGCCGGTGCCGTCCTTGGCGCTCGCCAGGAGCACCTCCTCGCGCGGGATCGCCAGGGTTTCCTCGAGCTCGTCCATGACCATCTCGGGGTCGGCTGACGGCAGATCGATCTTGTTGATGACCGGGATGATGGTGAGGTTCTGCGCCATCGCCAGGTGGACGTTGGCGAGCGTCTGGGCCTCGATCCCCTGGGTCGCGTCGACCACCAGGATGGCTCCCTCACAGGCCTGCAGGGATCGGCTGACCTCGTAGGTGAAGTCAACGTGCCCCGGCGTATCGATCAGGTTGAGGGCGTAGGTGTGCCCATCGGCGGCGTCGTAATGGACCCGGACGGCCCGCGCCTTGATCGTGATGCCCTTCTCGCGCTCGAGGTCCATCGAGTCGAGCACCTGCGACTGCATGAGCCGCTTGTCGATGGTCTGGGTGACCTCCAGCAGGCGATCGGCCAGCGTCGACTTGCCGTGGTCGATGTGCGCGACGATGCTGAAGTTGCGGATGCGCTCCGGGGGGATCACGGGGCGGAAGTCTAGCCGACGAACGGCATCCGCACCCGCGCGGCATCAGGGAGCGGCGGGCTCCGCATCGGCATCGGCGGTGTCACCCGGGGGCTCGGGTGGCTTCGGGGCCGGCGCCGGGCCAACCTGGGTGATGCCGTTCACCGCTCGGTACGAGCTGAAGTAGGTGTTGCGGTGGATCTCGGTACCGTTGGCGTCGTACACGAAGCGGGTGCGGCTGACGTCGTGGCCGTCATGCGGGTACTCGACTCGCTTGCGCGACCCGGGCGCCATGCTGGCGACGACCTGCGTCGTCTCGATCGCCGCGCGATGGTTGCTCGTCGCCGCGTCGGTCAGCACCACCTGTCGGCCGATGGGGATCGTCCACAGCTGGAAGGTGACGAACCCGTTGCCGCCGAATCCGCGGATCACGATCGGGTGCTCCGTATCGTTACGGAAGCTCATGTCCTGCACCCAGTCATCGGCCATGTAGACCGTGGCGTCCAGGCCATCGGGGTAGCGGTCGATGTAGTAGTAGTGGTTGGCGCGATCGCCCATCTCGAGGCCCGCGCGCAGTGCGGCGTTGAAGATCGTGGTCGAGGTCGAGCAGATTCCACCGCCGATGGCGCCGCCCGCGACGCTGCGGCCGCCGATGATCACGCCGCCGTAGTGGTAGCCACGCTCGACGGTGACCGGGCCGATGCTGCCCCAGAAGCTGAACCACTCCCCGGGAGCCAGGTTGCGTCCGTCGATGTCCCAGGCGCCGATGTTGATGTTCGCGCCGTAGCCGTTTCCGTCGCCGGGAACGTAGTTCGTGGTCCACGACGAGACCATCTGCATCTGCGGCAGCGCGGCCTCGGCGGCCGCCGTCGTCACGGCCGGCTCGGTGGTCCCGACCACGAGCCCGAGGGACGCCAGCGGAGCACCGGCGGCTCGGCGCGAGAGCAACCGGGTGAGCGCATCCTGCGACGCGGCGACGTCCAGATTGCGACCCTCCTGGCCAGCGACCACGCCGCCCAGCCCACCCCCGGCGGCGACCGTGATCCGTGCGTTGATCGGATCGCGATCAACGGTCTCGGCCAGTGCGGCGATGGCGGCGGCGGCCGCCGCCTCGTCGATGTGGAGCGCATAGGCGATGCCGCCGTAATCCGGGCCGAAGCTCAGCCACGACGCGATCGTCTCCGGCGCGATGACCAGCGGCGCCTCGTCCGCGAAGGCTCCGGGCACCTCGAGCGTCAGAGCCGCGACCGTCGATCGCGCGCTGGTGGCGACCGCCTCCGCGGACTCGGTGGAGACGGCGGGCTGGAGGATGGTGGGTTCGATTGCGATCGCGACGTCGGCCGGGCTCGTGCTGTCCACCGCCTGGGCCAAGGTCGAGGCGACCACGCTGGAATCGACGCCGAGACCCGTGGCGCCCGGGCTGACCGTGAAGACCGGGCCGTCCGCGGTCACCGAGGCCTCAACGGCGGGGACCGTGAAGCGCGCGGCGATATCGGAGGCGATCCGGTCGAGCGCTGCGGGATCGTAGGCGTGCACGATCACCGGCAACGCGGCGGGATGGACGAGGGTCCGCAGGCGGTTGATCCCGTCGGTCAGGGGATTGCCCCCGCGTCCCACGCGGATCGCCGCATCGAGCATCGCGTCGGTCTCGTATCCGCGACCGAGGTCGGCGAATGACACGGTCGCGCTGGACTCACCGACCGCCACGACGGCCTCGCCGGCGGAGAGGGAAGGCAGCCGAGACTCGAGTGCCGCGGCGGCTTCGGCGCGGGTCAGCCCGCCGACGGCAACGCCGCCGACCGTGGTCCCGGGGAGCACCGTCCCGGCCGCCGCAATGCCGACCGCGATCGAGATCGCGGTCGCGATCAACAGGCCGGCAAGCATCGTGGCCGTGAAACCGATGATGGTTGCGCGGCGGGCCGGTGGCGTGGCCACCGGGCGGATGATCCGGCTCGGGAAGGTGGTGGTTGTCATGGGCGTCGCACGGGAGACGCGTGGGCGGACGCGATCGTTGCCATGCCGCAACGTCGACCGGGATCCGGATCCCGGCCCTCTCCCCTGGTGGTACTCCTTCGTGTCGAGCAATCGGCGACGGGCAGGCCGGACGAACTCGGTGCCGGGATTGTCGCCGCTCCATAGGCTGTTGTCGAGTCCCTCGTTGGTCCTCCGGGCAGGCCGATGCTATACTCCGGCCTCCGCCGCGCTCCGAGAGCGTGGTTTGGTGTGCAACCATCGTCGATCGAGTTGAGGATTCCACGTGGCAAGAACGGCCCGAACCTGGAAGGGCGCGCGCACGCCCTCCGCCCTCAAGCGCGTGCGCCAGTCACTCCGCCGCCGCGCCGTGAACCGCCGCACGCGGAGTGAGACGAAGACCCTCGTCCAGCAGGCCTCGGAGATCGCGCTCGGCCGCTCGAGCGCGGACGGCCCGGAGGCCGTGACCGCCGCGATCAGCGCCCTCGACAAGGCCGCCGAGAAGGGCATCATCCACCCGAACAACGCCGCGCGTCGCAAGAGCCGGCTGATGGCCAAGGTGAACGCCGCGCACCTGCTGGATGGCGCGGAAGGAGCGGCACCGACCACCACCAAGAAGCGCACGACCGCGAGCAAGACCGCCCAGCGCAAGAAGGTGGCTGCCGCCAAGGCGTCGAAGGCCGCGGCCGGCAAGGCCACCGATCGGCCCCGAACCGCCGCCGGCAAGGCGAAGGTGGCCGTCACGCGCGCCTCCCGTGAATCCGCCGCCGCCCGCCGCCGCGCGCAGAGCACGGACGAGCCCGAGGCCTAACGGCCGGCCCTGCGATCCTCAGGCACACGACCCCGGTTCAAGGACCGGGGTCGTGTCGTAGGCGGCGCGCTCAGGCCCGACGTGCGGCAAACGCGCCGGGGCCGGCGTAGACCGCCGCGTCGCCGAGCTCCTCCTCGATGCGCAGGAGGCGGTTGTACTTGGCGATGCGCTCCGAGCGGCTGATCGAGCCCGTCTTGATCTGGCCGGTGTTCATGCCGACGACGAGGTCGGCGATCGTCGTGTCCTCGGTCTCGCCCGAGCGGTGGCTGATGACGGCGGTCCAGCCAGCACGCTGGGCCATCTCGATGGCCTCGAGCGTCTCGGTCAGCGTGCCGATCTGGTTGAGCTTTACGAGGATGCTGTTCGCGGCACGCTCGCGGATGCCGCGCGCGAGGCGCTCGGTGTTCGTCACGAGCAGGTCGTCACCCACCAGCTGGATCTGGGATCCGAGGCGCTCGGTCAGGGCGCTCCAGCCGTCCCAGTCGTCCTCGGCCAGCCCGTCCTCGAGACTGACGATCGGATAGCGTGCCGCCCAGTCCGCCCAGAAGTCGATGAGCTCGGCGCCGGAGAGCTCGCGACCTTCGCGGGCGAGGGCGTACGACCCCTCGGAGAACAACTCGGTCGCGGCCGGGTCGAGAGCGATGGCAATCTGTTCGCCGGGTGCGTAACCGGCGCGCTCGATCGCCGTCATGACCGCGGCGATCGCGTCCTCGTTGCTGCCCAGGCTCGGCGCGTATCCGCCCTCGTCCCCCACGGTCGTGGCAAACCCTCGCTCATGGAGCAGAGCGCCGAGCGCATGGAACGTCTCGGCCGCCCAGCGCAGCCCCTCGCGGAAGCTGGGCGCTCCGAGCGGCGCGATCATGAACTCCTGGAAATCGGTCGAGTCGATCGCGTGCTTCCCGCCGTTGAGGATGTTCACCAGGGGAACCGGCAGCGTGCGTGCGGCCGCACCGCCGAGGTAGCGATACAGCGGCAGGCCGACCGCTTCGGATGCCGCGTGTGCCACGGCCAGGCTCACCCCCAGCAGCGCGTTGGCGCCCAGCTTCGACTTGTTCGGCGTGCCATCCAGGTCGATGAGCAGTCGGTCGAGGCTGACCTGGTCCACCGCATCGATGCCAAGCAGCTCCGGCCGAATCGTCTCGTTGATGTGACGCACGGCATCGAGCACGCCCTTGCCCCCGTAGCGCTCGGCGTCGCCATCGCGAAGTTCCACCGCCTCGTGGGCGCCGGTCGAGGCTCCCGACGGAACCATGGCGGTCCCCACGGCGCCGTCGATGAGGAACACGTCGACCTCGACCGTCGGATTGCCGCGGGAGTCCAGGATCTCGCGCCCGATAACGTCCTCGATCACGGTGCTCACGCGTCCTCCTTCGGGAAGTTGATCTCGGCGCCGGCGGGGAGCAGCGCCTCGACGCCCGGCAGCGATTTGCCCTCGATGAACTCGAGTGACGCACCGCCGCCGGTGCTGACGTGCGTCATCTTGTCGGCCAGGCCAAGCCCCTCGACGGCGGCAACCGAATCGCCGCCGCCCACGATGGTCACCGCCTTCGCCGCCGTTCGGCGGGCGATGACCCGTGCCATCTCGTTGGTGCCCTCCGCGAACTGGCTGATCTCGAAGACGCCCATCGGTCCGTTCCAGAACACCGTTTTCGCCTTTGCGAGATGCGCGGCGTAGGCACTGCGCGTGTCCGGGCCGATGTCCACGACCATCTGGTCCTTCGGGACCGCGTCGACGGGCACAACCTGGGTCTTGGCGCGCCGGTGGATCTGCGGCGCGATGACCGCGTCCGTCGGCAGCATGAGCCGGACCCGCTTGCGCCGCGCCTCGGCCATGATCCGCTCGGCGTTGTCGAGCTGGTCCATCTCGACCAGGCTCTTGCCCAGCTCGAGGCCCCGCGCGGCGAGGAACGTGTTCGCCATGCCGCCGCCGACGAGGACCGCCTGGCATCGAGCCAACAGCGCCTCGAGAACCTCGAGCTTGCCGGAGACCTTCGCGCCGCCGATGACGGCGTGGAACGGGCGCGCCGGCTTGGTGAGCAGCCGCGACAGCGCGTCCACCTCCCGCTCCATCAGCAGGCCGGCGACCGCCGGCAGGTGATGGGTGATGCCCTCCGTGCTGGCGTGCGCGCGATGGGCCGCGCCGAAGGCGTCGTTCACGTAGAGGTCGGCCAGGCTCGCGAGCGCCGCCGCGAACTCCGGATCGTTGGCCTCCTCGTCGGCGCGGAAACGGAGGTTCTCCAGGAGGATGAGATCCCCGGGGCGCAGCTTGTCGATGGCGACCTGCACCCCGGGGCCGAGCGCGTCACCGGTCATGCGAACCGGACGTCCGAGGAGCTGCGCCAGCCGGTCGGCGACCGGCTTGAGACGCAACGCATCGTTGACCTTGCCCTTGGGCCGGCCGAGATGGCTGGCCAGGATCACGATCGCGCCACGCTCGAGCAGGTTGACGATCGTGGGCAGGCTGGCGCGAATGCGGGTGTCGTCCGTGATGCGGCCGTCGTCGATCGGGACGTTGAGGTCGGCGCGCACGAAGACGCGCTTCCCCGCGACGTCGACGTCGCGAATCGTCGTGGCGTTCATCGGCACCCTAGAGCCGCTCCGCCATGAAGGCGGCCAGATCGGAGACGCGGCACGAGTATCCCCACTCGTTGTCGTACCAGGCGATGACCTTCACGAGGTTGTCGCCGGTCACCATGGTGGAGGCCGCGTCGATGATCGAGCTGCGCGGGTCGCCCTTGAAGTCCATGCTGACCAGCTCCTCCTCGGTGTAGCCGAGCAGGTCCTTCATCGGCCCGTCCGCGGCCGCGCGCAGCGCGTCGTTGGCGGCCTCCGCCGTGACGGGCTTCTCCGTGATCGCGACGAAGTCGATGATGCTCACGGTCGGCGTCGGGACGCGGAGCGCAAAGCCGTCGAATCGGCCCTTGAGCTCGGGGATGACGAGCGCCACGGCCTTGGCCGCCCCGGTGGTGGTGGGGATGATGTTCTGGCCGGCGCTGCGGGCCCGGCGCAGGTCCTTGTGGAAGACGTCGAGCACGTTCTGGTCGTTCGTGTAGCTGTGGATCGTCGTCATCAGGCCGCGCTCGATGCCGAAGGCGTCGAAGATGACCTTGGCCGGCAGGGCCAGCCCGTTCGTCGTGCAGCTGGCGTTGCTCACGATGTGATGCGCGGCCGGGTCGTATCGGTCCTCGTTGACGCCCAGAACGATCGTGATGTCCTCGTTCTTGGCCGGGGCCGAGATGATGACCTTCTTCGCTCCAGCCTCGCGATGGGCGGCGGCCTTCTCGGCATCGGTGAAGATGCCGGTGGACTCGATCACGATGTCGGCGCCGACGTCGGCCCACGGCAGCGCCGCGGGGTCCCGCTCGCTGAACGACCGAATGCTCTTGCCGTTCACGACGATCTCGTTCTCGCCGGCGCGCACCTCGCCGTCGAAGCGGCCGTACGTCGAGTCGTACTTGAACAGGTGCGCATTCGTCTCGTCGTCCGCGAGATCGTTGATCGCGACGACCTCGAGCTCGTCGGGATGACGCTCGATGATGGCCTTGAGAGTCTGGCGTCCGATGCGGCCGAAGCCGTTGATGCCGATGCGGGTGGTCACGGGAAGGGAGCTCCTTGCACGATACGGTTCGTGGTCATTGCGATGGATGAATGCCGAAGGCCGGATCCGACCATCGGTCGGCGATGATGTCCGGCAGGCCGATGAGGGACACATCGTCCTTGAGCTGCGCCGGAGCGACACGCACGCGGGATGCCGGGACGTCGAAGGCGAGGCGATCGATCTCGCGTCGCACGGCGTCGAACATGGCGGGGCGGTGCTCGGCGATGCTGCCTCCGATGACGATGACGTCGGGGTTGAGGAGGTTCACGAGGGAGGCGCACACCGCACCCAACGCGGCCCAGGCATGATCGAGGACGCGCCTCGCTGCCTCGTCCCCGTCGTCCGCGGCGCGAGCCAGCAGGGCCGCGTCCACGGTGGCGCCGGAAGTAGCGAGCTGTGCCAGGCGGCCGTTGCCGTCCGCTTCGATGAGCTCGCGCGCGTCGCGGGCGAGGGCCGTGCCTGATGCGATGCCCTCGATGTGCCCAGGGCGCCCGCACCCGCATCGTGGTCCATCGAGGTCGACCACGAGATGGCCGATCTCACCGGCGACGCCGTCCGCACCGATGACCGGCCGTCCGTCCACGATCAACCCGCCACCGACGCCGGTCGAGACGGTGATGTAGATCGCGGTCCGGGCGCCCTGTGCCGAGCCGTGCAGCCATTCCGCCCGCACGGCGACATTCGTGTCCCGTTCGAGGTACGTCACGATCCCGAGGCTA
>JAGXHP010000168.1 GCA_024636135.1 Chloroflexota bacterium
CGTGTCGAGCGTGGTCACGTCGAAGGCTGCCGCTTCGGTCGTGTAGTCGTGGTCGTAGTACTCCATCGACAGCGACGACAGCGTTCCGTCCGCGTGCAGCCCCGCCACGATCTCGTTGATCCGAGCCAGGAAGCGCGTCGTGTCCAGGCCCGAGGATCGGTCCACAGCACCGGCGGCGTAGGCGAAGAAGGCCGGCTCGCCGATGGGCTTCAGGGCCAGCCCGCCGTCGATGGCCGCCTGGCCGATCGGCTCCTGGCACAGGAAGGCCGCCAGCTCCACGTTGTCGCCCTGGGCGAGGGCCTCGAGGCCCGGGCCCTCGACGTCGAAGAGCACGACCTGCGCGTCATCGACCACCGGCGTGATCTCCTGGCCGGGCAATGACAGCGTGCCTTCCAGGTACGACTCGTGGACACAGCTGGCGCATGCGCCGATGCGCTCGCCGGCGAGCTCCGCCGGGTCGGTGACCGTGCTGTCCGCGTGCACGAAGAAGCGGGCGGCATCGGCGTAGTAGGGCTGCGTGAAGTGAAGGACCTCCTGGCGCTCGGCGGTGATGTTCACCGAGCCGAACGCGATGTCCCAGCGGTCGCTCCAGCCGCCGCCGATGATCTCGGTCCAGGCCGGGGTGACGAAGCAGGGCTCGACCCCGAGCTCCCCGGCCACCGCGATGGCCGTGTCGACGTCGAACCCGGAGACCTCGGGGGCGGTGAGCTGGTTCGCCGCGCATCGCGTATCGGCCGGGCGCTCTGCGCCCTCCACGTCAAATGACTGGGGCGGGTACTCCAGGTCGGTGGACAGCAGGATCGTCCCGCGATTGAGGATCTGGGCGAGCTTGTCATTGGCCGCGGCGGCGCTCGGGGTCGTCGTTCCGCCCCCACATGCCGACAGGCCGAGCGCCAGGATCCCCAGGACAGCCACTGCACGGTTCGTCATCATCGGTCGCTCGGTGCTCCCTTGTACGGTTGGTGCGTCAGTCAGGTTCGAAGGTGATCGCCACGCGGGCGGGACCCCCGGCGAGGTCGCTGCCGAGCACCCCCTGGGCATCGAGGGGCTGCCGGACCTGGCGATCGCCGTTCTCGAGATTGACCACGGCCGGGATGCCGACCGTGTCGCCCTCTGGCGTGATGCGGTGGGCCCAGACCCTGAGGGCCGCAGCCTCGGCGCTCGCGAACGTGAACGTGGCGCGCCGAAGACCCGGGAAGCTCATCGGTCCCGATGCCGCCTGGAGCGCGGTCGTCCCGGCTCCGTGCTCGAACTCGACGGCGGCGGTGTGCGGGCGGCCCGCGACGAGCACCGTGAACGCCGAGTCCACGCTGGCGCCACGGGCGCCGTCGCGAACCTCGATCGCCACTGCGCGGCGGAAGACGGGGCCGCGCAGGATGCCGAGCACGAGGACCGCCAGGAGCGCCGCCACGGCGAGCGCCGCGGCCCGCTCGAAGGGGTCCTCCCAGATCACGAGTCCATGGAGCACGATGCCGGCGAAGAACACTCCCGATACCACCGCCACCGTGATCGGGTGACCGACGAAGCCGATGACCCTGCCGGGGAGATATTCGCCCCGCCGACGTGCGGCCAGCACGAGCAGCATCGGGAAGACCCCGCCCAGCATGGGCACCGTCAGCACCCCGATGAGCGCAACAGGTCCGGCGAACGAGTCCTGGCCACTGACGATGAGGTACTCGAGGACGATGAACGTGGCGAGCGTCGGGGCGATGCCGGCGAGATATCGGCCCGGCCGGGTCGCGAGGAATCCGGCGCCGTGCGTCCGCGACGGGAGGTGCTCGACCACCTGGTTGTACAGGCCGAGGGAGCAGTACAGCGAGCCGAGGCCAACGGCGAGCACGACGTAGATGGAGCCGAGAACGCTGACGATGGGGCCGGCGACGTCGGCCAGTGGCGTGAGGGCGGTGCCGCGAGTGACCGCCAGGTCGGGCCCCAGCGCACCGCTGAAGCCGATCACGATGAGGCAGTACAGGGCGATCACGCTGGCCAGCGCGGCCAGGTTGCCCCACAGCAACGCCCGGCCGGTCGGGTCGCGTCCCAGGATCAGCTTCGACGCGTTCGCGGCGGACGTGTGGCCAAAGAACGAGACGATGATCACCCCGAAGACGAGCTGCAGAACCAGCGGGTCGAGACCGCCGCCATCGAGAAACGGCACGTTGCGGTATCCCAGGTTGCCGGGCTGCATGTTGAGGAACGCGATGCCGGTGATCACCAGGATCAGCGTCACGTTGACCACGCCGACGATGACCGCCGTGGCCACCGTCTCGTCGAGCGCCTCGCGTCTGAGCACCCAGAGGTTGGCAGCGACGAGCAGCAGCACCCAGATCTCCTGCGGGATCCCAGTCGCGCCCCACAGCACCGATGCGAACCCCAGCAGGTAGACGAGCAGGACGACGGCGTTGAAGATGCCCAGGGCCACGGTCAGCGTCATGGCGCCCGCTCGGCCAAGCAGCTCGCCAACCAGGCGACCGAAGTACGCGGCGCCGTAGCGCATGCTGCCGTTGCGGGTGATCGCCTCGACCAGCGCGCCGAGGGTGATGAGGTTGAACAGGCCCAGGACCACGAGGACCACAATGCCCGCCAGTGGGCCGATGCCGGCGACCGCGATCGGCACCACCAGGATGCCCTCGGTGATCGTCTCGGTCAGGGCCAGCGCATAGGCGACCCAGAAGGGCGGCATCCGCTCGATCCGATGCGCCAGTCCCGCTCGCGCCCAGGCAAGGCGCTCGCGGAACGATAGGCTGGCTACGTAGATGGATGCCCGCTCCGTCCGTTGCAGCCCGATGGCCGCCGCGACCGCCGGATCGTCGATGCCAAGCGCATCGCGCAGGCCGGGGACGAGCTCGCGGGTGAACCGATACTTCGCGCCGATGAGGACCGCGAGGGCGGCGCGGGCATCGATGCCATCGGGGACGAGGTGAGCCCACTGCGGGGCGAAGCGTTCGAGGTCCTGGATCGTCGGCTGGACGGGGAGATCTCGCCCCGCCGCGATCGCCTCGAGGAATGCCTCCTCGCGCTGGGCCGACCCGCGGGACGTCGTGAACGTGGCCCGCGACACGCGAGAACCGGCCATAAGGCGCGCGGTAGTGGCCTCGATCGCGAACAGAATGCCGCTCGCGCGGCGGGCCGGCATGCCACCCAGGACCTCCGACCGCGAGAACATCGGCGCGTCCCCGCCGGGGCCGGCACGCCTGGCCACGCGATCAGACCGGGAGGGCAGAGGCGTCGGCGGCAGGCTCGACGAGCCCGACGCGAGCTCCAAGCGCCTGGTAGCGCGCGGTCAGGGGGTCGTCCGGATGCCGCAGCACGAAGACGCCCTCGCTGGCCAGGCCCATCAGCTCGTCGGAGTGCGGGAGGACGGCGGCGACATTGCAGCCGTACGCCTCGGTCACGCGGAGGGCGACCGCATCGGGATCAAGCTGGCGGGGGGTCTTGTTGACGACGATGTGGATGTTCGGCACCTCGAGCTCGCGCGCCACGCGGGCGGTGATACCCGTACCCTCGAAGTCCTGCTTGTCCGGCCGCATGATGATGAGCAGGGTGTGGCTGATGACGAGAGAGAGGAGCGTCTCCTCGTTTAGCCCCGGGTGGGTGTCGATGAACAGGACGTCGAGATCGAGCGCGTCCACCAGGCTGCGGATGCCCGTCGTCAGGCGCTGGGCGTCGTACCCCTCGCGCAGGATGCGGGTGATCTCGCCCGGCTCCATGCTCGAGGGGATGAGAAACAGGCGTCCCGTGATCGGGACGCCCTGTCGCTCGGTGACGTCGGTCGCCACCTCGGCGATGTCCCGGCCGTGCCACAGGAAGTCGTTGAGCGACGCCGTGACCTCGTCTCCTGGCAGGCCGAACAGGACGTGAATGCCGGGTGATTGAATGTCACCGTCGATGACGCCCACGCGCTTTCCCGAGGCCGCGACCACGGCCGCCAGGTTCGCGGTGGTGTTGGACTTCCCCGTTCCCCCGCGGAAGGAGTGGACCGAGACGATCGTGGCCAACCTGGGCACCCGCTGCGGTGCGCGCAATGTACGTCAACGCCGGGCGTTTGGTCTATGGGCAAGCAAGGACTCGCCGTTCATCGGTCCCAAGCGATCTCCGGTCGGGCCTCGGGTTCGGCCGCACGAGGCGGCCCGGCCCTTCCGTTCATCGGCGCGCGATTGTTCCGCGGCGGGGACTATCGGCCATTGAGCGGCCGTCTTGCCTCGTGGGTGGGACGAACGGCCAGCCGCCCGGCGGGATCTTGGCCGTTCGTGTCTCCTGGCTGGGAATTCCGGCCAAACAGTGGCTGATAGTCCCAGCAGCCGGGGAACGCGCCGCCAGCGCCGGCGCAGCCCGGTAGCGGGGTCCGGGGTGGGACACGAAAACGGGAGGCCGCCGGTGATCGGCAGCCTCCCGGTCGTCGTGGTCGAGCCTATCCCTGGGTTTCGGGCCGCGGAGGTGGCGGCGTCGAGACGGGATCGGTGCTTGGAGGAGCGGACGACCCGACTCCCTGGTCTTCCGCCTCAGCCTCCATCACCTTCTCCGCGACCTTGGCGGAGGCGGCCTGGCCCTTCTGGTACCAGCCCGAGGTGATCTGGGCGGCCGTCTGCTGGCCGCCGAGGCCGAAGGCCAGGCCGACGGCAAGGACGATCGTGGCCACCAGGCCGATGAACAGCGTGTTCACCACGGTCGGGGCGATGCCGAGCTGGTTCACGGCAGCCACCACGGCGAATCCGATGATCGCGTAGCGCGCCAGGCCGGCGAGCAGGCCGGGGGTCGAGAAGCCCATCTCCACGGCGGACCCGCGGACGATGCCAGCCACGAAGTTCGCGAGCAGTGCGCCGATGACGATGATCACAATGGCGACCACCAGGTTCGGCAGCCACAGCAGGATGGCGTTGATGACCTGGCTGATCTGGGCCAGGCCGAGGATCGAGGCAGCAGCCTGGATCGCGATGAGGCGGATGAACCACTTCACGATCTCCGCGACGATCTTGCTCGCGGTCCAGCCACTCCCGGCCTTCTCGATGAAGCCGGCGATCCCGGTCGACTGCGCGGCTCGCTCGAAGCCGACGGTCTGCAGAACCTTTTCGATCAGCCGGGCCAGGATGCCGGCGATGATCCACCCGATGATCAGGACGATGATGGCGCCGATCAGCGCGGGCAGGAAGCCAAGCAGGTTCTGAAGGGCTTCGGTCACTGACAACAGGACCGCGTCCCCCATATCTTGGACGGTATTCATAGGTCTCCCTCGTGCTTTGCCAGGTCCCGCATGGTCGACAGGCGGCATGACCTGATCAGGTTGGGTCGTGGTGCGAGGGTGCACAGCCCATGCCAGCCCCTCGCGGTCCGTGCATTACGCGACCGGGAGCTGAAGCTCCGTCACGAAGTCGGCCGCCTGATCGACGACGTACCCCGGCGGCACGCGCAGCTCGGCCTCGGCGCCGAACTGGAGATAGATCGTGCGCATCGGCGCCACCGTGGCCAGGCCCGCTGACTCGACCCAGCGGAGCAGCGCGCGGCGCGCATCGGCGACGCCCTCGTACGCGCCCCTGTGGATGATCGAGGCCACGCGAACCGCGGGCAGGCGCCGGTAGCCGATGCGGTCCGTGGTCGGGATCGGCCCGGTCACCGGCACGAAGATCTCGCGCTCGGAGGGGATGGCACCGGGGGGACGCGGAGCCCGGCGGCCCGCGTCCCGCACGTGCGACTCGAGCTCGTATAACGCGGTGTCAACGGGCTGCGCGACATGCATCACCGCCACCGGTTCGACGGCCACGGGCCGCAGGACGACGTCGGGACCGCGCTCATCGGCGATCGAGATGTCGAGCGCCCGCAGCCGCTCCTCCGCCCGCTGGCGCTCCCGCTCCAGCTCGGCGCGGCGCCGCTCGAGGGCCTCGCGAAGGTCGCCGCCGGCTACCAGGCACCCGATCTCGTCGAGCGGCAGCCCCAGCTCGCGCAGGGCCAGGATGCGGCGCAGCTCCGGCAACTGGGCGGGCGAGTAGTAGCGATAGTCGTTCGACGGATCCACCCAGACGGGTCGGAAGATCCCGAGCTCGTCGTAGGCACGCAGCTGCTTTGCGGAGAGCCCGCCGAGACGCGCGAATGAGCCGATGCGAAACATTGCTTGACCTTCCCTCTGGGGGAAGGTACAGGATCGGTCAATGACCACCATGCAGCATCCGATCCGCGTCGCCGCCCAGCTCCACCCGCAGCACGGGACGTGGCGCGAACTGCGTCGCGCGGCGATCGACGCGGACGCGCTCGGCTACGACCTGCTCTACACCTGGGATCACTTCTCACCGCTCAACGGCGAACCCGAGGGGCCGCACTTCGAGTGCTGGTCGCTCCTCGCGGCGTGGGCCGAGGCAACCGAGCGGATCGAGCTCGGGCCGCTGGTGGCGTGCAACGCGTACCGCAACCCCAGCCTCCACGCCGACATCGCCCGCACCGTCGACCACGTCAGCGATGGCCGCGTGATCATGGGTCTCGGGGCCGGCTGGTTCCGCCGTGACTTCGACCGCTACGGCTATCCCTTCGGCACGTTCGGCTCACGGATCGATCAGCTCGGTGACGACGTGCCGGTGATCATCGGTCGACTTGCCGCCGCCAACCCCCCGGCGCTTCGCCGCATGCCGATCCTGGTGGCGGGGACGGGCCTGCAGCGGACGATCCCGATCGTTGCCCGCCACGCCGACATCTGGCATGCCCACTTTCCGGATCGGCCCGAGGAGCTCGAGCCGGCCGTCGCGGCACTGCGCGGCGCCTGCGACGAGATCAGCCGCGACCCGGCCGAGATCGAGTGGAGCGTCGGGCTCGAGCCGGACGACCTCGACCGCTTCCTCGAGGAGGACGTCGAGCGCTACGTGGCGATGGGACTCACGCAGTTCACGCTGGGTTTCAGCGGGCCAGCATGGAATGTCGATGCCGGCCGTCGGTGGCTCGAGTGGCGGGATATGAAGAACGCCGCGGCCGTCGCCTGAGCTCAGTCGGCACCATCGGTGTCGCCGTTCGCGTCGATCTCCTCCATGCGCCCGCTGAGGA
Source organism: Chloroflexota bacterium (assembly GCA_024636135.1). GTDB lineage: Bacteria > Chloroflexota > Limnocylindria > QHBO01 > QHBO01 > JACDBZ01. The sequence continues at coordinate 7,021 of JAGXHP010000168.1, forward strand.
CCGCCACGACGGTGGCCCCGAACAGGACCGCCACGCCGATGACGAGCGCCCAGGTTGCCATGAGCGCCACCCCGGCCAGCTCGCCGTACGGGGTCTCGAACGTGCCGGCCTTCGACATGTAGCCCATCACCGCCTGCGAGATTCGGACGCCGATCGTGGCCAGGACTGCGCCGATGGCGGCATGGAGCGTCGACACCTCGTCCTGGGGAAGAAAACGGTAGGCGCCGAACAGGAACGCGGCGAGCAGGAGCGTCGGAAGGAGTTGCGAGTCGAGCAGCCACGTCTGGCCGGAGTCGCCTCCGGCGAGCGCGCTGATCCCCAGCTCGCCGACCGCCGCCGCAGCCAGCAGGACGAGGGAGAAGGCGAGGAGGGCGGCCCGCATCCCCTGCTTCTCCCAGAACGAAACTTGATCTGACTGGCGCCACATGACGTTGACCCCGGAGGACAGCGCCGCGAATGCCCGGGACCCAGAGAACAAAAGGAAGGCGAGCGACACGACTCCGGCGATCACGGAACCGCCGCGGTCAAGGGAAAAGACTCCGGCAAGCAGGTCCTCCCGCGCCGGGACGAACTTGGCCGCCTGCTGGAGCACGAAATTCTTCGCGTCCTGCTCCAGCACGAACACCTCTCCCACGAGCGCCGAGGCCACCATGAGCGGCGGCACGGACAGGAAGAGGTAGAGCCCCACGGCACCGGCCCAGGACAGACCCTGGGCGCGCGTGAACAAGCGCAGCGAGTCCCACGCGATCCGGCCCATCCGAACCGCGTGATCGGTGATGTGCATCAGCGTGCCAAGCGCACGCCCCGTGCCAACGGCTGAACGTTGCTCCGCGGGCAACGCACCCGAACTCCCGAGGCATTACCCGACGAGCGGAACCCTTGGGTCCGGCTCCATCCCCTCCCACTCCTCCCGCACGTGGTCGAGCTCCGGATCGTAGGAGCAGGCCATGGTCCGGATGTCCCCGGCGAGAGCGTTGAGGTAGTAGGCGTCGTCGCCGTGCGTGGCCACGAACGGGTGGTAGCCATCGGTCACGATCACCGTCTCGCCGTCCCGCACCGACCACAGGAGGTCCCGCGAGCCGTCCGCGCGGTAGAGCCGCTGCACGCCCCACGCCTCGGGACGTCGGAACCGGTACGAGTAGACCTCCTCCAGCACGGCCTCGCGGGGCATGTCATCGGTGTCGTGCTTGTGCGGCGGCCACGAGCTCCAGTTGCCCGACGGCGTGTAGACCTCGACCACCTCGAGCCGATCGGCGGGAAAGTCGGGCGCAATGATGTGGTTGATCTGCCGCGTGGCGTTGCCCGCACCGCGGACCTCGGTCACGACGTCCTCGGGGCCGATGCGCACCGGCGTGGACGCCGTCGCTCGGCCGGACGCGGGAGCCCGGGCGACCGCGACCGTCACGGATATGCCCTTCGGGGTGATCGATGCCGATGCTCCCGGCGGGAGATACGCGGCCGATGCCCTCCCCTCCCAGACCGATGCGCGCCCCGGCAGGTCCAGGTCGCCGACCGTTGCCCCGCCACCACCCAGGATCACGACTGCCGTCTCGACCCCGTCACCGCCGACCGTCATCGGCGCCGTCAATTCGTGGACGGCGAACTCGAGGTAGCTCCACCCGGCGCGATCCGGGGTGACCGGCTCGCCGGGAGGTAGACGCAGTTCCGGCTGGGACACGGTGTGCCGCCGATTCATCGTCGAAATCGCGCCGTTCGGGGCATTTGGGCGCCCGCCGGCAGATCTATCGGTTGAGATGCGGCCGAAAGTGCGGGATCAGCCGCGACAAGGCCACGCGCCAACCGATATATGAGCGAAACAGCGCCGGAAAGGGACACCTGGCGCGAAACCGACGATGTATCGGCGACGCTCATGCGTCCGGGCTGGGGAGCAGGGCGTCCGACACCAGGTGCAGCAGCTCGTGGTAGGAGGCGACGAAGGCTCGCAATGTCCGGACGGACGGTCCCCAGGTGTCGAAGTCGGCAACGGCCAGGCCGTCCGGCTCGTACGCACGCCGGAAATCGGGCAGCGATGACGCCAGCTCGTCCAGGTGCGGCACCGGGTTGTCGATTCGCGGCCGCACATCGACCGACGACGCGTTGAAGCGCTTCTGCCACGACGACGGCATGGTGATCACCACGTCGCCGCCGATGAGCTCCGACCAGTGGAGGTGATGCCGGATCGCCGCCCCGAGAAGCCGGGCGCGGAAGCCGCGCGACTGCCACTCGTGGTACGCCCGCTTGAAGACGGCGACGCCCGACCAGGCCAGCGCAGCCGGGTCCAACACGAGCCCCTCGCGCTCGGACACCACCCGCAGCCAGTCCTCGATGCGGCCCATCATGATGGTGATCACCGGACCCATGTCGTCGGTGGGCAGGCCCTCAGCCTCGCGCCGTGAGATCCCCCGCTGCACCGCCTCGGCCGCGGCGAGCGCCTGGGCCACGCTGAACGAGACGGTGGCGTTGACGCTGATCCCGCGATACGACGCCTCCTCCATCGCCGCCACCCCGGCCGCGGTGGTCGGGAACTTCACGACGATGTTCGACGCGAGCTCCGTGAAGCCGAAGGCCTGGGTCACCATGGCAGGGGCGTCGCGGAACAGGGTAGGGTC
>JAGXHP010000169.1 GCA_024636135.1 Chloroflexota bacterium
ACTTGCTGAACAGCATCGGGTAGGCAGGCGGCTCGATCGACTGCTCGCGGCAGTGGTCGTGATAGTTCAGCCCGACGCAAATGATCTTCCCCGGCCGCCCGATCGGCGCCAGCGGGGCGATGTCGGCGTCTACGGGCGTCCCCGCCAGACCGTAGAGCTGCTCGACCGGGATGCCCGCGGCCAGCAGCTCCCCGATGTCGGTGGCGCCGGTGGCATCGGTGAGGTCCCGGAGTCCACCATCGAGGCGTACGGCGAGGCGAGGATGCCTGTCGTGGGCGTGGGAGATCAGCTGCACGCGGCCGAGTATAGAAAGGTCACGGCTCGCTGAAGTACGCGCGCGCCGCGGGTCGAAGCAGGCCGATGACGAGCCCGATGGTCAGCACCGCGCCGAGTGGCACGGTGAGCAGGTACCAGCCGTTGGCCGCCTGCGGCGGGAAGTCCAGCAGCACCGGGGGCAGCCCTGCCAGGATCGGGACCGGCAGGAACGCGATGGCCACGGCGAACCGGTGGGCGACCTGCTTGCGCTGGAGCGCGGTCGTCACCCCGAACAGGACGGCGGCCAGCTCCAGCATCATGAAGATGCCCAGGATGCTGAACGGCGCGCGCTCGCTGAAGTCGATGAACTGCACGATGCGACCGAGCAGCAGCCCGGTGATCGCCAGGAGACCGAAGGCCCACGCGAACCAGAGGCGGACGGCGACCGGAGTCGCGCCGGGTTGAGGATCGTTGCGGGGATGCATGCGCGGGGATCGTAGCAAGGTGGCCGCCCATCGCGGGACCACGGGCCCAGCCCTACCATGCGGCCATGGGCTGGCTTGCGGAGCTGTTCGAGACCAATCGCATCATCGTCCTGTCCGTCTACGGCCAGGTCTTCTTCGTCATGGGCCTGGCCGTCGCGTTCCAGAGCCGGCGCCGCTCGCGCCTGCCCCTCGCTGGCCCGCTGGGCTGGCTGGCGGCATTCGGCATCGTCCACGGTCTCATGGAGTGGGGCTACCTCTTCGTCCCGATTCAGGCCGGCTTCCTGCCACAGGCGATCATCGAGGCCCTGCTCCTGCTCCAACTGCTCCTCAAGCCGCTCAGCTTCGCCCTGCTGTTTCAGTTCGGCGTCGAGCTCCTGCACAGCGCCCGAGGAGGGCAGGCCCCGAAGTTCTCGCTCCTCCGCGCTGTGCCGGCGGTGAGCCTGGTGCTCTGGGCGGTGGCAACCCTCGCCATCTCTGCCCTCATCGCACCCGGGCCGGCGCCCGACCCGCGTCCGTGGCTTCCCTCGCCTGATCTCCTCCCCGCCCTGGCGGCGGTCGGCCAGCCGCTGGCGGTGGGCGACGTGGTCGCGAGGCTGATGATCGCCCTCCCCGGCGCGGTCGTCGCCGCCATCGGGCTGCGACGCGTCAGGCGATTGCTGGGAAGCAGTCCAGCGCCATCCGGCGCATCGGCCCTGGGGGTCGCCTCCATCGCGTTCGTCGTGTACGCGCTCGTGGCTGGCCTCGTGCCGCTCCCGGCGCCGTTCCTCCCGGCATCGGTCCTCAACGGGCAGGTGGTGCTCGATACGCTGGGGGTCCCGATCGAAGTGTTCCGGTCGCTGACCGGCCTCGCCATCGCCGTGGCCATCATTCTCAGCCTCGAAGTATTCGAGCACGAGACCGATCGCACGCTGGCCGAGGCCCGCCGTCGCGAGCTCCTGCTGCGCGAGCGCGAACGCATCGGGCGCGACCTCCACGACGGGATCATCCAGTCGATCTACGCGGCGGGCCTGCACCTCGAGCAGGCGTCGGCGGAGGTGGGCAGCGATCCCGATGCCACCCGATCCCGCATCGGCACCGTGATGGGCGAGCTGAATCGCATCACGCAGGACATCCGCGGCACGATCTTCGACCTGCGCTCCGGTGAGCTCGAGGCGCGCGATGCCGAAGCCATCGTGCTGGCCGTCGCGGACGAGCTCCAGGCACACACGCTCGTCACCCTCGAGATCCGGTCCGAGGGTGCCTTCCGCCCGCGGCTGACGCCCGACCAGGCGGACCATCTGCGGCACATCGCGATCGAGGCCTTCAGCAACGTCCTGCGCCACGCGCGCGCCAGCACGGTGACCGTCGCGATGGCATGCGAGCCGGAGCGATTCCGACTCGAGATCCGAGATGACGGCCGCGGCTTCGACCCGGTTGCGACGGAGGCAACGGCGGGCGGGCGGGCGCAGGGTCTCGCCAACATCCGGCGTCGCGCGGAGCTGTTGGGTGCCGAGCTCGCGGTGGAGGCCGCCGACGGGCGCGGCACCACGTTGTCCCTTACGATGCCGGTGGCGACCGTCCGCCAACCGACATGACCGAACCACTTCACGACCCCACCGCTCCGGCCGACGACGTGCGCATCCTCATCGCCGACGACCACGAGGTCGTGCGCATCGGCCTCGCCTCGCTGCTCGATCGGCAGCCGGGCTTCAGCGTCGTGGCCGAAGCCGGTTCCGGGGACGAGGCCGTGCGCGAGGCACGACGCCTGCGGCCCGACGTGGTCGTGATGGACATTCGCATGCCGAACGGGTCCGGCATCGACGCATGCCGAACGATCACCGGCGAGCTGCCCGCGACACCGGTGGTGATGCTCACCAGCTATGCGGACTCGGAGGCGCTCTTCGCCGCGATCGACGCCGGTGCCTCGGGATACGTGCTCAAGCGGGTCGGATCCACCGAGCTGGTCGACGCGGTCCGGACGGTTGCCGCCGGCGGCTCGCTGCTCGACCCGTCGGTCACGAAGCGCGTGCTGGACCGCATTCGCAGCACGAGCCGGCTCGAGGAAGCGGGGGCGTTCGCCGATCTCACCGAACAGGAGCGCCGCGTCCTCGCCCACGTGGCCGACGGCGCCTCGAACCGCTTCATCGCGGACCGCATGGGCCTCGCGGAGAAGACCGTCCGCAACTACGTCTCGAACGTGCTCGCCAAGCTGTCGCTGGAGAGCCGAGCCCAGGCCACCGCGTACGCCATTCGCCACCGGCTTCCCGAGCTCGACGACCGCGACGGATGAGGCCCTTCATCCGAGGCATCGGTATCGCCGGGGCGATGATCCTCTTGCTCGCCGCGTGCGTGGCGGTCGAGACTCCGTCGCCCAGCGCGCCGCAGACCCCGACCCCGACCGATGCGCCGACCGATGCGCCGACCGCAGCGCCGACGGAATCGGCCTCCCCCACCGCCTCGCCGGAACCGCCCCTGAGCCTCGACCTGCCCGACGGCAGCGACCCACGCGTGGTGGCCGCCAGCGTCGACGCGCAGATCGGTGCCGACGAGGGGACGCTGACGGTCACCGTCACGAGCACGGCGACGGAGCGCATCGACGAGCTCGTGGTGCGCTGGTCGAGCGAGCTCGACGAGGCCCTGTTCCTGGCCCCGTTCACCCCGAGCGACGACCGCATTCGCGACGGTGGACCGCCGCTCGTGCAGCCCTGGACGAAGTGGGTGATCGGCCCCGGCGAGCGGGGTGAGCCCGACGGGACCACCTCGGTGGGTTGGGGCCCGCTCCTGCCGGGCGCCACCCTGGCGATCCCGCTCGACGCGACGCGTCGCGTGCCGGGTCCGATGGCGTTCGACCTCCAGCTGCTGTCCGGAAACGATCTGCTCACCTTCGAGGGCGGGGGCCCAGCCGAGATCCGCGTCGAGATTCCCTGATGCGTCCCATCCTCCCGGCGTGGACCGAGGCCGATGCCGACCTCCATGCCCGACTCGGTGCCGCGATCGACCCCGATCGCAAGGTTCTCGGTGCTCTCGAGCGGATCACACCGCTCGGCGGAAGGCGCATCGCCGACGTCGGAACGGGGATCGGCCACTACCCGATGCTGCTGGCCCGGCGCACCGGCCGCACGTATGGCGTCGAGTCCGACCCTTCCCTGCGGGCCGAGGCACAGCGCCGCGTGGCTGACGCCCATCAGCCGAACATCCGCATCGTCGACGGCACGCCCCTCGCACTTCCCCTGCGGGATGGTGCGGTCGACATCGTTCTCACCAGCCTCATCGACCCGGACGACGGGTCACTGCCCGCCATCGAGGAAGCGTGGCGGGTGCTCCGGCCCGGTGGACGCCTGATCGCCATCGGCCACTACGGTCGTGATGACGTGTCCGCCCTTCTCGAGCCGGAGGTGGTCGAGCATGCGCTTGAGGCGACGCGGCGCCGCACCGGCTGGTGGCTCCGCAACGGCTTCAAGATCAAGGTGGTTCACGCTCGCTTGGACCTCGGCGACCGGGAGACCGCGCACGAGCTGCTGCCGCGCCTGTACGGCGATCGTGGCCGCGCCTTCCTGATGGGTCCCCATTCCTCCTCGCTGAAGCTCAACCTGGGCCTCTATCACCAGGCGCGCGCCGTCACCGATTAATCTGCGCAGACGCCTTGCGAGCAACCGGGGCGCCGGATATGATCACCCCGTCCGAAGGCCAGGCTCTTCTCCCCCCGGAGCCTGGCCTTCGGCGTGTCCGCCGAGCGTCCGGTGCGATAATGCCGTCACGTCCTTGTCCCCACCCGGGTCGAGATCGACCCGCCCACGCAGGAGGCACGCGTCCGCTCAGATGGCCACCACGCCGCGCATGAAGATCACCTACGCCACGCTGTCCGCGGACAACGAGGAGCTCCAAACATCATTCGACGCGGCCGTCGAGCGCGCCCGCGCCGGGCTGGGACGCACATACCCGATGCTCATCGGCGGCGAGGAGCGCATGCGGGACGAGACCTTCGAGGACCGTTCGCCGATCGACACCGATGTCGTCATTGCACGCTTCCCGGTCGGGACCCGCGAGGACGTGCGGGACGCCATCGCCGCGGCTCGAGCGGCGTTCCCCGCCTGGCGCAACACGCCGTGGCGCGAGCGCCTGGCCATCCTGCGCCGAGCGGCGGACCTCATCAGCGAGCGGCAGTTCGACTACGCGGCGCTCATGGCGCTCGAGGTCGGCAAGAACCGCCTCGAGGCGCTGGGTGACGTCGAGGAGACGGCCGACCTCCTGCGCTACTACGGCGACGAGTTCGAGAAGGCCGATGGCTTCGTGAAGCCGCTCGGATCGCTCTCGCCGATCGAGTCCACGCGCTCCGTTCTCCGTCCGTACGGCGTCTTCGGCGTCATCAGCCCGTTCAATTTCCCGATGGCGCTGGCAGGCGGCCCCGCCGGCGGGGCGATGATCGCCGGCAACACCGTGGTGCTGAAACCGAGCAGCGACGCCCCGTTGAGCGGCTGGAAGTTCGGCGAAGCCCTCCGCGACGCAGGGCTTCCCGATGGCGTCTTCAACCTTGTCACCGGCCCGGGCGAGACGGTCGGAGCTGAGCTCCAGGAGAATCCGGGGATCGACGGGATGGTCTTCACCGGCTCGTACGAGGTCGGGATGAAGCTCTATCGCAGCTTCACCAAGGACTATCCGCGGCCGATCATCACCGAGATGGGCGGAAAGAACCCGGCCATCGTGACCCGCCACGCCGACCTCGACGAGGCCGCGGAGGGCGTCATGCGCTCGGCATTCGGCTTCGATGGGCAGAAATGCAGCGCGAACTCGCGCGTCTACGTCGAGAAGCCGGTGGCGGCCGAGTTCGTCGCCAAGCTGGTCGAGAAGGCGCGAGACATCACGGTCGGCGACCCGACGCAGCGCGAGACTTGGATGGGTCCCGTCATCAACCAGCGCGCGCTCGACACGTTCCAGCGAGCCGTCGACGACGCGAAGGCCAGCGGCGGCTCGATCGCGCTCGGTGGCGAGGTCCTGCGGACCGCGGACACCGAACGCGGCTTCTTCCCGACGCCCACCGTGGTGACCGGGCTGCCGCTCGAGCACCGACTCTATCGCGACGAGCTCTTCGTCCCGTTCCTGGTGGTGGGCGAGGTCGACTCGCTCGACGAGGCCCTCACCGAGGCGAACGCCAGCGAGTACGGCCTGACGGCCGGCATCTTCAGCCACGACGACGCCGAGGTGCAGCGCTTCCTCGACACCATCCAGGCCGGCGTGGTGTACGTGAACCGACGCGCGGGTGCCACGACCGGCGCCTGGCCGGGGATCCAGAGCTTCGGCGGCTGGAAGGGATCCGGCTCATCCGGGAAGAGCGGCCTCGGGCCGTATTACGTCCAGCAGTTCCTTCGTGAGCAGTCGCAGACCGTGATCGGCGACGAGCCAAGCGGCCAGTGACCGCCGATCTCACGATCGTCGAGCCCTCGGGCTGGTTCTCCGTCCAGCTGCGCTACGCGTACCTCTCGGGCGAGCACGAGACCGTGACGCTGGTCGAGGATCGCGTGATCCTGCTCGAAGGCCCCGACGAGGAGGCGGCCCTCGGACGCGCCGTGGAGCTGGCCCCCGATTACGAGGACGACTACGAGACCGAGGGCGGCGAATCGGGCGCCATCCGCTTCGAGGGCATCGTCGCGATCAAGGAGCTCGACGATCCGCCGGGCCACGGAACCGAGGTGTGGCACGAATTCATGTCGCCCGACCCGTCTCGGTCCGAGATCGACGACGAGGGCGAGCCGCTTCCGCCGGTCTACCCGGAGGAGATGGCCTTCCCGCGCGCCCGCGACGACTGACCCGATGAGGTGGCGCTCGGCTGCCTATCGGGCCGTCCGCCCGCTCCTGTTCCAGGTCGATCCCGAACGCATCCACGCCGCCACCCTCACGGCCCTGCGATTGGGCGGCAATGCGGCCGTCGGCCGCACGCTGCTGTCGCTGGCGTCCGGAACGACACCCTCAGCCGCGGCGGCGGCACCGGTCGAGACCATGGGCCTGCGCTTCCGAAACCGCATCGGCCTGGGCGCCGGATTCGACAAGGACGGCGTGGCGATCCGGGGGTGGGCGGCGCTCGGCCTCGGCTTCGTGGAACTCGGGACGGTGACACCCCGTCCGCAGCGCGGAAATCTCCGACCACGCCTCGCGCGGCTGGTCGAGGACCAGGCACTCATCAACCGCATGGGCTTCAACAACGCCGGGGCCGATGCGCTGGCGCGCCGGATTGCCGACGCGCGGCCGCACCTCCCGGATGACTTCGTCATCGGCGTGAACCTCGGACGCAACCGAGATGGGGACGCGTCCGACTATCCCAGGGCCGCTCGATCGGTCGCCGATGTCGCCGACTACCTCGCGATCAACGTCAGCAGCCCGAACACTCCGGGCCTCCGAGCCCTCCAGGAGCCCGATCTCCTGGCCGACCTGCTGTCCGCCGTGCGTGCCGCCGCTCCCCGGCCGCCGATCCTGGTCAAGCTCTCGCCCGACCTCGACGGGGAGTCGCTCGACGCGCTGGTCCGAATGCTGGCCGACTCGCCCGCCGCCGGCATCATCCTCGCCAACACGACGACCGGTCGCCAGGGCCTTCGCTCTCAGGCGCGGTCATCCGAGGGTGGGCTATCAGGCCGGCCGCTTCTCCCCGGTGCCATCGCCTCCATCGACCGCGCGAGCCAGGCGGGCGACGGCCGGCTCGCCTTGGTCGCGTCCGGCGGAATCTCGAGCGGCGACGACGTTCGCCGCGCTCGAAGCGCCGGAGCGGAACTCGTGCAGGTATGGACCGGGATGGTCTACGCCGGGCCGGGGCTCATCGGCGAGGCGATCGACGCGTCGTCCTGATGGCCGTCCGGCGGCGCGCCAGCATGCGATGATCGACGCGATGATCCCGACCGAGATCCTGTTCAGCCCCCTGGCGATCGCCGGGTTCGTGACGGGCATCGTCGTCGCCTTCCTGGCGGGCAGGGTCCGCGGCGACCCAGGGAACGTGATCGTGATGTCAGCCATCGGGAGCGGGCTGGCGCTCGCCGCCCTGGCCTGGGCCAACGCGTTCGGCGGCGGTCCGCTCTTCGCCGCCGCTGCAGTCGGCCTGGGCGCCAGCATGTGGGCCATCGGCAACGAGCGGTCACGACGACCCACGATCCGCTGACTGTCCTCGTGGACGAAAGCGGCCTGCCTGCTAGGATGGGCTGGTCTAGCCAAGGTGCGCGGGCAGGACGCGCCGCTCCGAATCCGGAGTGCACCACCTCATGACAACCCTGGAGGCCCCGACCTCAGATGGCGCTGCCCAGAAAACTGGCGCGCCGTCCATCCAGACCGAACTCCCCGGACCGAAGGGCCGCGCGCTCATCGAGCGCGACGCCGCGGTCGCCAGTCCCTCGCTCACCCGCGCCTATCCGCTCGTAGCCGAGTCCGGATCCGGAATGATCGTGACCGACGTCGACGGCAACCGGTTCCTCGACTTCGCCGCCGGGATCGCGGTGTGCTCGACCGGCCACTCGCACCCGAAGGTCGTCGAGGCCATCAAGGCCCAGGCCGATCGCCTGATCCACATTGCCGCGACCGACTTCTACGAGCCGCGCTACACCGAGTTCATGGAGCGCCTGGCGGCGATCGCGCCCTTCGAGGAGAAGGCTCGCGTCTTCCTCACGAACTCCGGCACCGAGGCCGTGGAAGGGGCGATCAAGCTCGCCCGCTACCACACCCATCGGCCGGGGATCATCGCCTTCGAGGGCGGCTTCCATGGTCGCACCATGGGTGCCCTGTCCCTCACGAACTCCAAGGTCAAGCAGCGCGCCGGCTTCGGCCCGCTGATCCCGATGGTCCACCACGCGCCCTTCCCCCGCATCCGTGCGTGGCGCGAGGGATCCGGCGGCGATGGGTCCGCCGAGCTCGCGCATCTGAAGGACACGATCTTCGGACGCCAGATCGCCCCCTCCGACGTGGCGGCTATCGTCGTTGAGCCAATCCAGGGCGAGGGTGGGTACTTTCCCGCGCCGAAGGCATTCATGCAGGGCCTGCGCGATCTGTGCGACGAGCACGGCATCCTGCTCATTGCCGATGAGATCCAGTCCGGCATGGGACGCACCGGCACCTGGTGGGCGATCGAGCACACCGGCGTCGAGGCCGACATCGTCCTGACCGCCAAGGGCATCGCCTCCGGCATGCCGATCGGCGCCTTCATCGCGCGCGACTCGGTGTGGACGTGGCCCCCGGGCGCGCACGGATCGACGTTCGCCGGGAACCCCGTCTGCGCGGCCGCCGGCCTGGCCACGCTGGACATCCTCGAATCCGAGGGACTGGCCAACGCGGCTTCCATGGGCGCCGGACTTCGGGCCGGTCTCGAGGCGGCGGCCGCGGATGTGGAGGCGGTGCGCGACATCCGCGGCATCGGCCTGATGCTCGGGGTCGAGTTCGACTCCCACGCCACGGCGGAGGCCGTGCAGGACGCCGCGTTCCGCCGCGGGCTGCTGACGCTGGAATGCGGCGAGTCGTCGCTGCGCTTCAGCCCCCCGCTCATCGTGGACAGCGACGCCGTTGACACGGCCGTCCGTATCTTCGGAGAGGCGCTCAGCACGCTCGGAAGCTGACCCGACCCGACACGCAACTCAGCGCAGGGCGCGGCCGCGGCCGCGCCCTGTGTCGTCTTCTCAGTTCAGCAGGTCCGACAGGCTGGTGAGAACGAAGCCGCGGTCGCGCAGGCCAGGAATGATGAGCCGCAGCGAGTCGAGCGTCTCGTAGCCGCCGAGGTGGAAGAGGACGTTCGAACCGTTCACGCTGTTGTTGATCACCTTGGCGGCGATCTGTTCCGCCGACGGCCCGCCGTCCGAGATCGGCTTCCAGTCGATCGTGTCGATGTCCCACAGGAAGGTCTTCGTGTACCCGACGGACGCGACGGCGTCGAGTACGCCCTGGCTGACCGAGCCGTACGGTGGCCGCCAGTACGGCTGCGGGTTCTGGTCGGTCCCGCTGCGCAGGATCGCCTCCGCATCGGTCAGCTCCTTCCGAACTCGGTCGGCGCTGAACGGTCCGCCGGCGCACGGCTGGGTCGAGGGTGAGCCGCCGCCGCCCCGCACGAGGTCGCAGTGATACATCGTGTGGTTGGCGATCTCGAACAGATCAGGGTGCGCCCGAATGATCGCCATGACCTTCTGGCCCTGGGCGTTCTGGGCCATGATCCCCGTCGCGAAGATCGTGGCGCAGACCCGGTTCGCGACGAGGAAATTCATGATGTCGACGGCAGGATCCATTCGCCCGCCCATGTCGAAGGTGAGGGCGACACCGGGACCGGCGTTCGGAATGGTGCGGTAGGTCTGCGCCGAGCCGGCTGCGATTCGGTTGCCCGCCGTGCACCCGGATGATGGCGGCGTCGTCGGATTCGGCGTCGCGGGAGCCGCAGTCGGCCGCGGGGTCGCGTTCGGCTCCGAGCTCACCACCAGGACCCAGCCCGGCTCGATGACGTTCGGCTCGGTGGCGAGCGACGGATAGTGGTCCGCGTTCCATGCCCTGATCTCGTCGGCCGTCACGCCGAACAGGCGCGCGATCGACGAGAGCGAGTCACCGCGCTGCACGGTGTACGTCGTGCCTGCGATCGGGGCGGCCGTCGGTTCGGGCGTCTCCGTCGGTGGGGGCGACGGCTGCCGGGATGGCTCAGCCGTCACTGACGGTGACGGCGAGGGCGTGATCGTCGCGCCCGGCGCCGATGGCACCGACGAGGGGGACGGGGAAGCGGGGGACGTGCACGCGGACAGCGCCAGCAGCACGGCGACGAACGAGGCGGCGGCGCGCATGGCCTAGTTGGGGTGGTAGCCGAGGTCGCCCGGAGGGATCGGGGGCATGGCCCCATCGTCGAGCAGGCGCACCTCGCGCCGGAGGAGATCGAGCTCCGCCCGCAGGCGGCTCGCCGCATCGGGCAGCTCGAGCAGACTCTGCTTCCTCATCAGCTCCACCTGCAGCATTCCGCCGACCGCGTAGCTCGCCGCCACGGGATCATCGGGCAGCTGAATCGGCTTGAGGACCTCGTCCAACGATGCGATCACGTCCGGAGTCTCCTGCGATACGTCACCCACGGACGCTGTACGGGCCACGAAGCGTTTCACGGTTGCGAGGTAGCGGTCGAGCGCTACCTGGACGCTGGGCAGGAGTGCGGCGGCATCGACGCCGACGGGCTCGTCCATGGGCTCGACATCGACCATGGTGTACCGGCCGGACCGATCGACGGCCGTCACACGCACCCGTCCGGCGCCGACGACGAGCAGGATCCACCGTCCGTCCGGGAATTGCTCCGCGCTGTGAACCTCGCACATCGTCGCGACCGCCTGGCTCTCAGCGTCACCGCCGACCTCGGGACCGTCGGTGATCATGCTCACCACGAAGCGACCGCCAAAAGCGGAGTCGTCCGCCACGACATCCGCAGCCATGGCCCGATACCGCTCCTCAAAAATGTGGAGCGGCAGGGGCAGGTGCGGAAAGAGCACCGTGTGGAGGGGGAAGTGCGGGAGCCTCATCCTCCGCATCCTCCCACGCCGATCGGGACAGCGGCAACCGGCGTTCGTCCCCCGAGGGCCGGGCGGGATGCCCGGCCGCATCGGCCTACTGCTCGTCGATGAACGTCGTGTCGATCTGGGCGCGCTGCAGCTTGCCCGAGTAATCGATGTAGACGCTCTTCCATTCGCTGAAGAAGTCGAGCGCCGCCTGCCCCACCTCGCGGTGCCCGTTGCCGGTGGCCTTCGTGCCGCCGAACGGCAGGTGCGCCTCGGCGCCGATGGTGCCGTGGTTCACGTACCCCAGCCCCGACTCGAAGTCCCGGATGCTGCGGAATGCGAGGTTGACGTCCTGCGTGAACAGCGACGTCGAGAGGCCGTACTTCACGCCGTTCACGATGCGCACCATCTCATCCCAGTCGGTGACCGGGATGACCGAGGCGACCGGCCCGAAGATCTCCTCCTGGGCAATCCGAGCGTCGGGCTTCACCTCGGTGAAGATCGTCGGCTGGAAGAACGACCCCTTGGCCAGCTTGCCGTCGCGTGCCGGCTCGCCGCCGATGACGAGCTCGGCCTCGTCACGGCCGATGGCCGCATAGGACGCGATCCGCTCGACCGCCGAGTCGTTGATGACCGGCCCGACGTCGGTCTTCTCGTCGAGCCCGTCACCGAGGACGAGCTTCGCGACGCGCTGCTGCAGTCGATGCACGAAGTCGTCGTGGACGCCGCGATGGACGATCAGGCGCGAGGCTGCCGTGCAGCGCTGGCCCGACGTGCCGAACGACGACCACACCACGCTGTCGAGCGCGAGGTCGAGATCGGCATCCTCCCAGATCACGATCGGGTTCTTGCCACCGAGCTCGAGGCTGACACGCTTCAGCGTCTTCGCGGCGCGGGTGCTGATCTCGACGCCAGTGTCGGTGTGGCCGGTGAAGCTGATGACCCGCACGTCCGGATGGTCGACGATGGCGTTGCCCACCTCGCCACCCGAGCCGGTCACGACGTTCACGACTCCCTCGGGCAGGCCGCCCTCGAGCAGCAGCTCGACGAAGCGAACGAGGCAGGCCGGGGTGTCCGAGGCCGGCTTGATCACCGCGGTGTTGCCGCAGATGAGCGCGGGGAACAGCTTCCAGGCCGGGATGGCGACCGGGAAGTTCCACGGAGTGATGATGCCGACCACGCCGATCGGGCGGCGAATCGCCATCGCGAATTTGTCCGGCATCTCCGACGGCACGGTCTGGCCGAAGAGGCGCCGGCCCTCGCCGGCCATGTAGTACGCGACGTCGATCGCCTCCTGGACATCGCCCCGAGCCTCGGGCAGGACCTTTCCCATCTCGCGCGTCATGAGCTTGCTGAGCTCTTCCTTGTGCTCGGCCAGGACGCGGGCGATGCGGAACATGATCTCGCCGCGTTTGGGGGCGGGCATCGAGCTCCACATCGGGTACGCCCGGCGCGCCGATGCGACCGCTGCGTCCACGTCGGCCGGGCTCGAGGCCGGAAACTCGCCGATCACGTCACCGTGATCGGCAGGGCTGACACTGGTGAAGGTCGCTCCCGATGCTGCCGGCTTCCAGTCGGCGCCAATGAGGTTCTGATACGTCTTCGTCACGGAGGATGAATCTCCTGGGGACAGGGCGCGCTCGGTCGGCGCTGCTCGGCTGCTCGCCTGATTCTACCGGTCGACCCCCGATGCGGCTGCGGCTACGCTGGAGGACGGCACTGCGCGCCACCCGGCCGGCGTCGTCGGCGACAGGTTGCGTGCCAGGCGAAGGCGAGATGAGAGAGGGCTGGCATGCGAACGAGCAAGGAACTGGCGGGGCTCCCGGTCATCGATGTGCGCGACGGAAAGAAGCTCGGTGTCGTGACCGAGACGGTGGTGTCTCCGGACGACGGTCGGCTGCTCGGCTTCGTGCTGAAGGCTGGAGGAATGCTGAGCCGGGACGAATCGGCCGTCGAGATCGACGACGTCCGTTCGGTCGGTGCGGACGCGATCACCGTCGAGGGGACCGAGATCATTCACCGCCCGGAAGCGACCCAGCCGGCATTCCAGGATGCCCGCGGCGGCGAGCGGACGCTGGTCGGCCGGAAGATCATCACGCAGGGGGGCAGCGTGCTCGGTCAGGTCGCCGACTTCGTCCTCAACGAGGAAGCGCGGCGGGTGGGCTCGGTGCTCATCGGCGGCGGCATGTTCGAGGCGAGTGATGCGATCCCCGCCGCGCGCATCGTCTCGGTCGGCCCGGACGTCGTGGTGGTGACCGACGAGGGCGTGCCGGACGAGACGATCGGGCCATGGGAGGCGTGATCCGCTGATCCCGGGCCATCCGGGACATTCGACACTGGGCAACCAGCCCACATGCCGCATGATCGGGTGACAACCGAACAACCGACGTGTCGGGATCCTGTGATCCAACGAGAACGGGGCTGAAGTAGTGGCACCCCGGCGCGGCGTTCGTGAGAGGGTCGGCCCGATGTGGGACCGGCCCTCTTGCATGGTCGGCTGGGCCCCGGTAAGCGGGCCATAAGCGGTCGGTATGACACTGCCGGGCAGCATGATCGCCACGCCATCGAACGCCGGCTCGCCTCCAGCGAACAGGAGGTTGCCCCCGTGTTCAGGAGAACGACCGTGCTTGCCGCCATCGGAGGCGTCATGCTGACGGCCACCCTCGCCGGTCCGGTATCAGCGGCGAAGCCGACGAAACCACCGGTTTCCGATCCACCATCGGAGCGCCCTTTAACGCCCGACGAGCAGGCAGCCGCCGACCGCAAGGTCGCGGCGTCGGATGCCTATCTCGCCTCAATCGAGACCTCGGGGGCGGACCTTGCGCCCCTGTCCTGCCCGACCCCGACCGCCACCGGGCCGCAGGCTACGACGACCGGGGCGTGCAGCGTCCCGCAGGGCTATCTCGCCGTCGAGGCGCGCGACCAGATCAAGGGCACGTACTGCGGGCCGGCGACCGGCCAGGTGATCGCAAACTACAGCTGGGCCATGGGGACGGGAGCGAACAAGTACACGCAGGGCGTGATCGCCGGCTGGATGAAGACCGATGTCAACGGCTCCACGAATGCGCCCGATCTCGAGGCCGGGCTCGAGGCGGCCACGAATGGATCACCTCGACGGCCTGCCGGCTGGGACTGGGTCGTCTTTGACCTGCGTGACCGCGACAACGACGGCGCCACCGGGGACGAGCTGCAGGGATACGTGCGAAGCAACGTCAGCAGCTCGAAGATGCCACTGGCAATCCCGGTGAAGCCCCACGACCCGGCGTCGAACTACTACCTCGTGAGCTGGCCGAAGGCCGTGAAGTCGGTCGGTCACTGGATCGCCGCGTACGGGTGGTACGGAAACTGGACCGGGACGACGTTCTCCCGCATCTACTACACCGATTCGTCCAAGGACGAGGGTGGCAGCACCGGGAAGTTCTGGGATCCGACGCGCGACATCGCGGCGCTTGTCGCCGAGCACACGAAGCGGATCGTCTGGTGATCGATCGCGGACGACGCCGCGCGGCCGTCGCCGCGGTGCTCTCGTTCGGAGTGGCGGCCTGCACGGCCGCCACTCCATCGGCGTCTGCCGTGGAGTCCAACGCACCGAGCGTCTCGCCCACGCCATCGACGTCGGCGTCGCCTCCCTCCAGCCAGGCGTCGGGCTCGATCCGCCCAAGCTCGAGCCGGCTCGACCTGGAGATCGGTCAGATCGATCCGGAGTGGCTGTGGCCGATGCTCGACTTCGCCAGCGACAGCTACGGGATCATCTGGTCGTCGGGCGTTCTGGACGATCCGAACGGGCATACGGCGCCCGACCTGTGGCGCTACATCCCCGGCGCCGATCGACCCGAGCTGTTGTGGCGCAATCCCGACCGCGACCGCCAGCTGGCCAAGATCGGCGGCGACACCGACGTCTGGGCCTTCGCCGAGATCAGCGCGAGCGAGGAGGGCTGGTGGAAGCTATGGGTCCTGACCGAGAAGGACGGATCGCCGCGGATGCTCGACTCCCAGGCAGACGACGCGAGCGTTCCGAGCCTGGTGCCCTCGTTCGACGTCGACGCCGGTCGCATCGCCTGGACCTCGTTCCATGCCGGGGCCACCGTCGGAAGCTCGGTCTCGCAGCTGTGGCTGGCCGAGGCTCCGGACTGGGCCCCACGCCTGCTGGCGGAGCGGGACGCCACGGAACATGCCTTGTGGCTGCCATCGCTGTACGGCAGTCGCCTCGCGTACGTCGAGGTTGCGATTGGCGCGGACCCGAGCATCGACGTTCGGCACGTGATGCTCCTCGACCTCTCCCGGCCCGACGCGGCCGCGCTGCAGCTCGACACCTCGGGCAACGCGATCATGCCGGTCGTCACTCCCGATGGAGTCGTGTGG
>JAGXHP010000170.1 GCA_024636135.1 Chloroflexota bacterium
CCATCGTCGACGTTGACACCGGCGTCTACCCGACGAGCCTGATCCAGGCCGAGGCCGAGCAGGTCACCTCCGCCGAGGCCGTGCGCTTCGACGGTTCCGACCTCCTGCCGGGCACGGACCTGGGGGCGGTGCTGCAGTCCGCCATCCGCGGAGAGGACATGGGACCGATCCTGGAGGAGTTCCAGACCCTGACGTCCGCCGCCTGGGAGAGCGAGTAGCGTCCTGACCGAAGGGGAGCGGCGCGTGCCGCTCCCCTTCGACTTCCCTCAATCGGCAGCACGAAAGGAGCGGTGTCCATGACGGCGGCCAACCCGCCGGCGACGGGATCGGGAACCGACGACGCGAAGAGGCCCGGTGGCGGATTTCCCTGGGCAGCGTTGATCTTCCTCGGCCCTGCCGGACTGCTGCTCCTGGCGTTTCTCGCCTTCCCAATTGTCTATACGGTCTTCCTGAGCTTCAACCGCGGACGCGGTGGCGAGTTCAGCAACTGGGTCGGGTTCGACAACTGGGTGCGACTGTTCACCCAGGATCCGAACTTCCTGCGCCTCGGCTTCCCGCCGTCGGGCGCACTCATCAACAACGTCCTGTGGATCGTCTTCTATGTCTCGCTGACGGTCCTGCTGGGGCTGATCCTGGCCGTCATGGCGACCCGCGTTCGGTACGAAGCGCTCATCAAGGGCATCGTCTTCCTCCCGCAGGCCATCGCGGCAACCTCGCTCGCCATCATCTGGCGCTTCGTGTACTCCCCCGACCCGAACACCGGGCTCATGAACGCCATCCTGGACATCGGCAACGTCGGGCCGTTCTCGGTCCTCGGGAACCCCGATGCCGTGAACTGGGCGCTGATCGCCGTGGGGATCTGGGGATCGGTCGGATTCGCGACGGTGATCCTCTCGGCAGCGATCAAGGGCATCTCCTCGGAAGTCCTCGAGGCGGCGCGCGTGGACGGCGCGAAGGAAACCCAGATCTTCTGGCGCATCATCGTGCCGATGGTGAGCCTCCCGATCTCGGTCGTGGCGGTGACGCTCATCGTCAACGTCATCAAGCTCTTCGACATCATCTTCGTCATGACCGCCGGTGGCCCCGGAGCGTCGAGCCGCGTCATCGCGTTCTCGATGTACCAGGAGGCCTTCCCGCAAGGGCAGTTCGGGTACGGCGCGGCGATCGCCGTCGTCATGCTCCTGCTGCTCGTGCCGGTCATGATCTTCAACATCCGGCGATTCCGAGCTGAGGCGGTGCAGTCATGACGGCGCTCGAGGGCACCGGGGTCCGATCAGAACCACGCACCATGAGCCAGCGGCTCGCTCGCCTGGCCGGCAGCAGTCCGACGCACATCATCCTGGGGATCGTCGGTCTCATCTGGCTGGTTCCGACGATCGGGATCCTCATCACCTCGTTCCGACCCGGCGCGGACATGCGCGCCACGGGCTGGTGGACCATCCTGTTCGAGCCGCGCTTCACCCTCGCCAACTACGAGCGCGTGCTGTCGGCGGAGGGCATGGGCGGCGCATTTCTCAACAGCCTGTTCATCGTGATTCCATCGACGATCCTGCCACTCGTGTTCGCCTCGATGGGCGCCTACGCGCTCGCGTGGGTGAAGTTCCCGTTCCGGGACACCACGTTCCTGATCATCGTGGCGATGCTCATGGTGCCGGTGCAGGTCGGCTTCATTCCCCTCGTCACCGCTTTCCGCGAGAGCGGGACCGGCCTGCTCACGAACTACGGCGGCGTCTGGCTGGCCCATACCGCATATGCGTTGCCGTTCGGAATCTTCCTGCTCCGGAACTTCTTCATCACCCTGCCGAGGGACCTCATCGAGGCGGCCCGCATCGACGGTGCGTCGAACGTGGCCATCTTCCGCACCATCGTGGTGCCCCTGTCCGTGCCGGCAATCGCGGCCTACGGCATCTTCCAGTTCCTGTGGACCTGGAACGACCTGCTGATGTCGCTGGTCTATGCCCAGCGCAACTCGATTCAGCCGATGACGGTGAAGATCACCCAGCTGCTCGGCACGTACGCGACCGACTGGAGCCTGCTGGCGGCGGCGTCGTTCCTGGTCATGATCGTGCCGCTGATCGTGTTCATCAGCCTCCAGCGCTACTTCGTCCAGGGCCTGCTGGCGGGCTCCGTCAAGTAGTGGCGGCGACGCTGCGCGTCGTCACCTGGAACATCCGGTCGGCCATCGGTCCGGGACCCTTCCCGGACCGATGGTGGTCCCGCATCGACGCCGATCGTCTGCGGGCGATCGGCGACTTCCTGTCCGGGCTCGATGCCGACCTCGTCGCGCTCCAGGAGTGCGCGCTTCTCACCCGCGACGGCCAGATCCTCGACAACGCCGGCGACCTCGCACGACAGCTCGACATGGCGGTCCGATACGGAGCGACCCGCAGCTTCGAGGTGCTCGAGGACGGCCGGGTGCACGGCGTCGGGTCACTCGGGAATGCCGTGCTCAG
Source organism: Chloroflexota bacterium (assembly GCA_024636135.1). Classification (GTDB taxonomy): domain Bacteria; phylum Chloroflexota; class Limnocylindria; order QHBO01; family QHBO01; genus JACDBZ01. The sequence continues at coordinate 2,454 of JAGXHP010000170.1, forward strand.
CCGCCAGCCGATCCTGGCCTCGCGAACCGTGGCGCTTCCGGCGGCACCCGTCGACGCCCTGATCGAAGAACCCGGCGTCGACCATCCCGCGGCGGGAGTTCGATACGCCGATGCGGATCCGACGATCCGCGAGCCACGCTGTCTCCTGATGGTCGACCTCGACGGACTGCGCGCGGGCACGACCCACTTCAGCCATATCGGCTCGGGTGAGCGGCGACTCCAGGCCGAGGTCGTGCAGGCATCCTTCGGGGACGCCGCGCCGGCCCTACTGCTCGGCGATCTCAACGCGAGAATCGACGCCCCGGAGCTGGCGCCCCTCGACGGGTGGACGGATGGGTTCACGGCTTCGCCCGGGGACGCGGCGCGCACCTCCACCGACGACGGCATGCTCATCGACCAGGTTCTCGTGCGGGGTGCTGCGGTGAGCCGTTGCGCCGTGCTGTGCGAGTCCGGGACCCTGAGCGACCACTACCCGATCGTGGCGGAGCTGGCCATCCCGTGAGCGCCTTCGCCACGCGCCTACGTCAAAGGTCGCACGCGAGTGCCGTCCCGACCCGGTAGGCTCCCCGGGATGACCGCCGATTCCGCGCACCGCGGCCCCACCACGATCCACCTCGTACCGCACACGCATTGGGATCGCGAGTGGTATCGGCCCTTCCAGAGTTTCCGGATGCAGCTCGTGGACCTCGTGGATCGCGTGCTCGACATGCTCGAGGCGGAGCCGGACTTCGCGTTCACCCTGGACGGCCAGCTGGCCACGGTCGACGATTACCTCGAGATCCGCCCCGAGCAGACGGAGCGCCTGAAGGGTCACGTCGCCAGCGGGCGCCTCGCGATCGGCCCGTGGCTGATCCTCATGGACGAGTTCCTGGTCAGCGGCGAGACGCTGGTCCGCAACCTCGAGACGGGATGGCATCGGGCCCATGACTTCGGTGCGCCGATGCCCGTCGGCTACCTGCCCGACATGTTCGGCCACGTCGCCCAGATGCCCCAGATCCTGCGTCGCGCCGGCCTGGCCGATGCCGTGGTCTGGCGCGGCGTCCCGGCAGCCGTCGATCGTCACGCGTTCCGCTGGGAGAGCCCGGACGGCTCGTGGGTCCGCGCCGAGTACCTGCCGTCCGGGTACGGGAACGCCGCCGGAATGTTCACCGTGCCGGATCGGCTGGATGCGGCCGCGGAGCGCTTCGTGGACTGGTCGCGGCCCTGGTTCGGGTCCGATCCGGTTCTCGCCATGTACGGCACCGACCACACCGCCCCGGTCCCCGAGCTGGCAGCACTCGTGACGCGGATGAACGAGGTCCACGAGGCGAGCCGCGTGCAGGTCAGCACCCTCGCCGGTTACATCGCTGCGGCTCCCGCGCTGACCGATGCCGATCCGTGCTGGCGCGGGGAGATGCGCTCGGGCGCACGCGCCAACGTCCTCATGGGCGTCGCGAGCGCGCGCATCGACATCAAGCAGGCCGCCGGGCGCGCCGAGGACCTGCTCGAACGATACGCCGAGCCGCTGAGCGCCATCCACCTGCCGCCGGACGCCTGGCCCACCCCCTTCCTCGACCTCGCCTGGCGTCGAGTGATCGAGAACAGCGCGCATGATTCGATCTGCGGCTGCAGCGTCGACCCGGTCGTGAGCCAGGTGCTCGTGCGGTTCGCCGAGGCGGAGCAGATCGGCGGCACGCTTGCGCGGCGCGCGGCCGGAGCGGTGGCGACCGCCGTCCCGGCGTCGGCCGTCGTGGCAACGAACCCCTCCCCCACCCCCCGGGCCGAGTTGGTCGAGGCTGAGCTGCTCGTCCCGGAGTCGTGGGACAGCGTGGCATTCGAGCTCGCCGACGGCAGCCGAATCGCGACGCAGGAGCTCGCCCGCAAGGATCCCCTGCTGTTCGACGAGGAGATCCTAGGCAGCGAGGGGCAGAACCTGTTCCGCCGGTTCCACGGCCGGGAGATCTTCGACCATGCCTGGAACGGCTACCGCATCGACGGACGAACGGTGACGCTCGAGGTCGACACGGATCCGGAACCGGCCTGGCTGGACGTGGACGAGCTCCGTGCCGAGGTCCTGGCGGCGCTGCGCTCGGCGCCCGATGAACGCTGGCAGATCCGGATCGTGGCGCGTCCACGGCGGACGCTGGCCGCGATGGTGCCGGCACCCGCACTCGGATGGACCGCTCTGCGCGCCGACGAGGGAATCGGCGAAGTGGCGGACGGGGTCAAGGCCGCACGCGATGGGCGCATCCTGGACAACGGACTCCTGGGCGTGTCGGTCAACGACGACGGAACACTGAGACTGGAGACCGCCGATGGCGTGGTCGCCGACGGTGTCGGCCGCATCGTGGAGGGCGGAGACTTCGGCGACTCGTACAACTACGGGCCGCCCGGCGCCGATCGGATGGTCGACACGCCCGAGGCGATCGACATCCAGGCCGATCTGCTGGGCCCGGTTCGGGGCCGCCTGACGGTGACGCGCACCTACGCCTGGCCGATCGGACTGACGGACGATGGCCGGGCGCGCAGCGACGCGACCGGTGCCACCTCGGTCCGCATGGAGGTTGAGCTGCGGGCAGGCGAGCCGTTCGTTCGCATCGGGCTGGCCTTCGACAACCAGGCCGACGACCATCGCGTCCGGTTCCACGCTCCCCTTCCGCGGGCCTCCGCGACGTCGCACTCCGAGGGACAGTTCGCCGTCGTCGAGCGCGGGATGGCCGGGGAGGGCGGCTACCGGGAGGAGCCATTGGCGACCTATCCCGCGCACGGATGGGTCGATGCCGGGGGTCTCGCCCTTCTTCTCCGGCACCTCTCCGAGTACGAGCTGATCGACTCGCCCGACGCGTCGGGGGCCGAGATGGCCATCACGCTGCTGCGATCGACGGGGCTGATCAGCCGCAACGACAACCCGTACCGCGAGGATCCGGCGGGTCCCGAGATCGCGATCCCCGCGGCACAGATGCGCGGCCGTCGATCGTTCGAGTTCGCCCTGTACCCCCACGCCGGCGACTGGGCCGATGGCGGAGTCGTCGCGGCATCCGAGCGCCACCGGCTGCCGTTCGTCAGCGTCCCCGGGGCTGCGGGACCGCAGGCTGCGTGGCCACCGGCCCAATCGGGGCAGGACCTGCTCTCGTTCGAAGGCGATGCGATCGTCTTGAGCTCACTGCGCCGACGCCCGGACGGCTGGCTGGAGGCGCGGCTGGTGAACCTCGCCGCGGAGCCGCGACGTGCCCGGCTGGGACCGAACATCGAGGCCGCGAGGGAGGCCAACCTGTTCGGCGCTCCGGGCGCGGATCTGGACCTGGAGGCCGGGGGCACAGTCTCCCTGGACCTCGGCCCGGCCGAGATCAGGACCATTCAGCTGCGGCGTCACGAGACCGCCCTGACCGGCGTCGACCTGCTCGACGCGGGTGGACCACGCCAGAACGCTTGACGGGGCAGTACGATGGGGCCTCGTACCCCGCTTGGGGCAACTAGCGCACGGAGGATCACGCCGGTGGAGCTGGAGCAGCAACTGGCATCCGTTCCGCTCTTGGCGGGACTCAACAACCGCATTCGGCGGCGCCTCGCCGAGACCGGAAAGCGCCGCACCTACGCGCCCGGCGACGAGATCGTGCGCGAGGGATCGAACGGCACCGCGCTGTACATCGTCCTGAGCGGCGCGGGTCGCGTCGAGCGAGGCGGCGAACGCCTCGGTGGCGTGAGCGCCGGAGACTTCTTCGGTGAGCTGGCGCTGATCGAGGAGCATCCGCGATCGGCATCGGTCATTGCGGACAGCGAGACCGAGTGCCTCCTCTTCCCGGCATGGGAATTCACGGCACTGCTCGACGAGCATCCCGAGATCGCCGTTCCGATCATGCGTGCCCTCATCCAGCGGCTCCACAAGCGCGAGCATCACGGGGCCTGACGCCGGCTCCTCGTGATCGAGCGCGTCGTCCTGGAGGTCGCGCCGAAGCGCGCGTTCGCGAGCGCCCTGGATTGGCCGGGATGGTCGCGCAGCGGCCGTTCGGAGGCCGATGCCATCGCCGCGCTGCTGGCGTATGCGCCGCGCTACGCCGTGGTTGCCGAACGGGCGGGTGATCCCTTCCCCGCGGAGCTCGACGCCTCGTCGTTTGACGTGGTGGAGCAGCTCGCCGGCGGAGCGGGAACCGAATTCGGCGCGCCGAGCGCGATCGCGGCCCTGGAGCACGCGCCCGTCGAGGCGGACGCGCTGTCGCGGATGACCGCGCTCCTCCCCGCCTGCTGGGACGCATTCGATGCCGTGGCCGCGCAGGCCGCCGGCGTAGAGCTGACGAAGGGACCGCGCGGTGGCGGGCGTGACCTCGACAAGATCATCGGACATGTGCACGAGGCCGAGGCCGCCTACCTGGGTCAGCTCGGCTCGCGACCTCCGCCCGGGGCCGAGGAACGGCCCGACGCACCGATGGCCAGGCTGCGCGCGGCATTCCTCGAGACGCTCACGGCCGTCGCGAGGGGCGAGGAGCTCTCGAACCCGCGTCGCACGAAGAAGCCCTGGCCGGCTCGCTACGCCGTTCGGCGCGCCGCATGGCATGTGCTCGACCATGCCTGGGAGATCGAGGATCGGGCCGCGGGCGGCGGCTGACGCCGATTGATCGGCGGAATGGCGCCATAACGCCGATTCCGGCTCCGATGCGCCGACATATCGGCCCTCTTGTGACCCGGAAGCGCCGATCGGGCCCGATCTGGCCACGCCCTGACCGATACATCGGCTGGAGAGCGCCCCAGCGGCCGGGGTGGCCACATTCCGACGATCTATCGGCGCCGGAATGCGTCGGTACGTGGGGCCCGTCAGCCCAGGCGCGTGAGGATCGCCTCGCGGTCGAAGATCCAGCTGCCGACCACCAGCGACACGCCGATCAGGAACGCCACCACCAGGTCGCCGATGATCACCTGCTGCATGCTGAACGACGCCTGTCCGCTGAAGAAGCCCGCGATCGCCACCCCGATGACGGGCAGCACGATGAATCCGCCGATCTGCTGTGCCGTCCGTGCATCGCTGACGCGCGACGAGACGATGATCCCGAGCAGCACGCTGAGCAGGCAGATGAGCGGCACGAGGGTCAGCATCGCCACCCGCCACACGTCGTTGAAGATCAGCCCGGTCAACGCCGGATCCGCGATCGCCCCGTTCACCAGCCCGTAGAGAATGAACACGCCCCAGGTGGCGAACACGGCAGGCATCGCTGAGCTGATGGCCTTGCCGATGAGCAGCTCGCTGACCTCCATCGGCGTCGCCAGCTGGGGCTCCAGCGAGCGCGCGGTCTTCTCGCCGATGATCGACTGGGTCGCGATCGCCATCGGCACCATGGCCGGGATCAGGAGGAAGTAGGCCATGAAGTTCAGCACGATGAACCCCTGCGCGGCGAGCTTCGGCGAGAGATCCGGGAACTGGCTGATGTACTGCTCGATCTGTCCCATCTGCGCCGGGTCGAGCTCGTTGACCTGGATGAATGCGACGATCCCGGTGGGGATCGAGGCGAACACGAGAGCGGGGAAGACCACGGTGCCGAGCAGCAGCCGATTGGCAACGAGGTCGCGCAGCTCCTTGCCGAGGACCGCCGCGATGACCCACGGCCTCATGCGTTCACCTCATCCCGCGTGGCCGCCTCACCTACGAGGTCGAGATAGACCTGCTCGAGCGTCGCGACCTCCTCGGTCACGCCCACGATCCGCGCCCCCGCCCCGACGAGGGCGTTGACGAGCTCGGGATTGTCGCCGCGCGGCTCACGCACCTCGACCCGCAGCGTGCCGTCCACCGCCTGCGCGCTCTCGACGAACGGGAGGTCGGCGAGAAGGTCGAGGAACGATGCCGGACGGCGCGCCCCGACGAGGTCGACGCGCACCTGCGCGGATCGGCCGCGGCGGCGGAGTCGGGCAGGCGTGTCGACCAGCATCAGGGTCCCGCGCATGATCCCGATCCGGTCACACAGCCGCTCGGCCTCGTCCAGGTTGTGGGTGCAGACGACGATCGAGCGGCCCGCGTCGCGCAGCGTGGCCACGAAGTCGCGGACCACCTTCGCGGCCGATGGGTCAAGGGCGCTCGTCGGCTCGTCGAGATACACGACCTCCGGCTCGTGGAGCAGTGCCCGCGCGATCGCGACCTTCTGGCGCATCCCCTTGCTGAAGCCGCCCACGCGCCGGTCGCCGGCATCGGGCAGGCCAACGATCCCGAGA
>JAGXHP010000171.1 GCA_024636135.1 Chloroflexota bacterium
CTCGCCCGCGCCCTGATCGTTCGATCCCTTCACCTCCTCCGCGAGCGCGGCATGACGAGCGCGGCGCTGGGCGTGGACGCCGATAACCCTTCGGGCGCACTCGGCCTCTACGAGTCCGCTGGGTTCTCGGTCACCGAGAAGACGACTGCCTGGCGCAAGCCGATGGAGGGTGCGTGATGGACGACGAGCTGGCGATCCAGGGACCGAGCATCCCAGGGCTCACGTTCCGGCGCTTCCGCGGCGAGGCCGATCTGCCCGGCATGCTGCGCGTTCTCAATGCAGTGCATGAGTCTGACGGTGTCGACGAGGTCGTGACCCTGGACCAGCTGCGGCTGAACTACGCCACGCTCGTCAACTGCGATCCCGAGCGCGACGTGTACCTGGCGGCCGTCCATGGCGCGATCGTTGCCTATGCCCGCGTCTTCTGGCAGGACCTCGTCGACGGCGGGAGGACGTACGAGAACTTCGGCGTCGTGGGACCCGAGTGGCGCCGTCGCGGGATCGGCGGCGCGCTCCACCGGCAGAACGAGGCGAGGCTTCGCGAAATCGCTGCCGCGCACGATGTCTCGCCGAAGTGGCTGGCGTCCGAGGGCGTGGACGACGACGTCGGCACTGGCGCTCTGCTGCTGGGCAATGGCTACGAGCCGGTCAGGTACTTCTACGACATGGTGGCGCCATGGTTGGACGGGATCCAGCCGGTGCCGATGCCCGACGGAATCGAGCTGCGCCCGGTGACGCGCGACCAGTATCGGGTCATCTGGGAGGCATCGGCGGAGGCGTTCCGCGACCACTGGGGCGAGGCGGAATGGGCGGAAGCCGATTGGCAGCGCTTCGAGGCCGAGCCGGAGAACGCGGACCCGCGGTTCTGGCGCGTCGGCTGGGACGGCGACCGGGTGGCCGGCGTCGTCACGGTCACGGTGCCCGAGGAGGAGAACCGTCACCACGACCGCGCCCGTGTCTACGTGGCCTGGGTCTCGGTGCGTCGCGAGTGGCGTCGGCGCGGCCTGGCACGTGCGCTCATGGCGAGTGGGCTGCTGGCTGCCCGCGACGAGGGGTTCACCTCCGCAAGCCTTGGCGTCGACACCGACAGCCCAACGGGCGCCACCGCGCTTTACGAATCGCTCGGTTTTGCGCCCGAGAAGACCTTCACCGCGTACCGCAAGGCACTCTAGGTCTCGCTGTCGGCGGGGCGACTGGGGTTCGGCCGGCCGGTGTCGTTCTGCGCTGCCTCGCTCAGCCCGAACTACTCGCGCGTGGCGAGCACTCGATCCCGCGTCTCGTAGTAGAAATCGACGATGCGCTCGGTGACCCGTTCCCAGCTGAACTCAGGGGCGCGGGCGCGCCCCGCCTCGCCCATCTCATGGCGCAGCTCGGGGTCGCGGGCCAGGGCGTACAGCGCCGCCGCAAGAGCCCGCGGGTTGCGCGGCTCGACGAGCAGGCCCTGCACGTTGCGCTCGACGACGCGCTTGAAGCCGTGGATGTCGGAGGCGACGATCGGCACGCCGGCGGCCATCGCCTCGAGCAGGACGATGCCGAACGACTCCTGCCCGGTGTTCGGCGCGCAGTAGATGTCCGCCGATGCGAAGTAGCGGACCTTGGCCTCGTCGTCCACGCGGCCCAGGAACTCGACGTCGCGGATTCCGCGCAGTCCCACGTAGCGCTTGTACTCGCGCAGCTTCGGGCCGGCACCGACCACCAGCAGCCGCGCGTCCACCTTGCGCTTGCGGAGCCGGTGGTAGGCCTTGAGCAGGTGGGTCAGGCCCTTCCGTTCCTCGAGCCGGCCAACGAACAGGATGTTCAGGGTCCCATCGCGTAGCTCCTCGAACGGCTCGGCCTGTGTGAAGCGGTCGAGGTCCACGCCGTTCGGGATGATCCGATAGTCGCCCGGAAAGTACGTGCTGATGAAGTGGCGCGCCGCCCCGCTGACGGCAATGCGCCCGTGGAGCAGGTTGGCCAGGCCGCCGGCAAAGCGCTTGCCGATCCAGTAGGACGGCGAGAAGCCGCCGAACGCATGGAACGTCGCGATGTTGACCGTCTCGGACTGGTCGAGCACGGTCGGCGAGAGGAAGGGCACGAGCGGCTCGTGGAAGTGGAGGACGTCGAACCGATGCGCCTCGAGCACCTCGCGTGCCTGGCGCTTGAATCGGAGCCCGAGCGTGACCCGGCCGACGCTGCCGTTGGTCGGCGCCGCCCACCCGGTCCCGAGGCGGATCACGTGCCCCTCGCTCTCGCGCTCGCGGCCGTACTTGCTGGTGATGATCCACACGTCGTGGCCCATGCGCCGCATGGCCTCGTACGTGAACCGGACGTGCTCGTTCACGCCGCCGGGGTGCGGGTACCCGTACGGGCTGACGATGCCGATCTTGAGGGGACGCCGTGGAGCCGTCCCTCCGTCGGTCGTCGGTCGCGCCGGTCGCACGGACGTCACCGCCATTCTCCCGTGGGCCGCAGAGTATGGCGCAGGTGCCGCGCCTTGGCCCGCAGCTGCCGCCGATAGACATCGACGTTGTGGCGGTTCGACCAGAACGCCCCGTCGGGCCGCGTCGTGCGCGCCACGATCGCATCGCGATACTCGACAGCCGACGACCCGGGGAACCAGGTCCAGGCGGTCCCGACCCCTTCCAGCACGTGCGCGTCCGAGTTGCCGACCGCCGCGAGGTCGAGCAGCTCGTCGTTGAGACGCTGCCGCGCGATGCGTCGTGATCGTCCCGCGGCCGAAGGATTCATGAGCTCGATACCGTCGAGGCGATGCCGAGGATCGGCGGCGTCGTGCGCAGCCCGCAGCGAGCGCGTGCCGAGCGAAGGGGTGAGGGGCGCCATCGGGTGGGCCGCGATCGCGATCCCACCCTGGTCGTGGATGCGCTCGAGCGTCTCGGGCAATGGGCGCAGGGCCGGGATGCGCTCGGTGATGAACAGCGCCAGGACGTGGCCGCGACGGGTGGTGATCTCCTCGCCGATGACAAGCTCGAACGCGTAGTCACCGGCGTCGTGGATCTCTCGCGCCCGAAGCGCCCCATCGATCCGCTCGTGATCGGTGATCGCGACCAGGTCGAGATCGGTTCGATTCTCGACGCGGTCGAGCATGGCCTGGATCGATGCCGTGCCATCCGAATACAGGGTGTGGAGGTGCATGTCGGCCTTGCCGCGCTGGGCGCCGGAGCGGGTCATGCGTCCGAGCCCGGCTGAAGATCCGGCCAGAAGGGCTGGAAGGCGCCCCACCACTGCTCGGGCGCATCCGCGATGTCGCGTTCGAAGCGAGCGGCGAGACGGGCGGTGAGCTCCTCCGTGTCGAGACGCCGGTTCCCCGTCGATGGCAACTCGACGACCTCGCCATCGGCCAGGAACCGATCGGGACCGGTGCGCAGGCAGCGTCCGACGATGACCCCCGCACCATGGGTGACTGCCAGGAGGGCAGGGCCGAGGGGCATCGTCGTCGGGTGCCCGAACATCGTGACCGGCAGCCCGTCGCCATTGAGATCGCGGTCGCCGATGATGCCGACCGTGCCTCCCGCGCGCAGCTCGGTGCTCAACGCTTTTCGCGCCCGACTCAGCGGGACGAGCTCGACACTCGCGCCGCCGCGCCGCTTGGCAAGGAACGCGAACAGCTCGGGCGGCTCGATCTCTTCAACCGGAGCCAACGGACGGAAGCCGTGGGCCGCCATGAACACCCCGAACGGCTCGAAGTTCCCGAGGTGCGAGCTGATGAGCATGCCGGGCCCAGCGCGAAGCACCGGCTCGAACGCCGACCATTGCGGCACCTCGACCCATTCGGTGATCTCGGCAAGGGGGTAGTGGGGAGCTCGAAGGAGCTCGAGGTAGTAGCGGGCGTGATTGCGGAACGCCGCGCGCACGAGGTCGCGGAACGATCGGCCGGAAGTCGGACGGCCCGTGGCGGCGCACACGCGACCCAGGTTGGCCGCGACCAGGCCGCGGCGATCGGCCGCAAGCCGATACCAGGCGGCGCCGAGGAGGTCGGCCAGGGCATATGCCGCGCGCGACGGCAGTGCGGAGACGACCCGATCGGCAAGTTCGAGGGCGAGGCGCAGCATCACGGGTCGCGCCTGGCCCAGTCCCGACCCTGCCGGGCCGCCGTCAACGCCGCCTGGGCATCGGCGCGGTCCTCCTCGGTCATCGGCCAGACGGGGCGGAACATGTACCACTGGCCGGGGTCATCGGTGATCACGGCGCCGAGCGCGTCGGCAAGCTCCTGGGTTGCGCGGAAGATCTCGGCGGGCTCGGTGCTCGTGCAGCGGATGAGCGGCAGCCCGCGAGCGTCGAACCGGTCGTCGCCGTCGCGGCGGCACCACACCGGCAGCAGCGGTGCTCCGGTCTTGGCCGACAGCGTCGCGGGCCCGATCGGGAAGGTGGTCGCCTCGCCGCACAGCTCGACGGGCACATCCCCGCGGCGGTATCCGCCGTCGCAGAACAGGACGAGGTTGCCGTTCTGGCGCAGGACCTTGAACAGCCCGCGCAGGTTCCGCCACCCGATGACGAAGATGCCCTGCTTCGCGCGAGCGGCCGCGAGGTGATCGTAGAGGCAGCCATAGGTCGTGTCGTCCGCGACCACGTGCATGTTCTCGCCCCGGAGCTTGAGGCCCGGGCCGATGAGGTCCATGCCGCCGACGTGGATCGTGCAGGACAGCACCCCGCGGCCCTCCGCGCGCGCCTCGCTCAGGACCTCGATGTTCTCGATCCGCACGAGATCGGCGGCGGCCCGCGGGCTGAGATCCCCGAGGCGCATCATGTCCGCCAGGTACTTGGCGTAGTTGCGGAATGCCCGCCGCGCGGCCGCGTGGACGAGTCGGTCGTCGGGGTCCAAACGCATCGGGCGCGCAAGGTTCTCGTGGATGACCTGGCGCTTCGACCCGGACAGGTCGTAGGCGATGTTCCCGATGGCGGCTGCGGCCGGCATGACGATGCGGCGGGGGATCGCGTTGATCACCCGCTCCGCGAGCCGGTAGAGCCAGAAGGTGAGGAGCTCGCGCTTCCGCTCACCCGTGCCTGCGATGGCCATGCATGGACGAGTATCGGGTTCCGGGCGTCACCGCGTTCCCCGATGCCGACTCGTCCCTACAGGACCTCCGCGGCTGCGGCCCGGGCCTTGGCCTTGCTGTTCGCGCCAGCCAGCTTCTTCGTGCGCTTGGCGGGAATCTTCTCCGTTCCGACCAGCGTCTCGTTGTCGTCGCCGCGGATGAAGTCCTCGACGCGGTTGTGGGCGATGTCGTCGTGGATCTGCATCGGCGGCGACTTCATGAAGTAGCTGGAGGGCGCGACGAGCGTGCCCGCGAGCCCGCGGTCGAGGCCGAGCTTCGCGCAACGGATGGCATCGGTGATCACGCCGGCGCTGTTCGGGCTGTCCCAGACCTCGAGCTTGAGCTCCAGGTTGAGGGGGACGTCGCCGTAGGTCGTGCCCTCCATGCGGATGTGGCACCACTTGCGGTCCTTGAGCCACGGGACGTAGTCGGACGGTCCGACGTGGATATCGGAGTCGGCGATCTCGTAGTCCATCATGCTCGTGACCGCGTTCGTCTTGCTGATCTTCTTCGACTCCAGCCGCTCCCGCTCGAGCATGTTCAGGAAGTCGGTGTTTCCGCCGAAGTTCAGCTGGTACGTGCGGTCGATCTTCACGCCGCGGTCCATGAACAGCCGCGTCAGCACCCGGTGCGTGATCGTGGCGCCGACCTGGCTCTTGATGTCGTCGCCGATGATCGGCAGGCCAGCCTCGGCGAATCGTCGCTGCCAGTACGGCTCGCGCCCGATGAAGACCGGGATCGCGTTGACAAACGCGACGCCGGCCTGGATCGCCTGCTCGGCGTACCACTTCGTCGCCTGCTCGGACCCGACCGGCAGGTAGCTGACCATCACGTCGACCTCGCGATCCTTGAGGATCTGCACGATGTCCGCGGTCGGTCCGGGCGCCTTCTCGATGATTTCGGAGAGGTACTTGCCCAACCCATCGTGTGTC
>JAGXHP010000172.1 GCA_024636135.1 Chloroflexota bacterium
AACGACTATCTCGAGGTCGCGATGCTCCACGAGGTGACCCACATCGTCTTCTTCGACGCGACGGACAACGCGTTCCACGAGCCCCCGAGGTGGCTCAATGAAGGAATTGCCACCTGGTCCGAGATCGGCGATGCGGGCCAGCAGCGCAGCATCGTCGAGTTCGAGGCCAACGGGGGCGGACTCTTCTCGTTCGACGCCATCGGCGCGCAGTTCCCGATCGGCGATCGGGGCGGACAGCTGTCCTACGCGCAGGGCACGACGATGGTCGACCTCATCATCGATCGCTATGGCAGACAGGCGATCGCGCGAATCGCCGCCGCATTCCGCGACGGAGCCACCGATGCGGAGGCGCTCGAGGCGGGCACCGGCATCCCGGCCGACCAGCTGTACGCCGAATTCTTCGACGAGTTCGGCGTGGAGGAGCCGCAGGCGATCGTGCCGGATCCGATCGGCGCCTCGAACGTCGATCGGCCCGCCGCGGGTCCCGTCGATCCCGGCGGCGTCGACCCCGGAGCGCAGCCACCGCCGGACTCCACGCCCGGTGAACGGCCCGGCGCGGATGGCGAGAGCCCGTGGCCGCTGCTCGCCCTGGTGGTCGTCGTGGCCGCGGTGGTGGGAGCCGCCGCCGTGCTCGTGGCGCGTCGCGCGGCGAGGCAGGCATCGTGACCCGTCGTCGGCCGGTTGCGCCCCGCTTCTCGCGGCGCCAGTGGGCGGTGAGCATTGCGGCGGCGCTGGCCGTGATCGGCTTCGTGGGTGCCGCGCAGTGGAACAGCTCTGCGGCGCGGCAGGAGTTCGTGACATCGGCGCAGCGCGTCCTCATCACCGAGGCGGAGCAGCTGCGGCGCCAGCAGGACGATCTGCGCCTGGAAATCGCGGCGGCCGAGACGCGCGTCCGTGACTTCCAGGCGCGGAGCGAGGGATCGCAGAGCCAGCTGGAGACGCTCACGGCCGAGCTCGCGGTGGCCCGGCTGGCATCCGGCCTCGACGCCGTGATCGGTCCCGGGGCGGTCATGGAGATCGCCGACTCCACGCGCGAGATTCCGGCGGGCGAGAGCCCGACGAACTACATCGTGCTGGTGGACGACATTCGCGATCTCGTCACCGCGCTGTGGGCCTCGGGCGCGGAGGCCATCACCATCGCGGGGGGTGCCGCCGAGGGTATTCCGGCGGAGCGGCTCGTGTCGACGACCTCGATCTACGGCGTGGGTTCGTCGATCCTCGTCAACACGGCCTTTCTGTCGCCGCCGTTCCGCATCGAGGCCATCGGCCCGCCCGACCTTCACGATCGCTTCCTGACGCATCCGAGCTATCTCGTGCGGGTGGCACGCCGGATCGAGGTCTATGGACTCCAGTTCGCGAGTGAGGCGCGCGAGGAGATCATCCTCCCGGCGTTCGTGGGCAACACGCAGCTGCGCTGGGGCGCGCCGCTCGGGGAGCCGACCTGATGACGGCACGCATGGCCCAGCTCAGCCTGTTCGCGGTTGCCCTGACCATCGGCATCCTGCTCGTCGGCCAGCTGCGCTCGCAGGCACCTTCGATCGAGCTTTCGAGCCTGTCGGCGCAGGAGCTCTCGACCCTGATCCAGACGCTCTCCACCCGCAACGTTGAGCTGAGCGACGGCCTCGCCAACCTGCGGGAGCAGATTCGGGACTACGAGCGAGCCGAGCTCCAGGGCCAATCGGTCCTCGAGCTGACCGAGGAGAACCTCGATCGGCTGGCGGCCTTCGGCGGGCTGAGCGGTGTCGAAGGGCAGGGCATCGTTCTCGAGGTCGACGGGTCCTTCGATCCGACCGCCGTCAACGACCTCATCTACGAGCTGCGCAACGCTGGTGCCGAGGCGATCGCCGTGGACGACATCCGAATCACGGCGCGCTCGGTTGCGGTCCTCGGCGCCGGGGCCATCGAGATCGACGGCGTCGCCATCGGACGGTCGTTCACCATCCGCGCCATCGGCTCGCCGCGCGCCCTGCGAGCCGCGATCGAGCGCCCCGGTGGCATCCTCACGCTCCTTCAGCAGTCGATCGACGCGGTCTTCGTCGTCGAGGAGCGGACGAGCCTGCGGGTCCCCGGGACTGAGCGCGATCTGACGCCGCAGCTCGCACGGCCGGTCGAGTAGCCTGTAGCGCCATCCACCAACCCGCATGGAACTGACGTGAACGACCTGATCGACCGCGCCCTCGATACCGCTGATCGGCTTGGCGCCCAGTACGCCGACATTCGCATCGTCGAACGCCGCAGCGAGGGGCTCACGGTGAAGAACGGGGCGCTCGAGGCCGCCACATCCAACGTGAGCGCGGGCTTCGGCATCCGCGTCCTCGTCAACGGCGCGTGGGGATTCAGCTCCAGCGCTCACCTCGAGCCAGGGGAGGCGGATCGCATCGCCGCCGAGGCGGTCGAGATCGCTCGGGCGTCGGTGACGGCGCAGAAGGAGCCGGTGGAGCTTGACGACACGGCACCCGTCACCGCGACCTTCCGGACGCCGTACGCGGATGACCCGTTCGCAGTGAGTCTCGATGACAAGCTGAAGATCCTCATGGAAGCCGATGCCGCCATGGGTCGCGTGCCGGGGATCGCGATCCGTGAGGGAAACGTGGTCGCCGGGCGCGAGATCAAGACCTTCGCATCGTCCACGGGGGCCCGGATCGACCAGGAGATCGTGGAGGCCGGCGGCGGCATCGAGGCGACCGCGGTCAACGACAGCGAGGTCCAGCAGCGAAGCTACCCGAACTCGTTCGGCGGCCAGGTCGTCACCGGTGGCTTCGAGGCAGTGCGCGCCCTGGACCTCGTCGAGCACGCCCAGGAGACCGCGGAGCTGGCGGTCGCCCTGCTCGATGCACCCCAGTGCCCGTCCGGCGAGATGGATCTCATCATCGACTCGACCCAGGTCGCGCTCCAGATTCACGAGTCCTGTGGCCATCCCACCGAGCTCGATCGCGTGTTCGGCACGGAGGCGAGCTTCGCGGGCACGAGCTTCCTGACCACCGACAAGCTCGGCAGCCTGCGCTACGGAAGCGAGCTTGTGAACATCGACGCCGATGCCACCGCCCCCGGCGGTCTCGGCACGTTCGGCTTCGACGACGAGGGTGTCCCGGCCCAGAACGTGCCACTCATCGAGAACGGGATCCTGGTGGGCTACCTGACCAGCCGCGAGACGGCGCCGCGCATCGGCCGTCAGAGCATGGGCAGCAGCCGGGCGTGGACCTGGAGCCAGATCCCGCTGATACGCATGACGAACATCAACCTTCGCCCGGGCAACGCCGGGTCACTCGAGGACCTCATCGCCGATACCCGTGACGGCATCTACATGAGCGTCAACAAGAGCTGGTCGATCGACGATCGACGGCTGAACTTCCAGTTCGGCGACCAGGCCGGCTGGATCATCAAGAATGGAAAGCGCACCCAGCTCGTGAAGAACCCGACCTACACCGGCATCACGCCCCGCTTCTGGGGCAGCTGCGACGCCATCTGCGGGCTCGACGAATGGACGCTCTGGGGCCTGCCGAATTGCGGCAAAGGTGAGCCGATGCAGATCGGCCACGTGGGCCACGGGGCGGCGCCGGCGCGCTTCCGCAACGTGCAGGTGGGAGTGGGCCGGTGGTAGCCGGCGATCGGGTCGACGAGATCCTGGACCTGGCCCTGGCCGCCTCGACCGCCGACGCGACCGAGGCGCTCTATACGGCGGAGGATTCGGCGCTCACCCGCTTTGCGAACAACCAGATCCACCAGAACGTGCGCGAGCACGACGCGGCGCTCCAGGTGCGGGTCATCGATCAGCAGCGCATCGGGGTGGCCGGCACCAATCGGCTCGACGACGCCGGGATCCGGGAGGTGGTCGAGCGAGCGACTGCCATCGCGCAACGATCCGAGCCCAACCCGCGCGCCGCGGTCATGCCCGAACCCGACGGCCGAGGCCATGACCCGGACCTCGGGTTCGTGGCGGCGACCGCCGACGCGTCGGCGGACCGGCGTGCCGAAGGCGCGCGCGCCGTCATCGCGGCCGGCGAGGACAAGGGACTGCAGACGTCGGGTTCGTTCTCGACAGGCGTCGGGACGGTGGCGGTGGCGAACTCCCACGGGGTCCGTGCGCGGCATCGCGCCACTCGCGCAAAGCTGCTGACGGTGATGATGGACGGCTATGGAGCCGGGGCGGCCTCGGGCTATGCGCATGCCGGCGCAACCGACCTCGCCGAGATCGACGCCGAGGCGATCGGCCGGGACGCCGCCACCAAGGGCGACACGATGCGGGGAGCGGGCCCGCTCGACCCGGGTGAGTACGAGGTCATCCTCGAGGAGCATGCCGTCGCGGGCCTCCTCGAGTATCTGGCCTACATCGGCTTCTCCGGCCTGGCCCACGAGGAGGGCCGGTCATTCATGGACCTCGGCCAGCGGCTCATGAGCGAGAAGGTGAGCATCTGGGATGACGGGGCCGATCCGACCGGCATTCCGTCGACGATCGACTTCGAGGGACTTGCTCGGCAGCGGGTTGACCTCATCGACGACGGGATCGCACATGCCGTGGTCCATGACGCGGCGACCGGCTCACGGGCCGGCACTGGATCGACCGGTCACGCCCTCCCGGCGCCGAGCCTCTACGGCCCGATGCCCTTCAACGTCTTCATGGCCCCGGGCGACACCGCTCGCACCGACCTCATCACCGGGGTCAAGCGAGGCGTCTGGGTCACGCGTTTCCACTACGTCAACGTCGTGCACCCCAAGAAGGCGATCCTTACCGGCATGACGAAGGACGGGACGTTCCTGATCGAGGACGGGCAGATCACCCGGCCTCTCATGAACTTCAGGTTCACCCAGTCGATTCCGGAAGCATTCAGCGACGTCCGCGCGCTCGGTGCCAGCACGATGCTGCTTCCGGGTGAATTCCTGGGGACGTACCGCGTGCCTGCCGCCCACCTCGGGTCGTTCAACTTCACCGGGGTCACCTCCGGGGAGGGCGGGGAGTGACCGTGGCCAGCCCGCTCGCGCTGCGCATCGGCGACCAGCTCCAACTTCGAAAGCCGCACCCGTGCGGCAGCCGTGAGTGGGAGGTCGTACGGCTCGGGGCAGATATCGGCCTGGTTTGCGCCGGATGCGCCCATCGGATCCTCATGGACCGCCTGGAGGTCGAACGACGATTCACCGGGTACATGGCGCGCGGTCCCGAGGCGTCCTAGTCCGATGGCGCACATCGAGTTGCCACCCGGGGCCGCAGGCACGCAGGACCTGACCGGAGCGGGATCGGTCTTCAAGAACCGCGCGTTCGTCTACCTGTGGTCGGCCCAGGCGTTGAGCCAGCTGGCGAGCAACATGGTGCTCGCAGCGCTCATGGTCACGGTGTTCGAGAGCACCGGCCAGTCGAACACGGCGAACGCCGTGCTGATCCTGACCTTCCTCGTACCCGCCGTCCTGTTCAGCACGCTCGGCGGCGTGCTGGTCGAGCGTGGCGACGCGAAGGTCATCATGCTGACCACGAACGTGGTCCGGGCCGCCGGCGTCATCCTGTTCATCTTCGTCGCGCCAACGACGACCACCGCCATCGTGCCGCTCGTCTATCTCGTGAACTTCGTGGTGGCCACGGCAACCGCGGTCTTCGCCCCGGCCGAGCTCACCTCGATCCCGCGCATCGTGGATCGACGGCATCTCATGGCCGCGAACTCGTTCTTCATCGTCACGGTCAATGCCACGTTCGCCCTGGGGTTCGGCGTCCTGGGGCCGCTCATCCTCAATGTGCTGGGCTCGACGGCGGTCTACATCATCGTGGCCATCATGTTCGCCCTGTCGGCCGCGGCCATCACCCGTCTGCCATCCGTCCGGCCGGACCATAAGCCCTCGGCGGTCGGCGATGCGGCCGGTCGCGCGGTCCGCGAGCTTATGGGGCAGCTGTCGGAGGGCATCGGCTTCATCCGGGCCAACCGGCGGATTGCCTGGAGCCTGACCTATCTCGGGGTGGCAGCCAGCCTGATCGGGGTACTGGGCGCCATCGGTCCCGGCTTTGCGACCGACATCCTTCTGCTTCGGGCCGAGGACTTCTTC
>JAGXHP010000173.1 GCA_024636135.1 Chloroflexota bacterium
GGTGCAGGAGCTCGTCGACTCGGGGATCGCCGAGGGCGCCGAGATCTTCCAGCCCGACTGCGAGCTTCCCACCCGCGGGTTCTTCTTCCGGCCGACGCTGTTCACCGGGGTGAGCCAGAGCCATCGCATCGCGCAGGAGGAGATTTTTGGCCCGGTGCTGTCCGTGTTGACCTTCCGCACGCCGGACGAGGCGATCGAGAAGGCGAACAACACGCCGTACGGCCTCTCGGCCGGCGTCTGGACGGAGAAGGGCAGCCGCATCTTCAAGATGGTCAATGCCATGCGGGCCGGCGTGGTGTGGGCGAACACGTTCAATCGCTTCGACCCGACCTCGCCGTTCGGTGGGTACAAGGAGTCGGGCTACGGCCGCGAGGGCGGCGTGCACGGCCTGGGGGCGTATCTCGACCTGTCCGGTAACGGAGCGAACGGCCGATGAGCCCGCGGACGAAGACCGCCTCGCGTGCGAAGCGCCCATCGGTGCTCGACCAGCGGGCGGCACAGCCGCTCGTCACCACGAATGGTGCCGTCGTGCGCGGCGACCGCATCGGCGTGCGCAAGACGTACAAGCTCTACATCGGCGGCGCGTTCCCGCGCACCGAGTCCGGGCGTTCGTACGAGATCTTCGGTGCGAAGGGCGAGCTGCTGGCCAACGCCTGTCGCGGGACGCGCAAGGACATCCGCGAGGCCGTCCGGGCCGCCCGCAAGGCCCAGGGCGGATGGGCGTCGAAGGCAGCGTTCAACCGCAGCCAGATCCTCTACCGCATCGCGGAGCTCATGGAGGGGCGCCGCGACCAGTTCGTTGCGGAGGTGATGGTGTCCGATGGCGTCGGTCGGGCTCGCGCCACGCGCCTTGTCGACGCGGCGATCGACCGCTGGGTCTGGTATGCCGGCTGGGCGGACAAGTACACGCAGTCGATCGGCACGGTGAATCCCGTGGCGGGAAGCTACTTCAACTTCAGCATTCCCGAGCCCACGGGCGTGGTCGGCGTCATCGCTCCCGAAGCCTCGAGCCTGCTCGGCCTCGTGAGCCGCCTTGCCCCGGTGATCGTGAGCGGCAATGCGGCCGTCGTCCTTGCTTCCGAGTCGCGTCCGCTGCCGGCGGTGACGCTGACCGAGGTGCTCGCCACGTCCGATGTGCCGGGGGGAGTCGTGAACCTCATCACCGGACTGCGGCGAGAGCTCGTCGGGCACCTGGCGGGCCACATGGACGTCAACGCCCTCGACGCATTCGGAGCGTCTCCGGACGAGGCCGTGGCGCTCCAGGAAGTGGCGGTCGAGAACGTGAAGCGCTTCGTGCCGCCGCCGGTCGCTGGCCTCGACCGCTACGACTGGCTCGCCGACGGCGCGCAGTCGCCCTACCTCATCGGCGAGTACATCGAGATCAAGACCGTCTGGCACCCCATCGGCGCCTGACCGAACTGACCCGCCGGGTGCTCGGCCCTAGAATGGCCCGCGATGCCTCGACCACGGAGCGTGTCGCGCAGCGACGACGCCGTCATCAGCAACGCGGAGCTGGCGCGGATCTTCAACGAGATCGGCGACATGCTCGAGATCCTCGGCGAGGTCGTCTACAAGGCTGTCGCCTACCGCCGCGTGGCCGATGCGGTCGAACGGTATCCCGATGATGTGGCGGCACTGTTCCGGCGGGGTCAGCCGCCGAAGCTGCCCGGCGCGGGCGAGGCGCTCACCGCGAAGCTCGCGGAGCTGTCCGCCAGCGGGCGCCTCGAGTATCACGAACGGCTGCGTGCCCAGGTGCCGGACGGAGTGCTGGACATTCTGCGCATCCCGGGCGTCGGGCCAAAGACCGTGCGGCTGGTGAGCACCGAGCTGGCCATCCACTCGGTCGAGGCGCTGCGTGCCGCGGCCGAGGAGGGGCGCCTGCGCCATGTCAAGGGCCTGTCCGAGCGCACCGAGAAGAACATCCTCGACGGGATCTCAAGGCTCGAGCGACGCTCGACGCGCATGCTGATCCACGACGCCGATGCCCTGGTGGCCGGCCTGGTGGAGCGGCTGCGGGAGGCTCGTGGCGTTCGGCGCATCGAAGTCGCCGGCTCGCTCCGCCGACGCCGCCCGACGATCGGCGACCTCGACCTTCTCGCCGCGGTCGACGACCCGGCCGCGGTGATCGCGGCACTCGACGGGCTGCGCGAGGTGGACAAGGTCGTGGCGGCCGGCACCGACAAGTCGAGCATCCTGCTTTCCGACGGCCCGCGCGTCGACCTCATGGTGTGCGAGCCCGAGGCCTGGGGAACGCACCTTGTGCACTTCACGGGCAGCAAGGATCACAACATCGCCCTGCGCGGCATGGCCCTGGACCGAGGCTGGTCGCTGTCGGAAAAGGGCTGGAAGGTGATCGAGACCGGCGAGCTGCTGCTCGACGGCGAGGAGGCCGACGTTTACGAGCGTCTCGGCATGCCCTGGATCCCACCCGAGATGCGCGCTGGGGACGGCGAGATCGAGGCCGCCCTGGCCGATGCGCTGCCCGAGTTGATTACCCATGCCGACGTGCGCGGCGACACGCACACCCACTCGGACTGGACGGATGGCGTCGACAGCATCGAGACGATGGCTCGCGCGGCCCGGGAACGCGGCCTCGAGTACATCGTCCTCACCGACCATTCGCCGTCGCTGGGCGTTGCCCGCGGATTGTCGCCCGATCGCGTGGAGGAGCAGTCGACCGAGATCGCTCGGCTCAACGCCGAGCTCGGGCCGTTTCGGATCCTGCATGGCACGGAGCTCGAGATCCGCGCCGATGCCACCCTCGACTACCCCGATGAGCTCCTGGCACGATTCGACGTCGTCATCGCGAGCATCCATACCGGCCGGGGCCAGTCCAGCGAGCAGCTCACCGCGCGGGCGCTTGCCGCGATCGAGAGTCCCCACGTCGACGTCCTGGCGCATCCGTCGGGCCGCATCGTGAATCGGCGTGATCCGCTTCCGCTCGACTGGCCTCGTGTCTTCGAAGCTGCGGCGCGCCACCGGACGGCGCTCGAGATCAACGGCAGCCCGCGCCTGGATCTCGACGACTCGCTGGCCCGCGCCGCCGGCCGTGCCGGCGCCCGCCTGACCGTCGCGTCCGATGCGCACCGAACGGAGGAGCTGGGACAACAGGCGTACGCCGTGGACCTCGCCCGCCGCGCCTGGCTTCGTGCCGACCAGGTGCTGGCAACGTCCAGCGCGGACGACCTCATCGAGTCGCTCCGATGATTGCCCGCGTCTTCGGCGACCGTCGGCGCCTGGCGATCCTGCGCCGGGTGGATCGACCGGCGGCAGCGCTCTTGGCCATCGCACAGGCCCTGGTGGCGGCCGCGGGCTGGTTCGTTGAACCGGTCTGGCTGGCCGTGGCCATCGCGGGCCAGCTGGTGCTGGGCGGGGTCGTGGCGGTCCGGGTCATCGGGCCGGCGCGGTCCGACCTGGGTCTCGCACGCTACGCGATTCCCTCCACGGCCGGGATCGCCGCGACGCTCTTCGGTCGCCTGATCCCCGGCGGGCTGAGCCTGCTGCTCGTCCCGATCCTCGCTATTCTGCTGTGGTCCGTCACGTACCTCGAGCTGCGCCTCGAACGTGGCGCCGGCGGGCGCACGATCGGCGTCGTGCTCATGACCGGGATCCTGTTCGGCGCCGCGGCCGGGCTGCTCGTCCTGTTCGGGGTCCAGAGCTGGCCGACGCCCATCCTGCTCGTCGCGGCAATTGCCCTGCCGCTGGCATTGCGAGCCGCGGACGCGCGCGAGACGATGGGCGTCCAGGGCGTCGGACAGGCGCTGCTTCACGTCCTGGTGGTGGTGCAGGTAGGCGTCGCGACCGTGCTGCTCGCCCTCCCGATCAGCGTCATGGCGGCGCTCATTGCCTTGGCTTTTTACACCTGGTCCGGAGCGGTCGACGCCCTCCGCGGGCCGGCGTCCGGGCGCAGCGTGGCCATCGAGTACGGCGCTCTGCTCATCCTCGGCGTGGTGGTTGCACTGTTCCTGCATCGGCCCTGAACGGCGCCCGCAGGGGCTCGCGTTGACACCCTCCGGGGCCGGTGGTACAAGGGGGCGCTTTCGGCCGGCCTCGGCCGCAGATTCACGATTCGGAGATGCTCACAACGCTCATGGCGCTTGGAGAAGCTGACGCGACGACCCGACAACGCCGACAGCTGGCCGATGCCGCGATCGCGCACGCAACGCGCGGCGAATGGGAGGCGGCGGTCACAGCGAACCGCCAGCTCCTCGAGCTCGGACCGGACATCGACGCCTGCAACCGGCTGGGCAAGGCGCTGGCCGAGCTCGGCAAACACGCCGAGGCGCTCGAGGCCTACCAACAGGCCCTCGAGCGCGACGCGACGAACCGCATCGCGCAGCGGAACATCGAACGCCTCCGCGTTCTGATGGCCGCGAAGAAGCCCGCGACGAACGGCAAGGGGCGTCCGGAGAAGGCGCCGGTGACCCTGTTCATCGAGGAGATGGGCAAGACGGGGCGCGCCCGCCTGATCAACCTCGCGGCACCCCGCGTCCTGGCCCCACTCTCGGCCGGCGACGCGATCTCCCTGAAGACCCGGGGCGACGAGCTGGTCGCGAGCGTCGGCACGACCGACATCGGCAGCGTCGAGCCGCGCATCGCCGCGCGCCTGAACAAGATGATCGCCGCCGGGAACCGCTATGACGCGGCCATCACCACCATCCACGAGGGCGGTGGAGAAGTGATGATCATGATCCGGGAGGTCTTCACGCACCCGAACAACTTCGGGAAGGTCTCGTTCCCGACCCAGGGTCAGGCCGCAACGAGCGTCAGACCGTACATCAAGGGCTCCGCTCTTCGGTACGATGACGACGAAGAGGTCGAGGAGACCGACGAGGACGCCGAAGAAGTCGAGGAGCTCGATACGAGCCTGCCCGAGTACTCCGGCGAGCCCGAGGACGAAGAGGAGCTGGCAGAAGAGCCATAGGATGAGCGAGGCTGAGCGGACAGGACTCGACCACGTCATCCTGCCGCGACGCCTCCCCGGGCTGTCGATCTTCGATCGCTCGCCCGTCCCGCCAGCCGACAACCAGCTCGACGCCGTCCTCGCGGCGTTCGCGCAGCCCGGTGACACGGTCCTCGACCCATGGGCGGGCTCGGGCTGGACGGCGCGGCGTGCCGTGGCGGCCAGCATGCGCGTCGTCGCGGCAGATGCGAGTCCCCTGGCCCAGCTCGGTGCGATCGCGCAGCTCACCGCGCCCGACACCGCAGCCCTCGACGCCGCGTTCGCTCAGCTGGCGTCATCGCGGCGCGTCGACGTGCCGCTCAGGCAGCACATCGAGGAGCTGTACGCCACGCGCTGCACTGCCTGCCGCAGCCCGGTGGTCGCCGACCAGTTCATCTGGCCGCGTGACGGCGAGCTGCCCGGGCGCAAGATCTACCGCTGTGCCGCCTGCGACCTGAGCCGCGGCGGCCCCGAGGAGCGCTCCGGGCCGATCGACGATGTCGATCTCGCCAAGCTGGGGATCGATTCTCCGAACGGCGACGCCGTCGCGGCCGACCCGCCCGTGGATCCGCCCGTCGCCAACCTGACGGTGGACGAGAGTGAGCTCGAAATCGGCGAAGGCGGGGGCCCGCCTGCCGTGCCGCTTCCCGTCGACCCGCCGACCTCGCTCGAAGAGCGCCCCCGCTTCGCGTCCACGGTCCGCCCCGATCCATTGCGCGTCGCTGCCGTCGATGGCGTCCGGCACAGCCCGGCCTACCAGGAGCTCCATGCCCGCTTCCCGGTCCTCGACGGGCGCGAGGATCTCGTCGACGAGCTGCTCCAGCTGTTCACGCCACGCAACCTGTATGCGATTCACGCCATCCTGGCCAAGATCGACGCCGAGCTGCGGGACACCCCGGGGGCTGCCGTCATGAAGCTGGCGCTCGCCTCGTGCCTGCTTCCCGCCAGCCGCCTCAACGGCTATCCGGGGCGCGTCGCGTCGCTCCGCATCATCGGGGGCCACGTTCGGCAGCCCGCAAGCCGGCACCAGCGCGAGATCAACGTGTGGCAGGCGTTCGAGGAGGCCTATCGCCAGGTCCGCGACGTCATCGGCCCCCGGACCGACCGGCACGACGCTCGTTTCGCCGCCGATTTCGGTGAGCTGGGCGGGGTGACCGCGGCGAACGTCCTGTGGCTCCGGGCCCGCGCGGCCGTGGTCGGGCAGTACCTCCCCGCTGACGGGGTCGACCTCGTCCTCTCGGCGCCCGGTCCGAGTCCGTCCCTGGATGAGCTCGCCCTGGAGTACCTGGCGACGGCCGTCGCCCTCGGCCGCGAGGCCGCCGAGACCCTTCGCCTCGAACCGATCTTCGGCGGAGGCGGGCACCCCGAGGGCGCCGAAGCCACCACCCTGCGCCATGGGCTGGTGTCCGCCACAGCGGCCCTCAAGCCCGGCGGCTGGTGCGTCCTGCTGCTCGAGGAGGCGGAGCCGGAGCGCCTCCTGGCCGTGGCCCTGGCCGGCGCGGCCGCCGGCCTCGACCTCGTCCGGGTGATCCACCGCGAGTCGCTTCGGTCCGGTGACGCGATTGCCGTCCACTTCCGCCGTCGATCGGCCGAGGACCGACTTCGGCACGCCGTTACCGCCGGCGGGCCGCTTCGCCTCGGCGCGACGTCGGGGCACCTGACCTACCCCGACCTGGCTTCCGCCATCGATCGTGCGATCACCCGACTGCTCAAGAATCGGGGCGAACCCGCCGGGTTGATGCGCGTGGTGGCGGCCGTCGTGGATGAGCTTGGGGCGTCGGGAATCCTCGAGCGGCTCGTCAGTGCTCGCGGCGAGTCAACCTCCGATGCTCCCGATCGACTCGAATCGGGTGGCCCGCACATGGTGGCGACGCTGGTCCGCGAGGAGCTGTGGCGCGACGACCATCCCAGCCTGGTTCGCATCGGCGACGAAACGCATCCGCAGTGGTGGCTGCGCGAGCCCGAGCTCGCCGAGCGCCCGTTGGCCGACCGCGTGGAGCGAGCCACGTGGTCCATCCTCTCGACCGCTGGCCGCATCGACGAGGATGGATTCTTCGATCGGATCTACCGCCTGTTCCCCGGGCTCGAGGCGCCGGACGAGGAGCTGGTCCGGGCCTGCCTGAACGCGTATGCGGGGCCCGGAGAGCGTGGATCGCTCGGCACCGAGGACGACCTGACGCGGAGAACCGAGGACCATGCTCGGGTGCTGGCGGGGCTCGTCGACTACGGTCATCGCCTCGGACTTCGCGCCTGGATCGCGCCACGTGAGCACGCCCGAGAGGTCGAGGGCCGTCCGCTGGTGGATCGGCTCGCCGACGATGAGCGGCGCGTCTACCTGCCGCTCGTGGTGCGCGCGCCGGCCGACGTTCTCGGCCAGGTGGATGCGATGTGGTACGTGCGGGGCAAGCTGGCGTTTCTCTTCGAGGTCGACTGGACCGCGATGGTGGGGGAGCCCGTCCTGCGTCGGGGTCGCGACATCCCCGTGAGCGGCGACCAGGCACGGTTTCTCGTCATCCCGGCAGAACGGGCGGAGCTCCTGCGCCTCAAGATCCAGCGCTCCCCGTGGCTGCGCGACGAGCTCGAGCGCCAGAACTGGCACATCCTGAAGTGGCAGCATCTCCAGACGCTGATCGACCGCCAGGGCGCCCGCATGGAGTGGCTGGAGCCGGTCCTCGGGCTCGACCCGCTCATCGAGCGCGGAGGCGACCAACTCACGATGTTCGGAGAGTGAGGACGGGCTTGTTCGCCCGGTGAGCGAAGGCTAGACTCCGATCCGGGAGTGCCGTGGTTCCCCCCTGCGGCACTCCCTTGACAGCATCCGGACCGACTCAGCTGCCCGAGTCGGCTCTGCGTGGCCCGCGCCGGCCCATCGTGCGACGCACCACGGACATCACCTCGTCGACGTAGGGCTGGCCGTGCCCGGACTCGACGGCGTGGGTCAGGCACCCGTCGATGTGGTCCTCGAGCAGGAGGAGCGCCACCTGGTCCGCGGCCGCGGTCATCGCCTCCACCTGCTGCAGGATGTCGAGGCAGTACGCTTCCTCATCGACCAGGCGCTGGATGCCCCGCGCCTGCCCCTCGATTCGTCGCAGGCGGGTGATGAGCGCACGCTTGTCCTTGGTGTAGCTGTGGCGAAAGTGGTCGGGAACCGAGTTCGTCATACTGGTGGGCAGTATGGTTCGGCGGCCGGGGCCGGTCAATCGGGCGCTCACGGAATCGGGGTAGCATGAGGCCATGACTCCCCCGGATCGGCACGAGCTGATCACCCCGCTCGAGCGTGCTCTCGTGATCGTCAGCCACCCCGATGACGCCGAGTTCGGTGCAGCATCCACCATCGCGGCGCTGACGGCTCGGGGGATCAGCGTCGAGTACGTCGTCACCACCGACGGCAGCAAGGGGACCGAGGATCCCGAAATGCCGCCGCAGGAGCTGTCGGCGACCAGGGTCGCCGAGCAGCGCGACGCCGCCGACATCCTGGGGGTCGGGGAGATCGTGCATCTCGGCTACCCGGATGGGTACCTCGTCCCGTCACTCGACTTGCGGCGCGACATCGTGCGCCAGATTCGCCGGTTCCGCCCGGACCTCGTCATCACCCAGAACCCGCAGCGCCGGCTCGACTTCAACCCCTACATCGGCCACCCGGACCACCTGGCGACCGGCGAGGCGACCCTCGCGGCGGTCTACCCCGCGGCTCGCGACCACCTCAACTTCCCGGAGCTCTGGCGCGACGAGAAGCTCGAGCCGTGGAAGGTGCGCCAGGTGCTGCTCACCGGGGTCGAGGAACCCAACCTGTGGCTCGACATCGCGGACACCTTCGAGATCGGGATCCGCGCGATTCTGGCTCACGTGAGCCAGGTCGATCCCGAGACCGTGGGTGAGCGGATGCGCGAGCGCGCGCGGCTCATCGGCGAGCCGCAGGGCATCGGCCTGGCGCAGGCGTTCGCCTCGATCATCCTCGAATGACGCGCCGCGGAGGAGGATCCCGCGGTGGCTGGGCCGGCGCCTTCGCGGGCTCGGATCCGGATCTCACGCGGCGCCCCGGCACCGGGCGCAAGACCCTGCGCCTGATCGGTGGCTTCTTCGCGCCGTACCGGATGCGCCTGGGACTGATCGCGGTCCTGATTCTCGTGTCGGTGAGCATCGGGGTCGTCAACCCGATTCTGCTCAAGCTGATCATCGACAACCTCCTGCCCGGCGGGGCACAGGATCTCGGCCTCCTCTACCTCCAGGCGGGGCTCATGATCGTGCTGCCGATCGTGACCAGCGCGATCGGTGTGTGGCAGGCGTACCTGTCGAACGTCGTCGGCCAGCGGGTCATGAACGACCTGCGGCTCGCCCTGTACCGCCACCTGCAGTGGATGCCGTTGCGCTTCTTCACCGAGACGCGCACCGGCGAGATCCAGAGCCGGATCACCAACGACGTGGGCGGCGTGCAGTCGGTGGTGACCGACACCGCGTCGTCGCTCCTGTCGAACTTCGCCACCGTCGCCACCACGGTGATCGCGATGTGGATCCTGGATTGGCGGCTGACACTGTTGAGCCTCGGCCTCCTCCCGTTCTTCGCCTACATCACGTACCGCGTCGGGAAGGTCCGCCGCGAGGTCAGCACGCTGACCCAGCGATCGATGGCGGAGATGACGGCGATCACCGAGGAGTCGCTGTCGGTCTCCGGGATCCTGCTGTCGAAGACGTTCGGGCAGCAGGAGGCGAGCATCGAGCGCTTCCGGACCTGTCTCTTATACACA
>JAGXHP010000174.1 GCA_024636135.1 Chloroflexota bacterium
CGCGTACTCGGGCGTGCCAGTCATCCTGCTCGGCCGGAGGGTTCCATGATCCATCTGATCGTTTCCGTGACGAACACGGCCGAGTTGCTCGCTGCCGAGGCGTACGGAGCCGGGGCCCT
Source organism: Chloroflexota bacterium (assembly GCA_024636135.1). Lineage (GTDB taxonomy): Bacteria > Chloroflexota > Limnocylindria > QHBO01 > QHBO01 > JACDBZ01. Next base: position 120 of record JAGXHP010000174.1, read on the forward strand.
CTTGCGCTGGGAGTCGAGCGCCACAGAGGCCGGGGTCTATGCCGAGGGCGGCACCGTGGCCCTCGTGTCCGGCACCACGCTGTACGACATCTGGGATGCGGCGGGTGTCGCCGGGGTCACCTGGTACCGGACGCGCGTCTCCAATGCCGGGGGCACGACGTTCTCCGCCTACTCCGAGCCGACCCTTCCGGGCACGGTCTGGACGTCCCTGACGGTCGCCCAGCTCCGTACCTTCGTCACGTCCCCGCTACCGGACGAGGCCCTCCTCACGCTCCTGTCCGCCGCTGCGGCCACCATCGCGGAGGTTGCGGGCGCGACGGGCGAGATCACCGAGTACGTCGCCGGCGGCTACACCCGCATCGTGGTCGGCCGCCAGATCGGCACGCTGACGAGCGTCACGGAGAACGGCACGCTCCTCACCGCGACCGACTACCGCGCCTCGGGCTACGTCCTCACGCGGCTCGACACCGCCGCGAACTCCACGACGTGGGGCACGACCGTCACCGTGGTCTACACCCCCGCCGATGACACCGCCGAACGGCAGCGCGTCCAGCTGGAGCTGGTGAAGCTCGACCTCACCTACCAGCCGGGGCTCGTCTCCCAGGACATCGGGACGTGGTCAGAGACGTATCAGAACGCCGCGTCGATGTCCTACGCCGACCAGCGCGCGGAGATCCTCGCCAGCCTCGGCGGATCCGGCGGCGGGATGGTGGTGATCGAGTGAGCATCCAGTCCCGCTACCGCCACACGCTCGTCATCCATCGCAACGGCGCGACCGGCGCGGTCGATGACTACGGTCAGCCGGTCGTGGCCGAGTCCACGGTCGCCACGGTGCCCGGGCTCGTCCAGCCGCGCAAGGCCCGCGAGGTGGAGCTGGCATCGCAGGCGGGCGCGGTGGTCGCGGACTACGTCGCCTACATCGATCCGCTGGCCGGGCTGCTCACCGGCGACTGGGTCGAGGTCGGCGGCGTGCGGTACGACATCTTGAGCATCAGCGACGCGGGCGGAACGGGGCACCACCTCGAGCTCGGACTGAGGCAGGTGTCCTGATGGCAAGCCCCAAGGCTCCGTCCGAAAAGCTGATCGCGCGGCGCGCTGCCAAGATCGTGATGAACAAGGCCGCCATCGACGCCCTGTACGCGGGCATGGCCGATGGCCTGATCGAGCTTGGGAACAAGATCATCGCCGACGCCAGCGAGCGGGCACCGAAGGACGCCGCGGCTGCAGCGGCCCGAGGGGTGCCGATGCTGAACGACACGGGGCACATCTCGGTCTGGGGGCAGGGCAAGCTCGTCTACGGTAGCTCGCAGGTTGCCGCAGCCAAGAACCGCCCGCGGGGCGTCAGGGCTGCGAAGGACGAGATCATCATGATCGCGGCCTTCGGATCGCCGATCGCCCACCTCCAGGAGCTGGGCACGATCAAGATGCCCGCCCATCCGTTCCTGACGCCCGCCCTGATGGCGAACATCAGCAACGCCGGTCCCTACGTGACGGGCGCCATGAGCCGGTACGCGGCCACCGCGTCGACTCGCGCGCTGCGCGGCTCCGGGATCAACGCAGCGCGGGCCGCTGCAAAGGCCGCGAAGGCGGAGGGCATCGGATGAGCCTCGCCGACCCCACGGGCAAGCTGCTGACGGACATCCGCGACGACGCGACGGTGGCCGCGCTCGTCTCCGGGCGAGTCCGAGCTGGTGAGGCTGCTCCGGGCGATGCGCTCGGGGCCGGTCACTGGCAGGCGTTCGTCGTCCTCGCCCGGCTGGGCCACTCCCGCTCGCCTCATGCGCCGACGCAGGCCGTCCGCTACGTGGCGCGCTGCTATGCCGCGACGCACCAGGGAGCCACGGCCCTCGCGGCTGCGGTGTCCGACGCCATCCATGCCAAGGGGCGCCGGATCAGCGGCGGCGGTGTGTCCATCTTCGGCTCCTTCGACGATGGCGGCGGCGGGTCGGACAAGGACCCGGACACCGATCAGCCGGTGGAGTACCTGTTCATCGACGTCGGCGCCCTGACGAGCCTGATCCCGTGAGGCCGCCTATCGAGTAGCCGCCTCCCTCCCCCGCGCCGTCCAGGCGGCACGGCAACCAGCAGCGGGCCCCACGGGGTCCGAGAAGCGACAGGAGAACGAGAACAATGGTCATCGACGCCAACGCCATCTTCAGCGGCGCACCCGTCAGCATCACCTACGGCGCGGTCGACTGCGGCAGCACGACCGCGGTCCCCAAGCTCAACCTCGACGTGGAGTCGGGCGCCCCGGCCTTCACCAACGCGGGCGGCCCCGTCAAGAACACCCGCTCGATCCGCAAGATCGTCCCGTCCGTCGAGCTCACGGTCAACGAGTTCACGGCACAGAAGATCGCGTGGGCCATGCCGGGCGCCACCGCAAACTCGTCCGAGTCCGTCGGCGTCGCGGTCGCTGGCCTCGACACCACCCTCTCGGCAGATCCGGCCCTCGGCGCGACCATCATCGGGCTCACCAGCGTCACGACCGTCGCGGCGGGCAACTTCCTGCTCGTCGGCACCACGCTGACCGAGGCCCTCTCCGAGGTCGTCCGGGTTGTCACCAAGGGCACGGCAGGCGCCGCGGACACCGTCGTCGAGAACAGCGCCGGCGGCGGCCTGCTCATCGACCACAGCAACGGCGAGACGGTCAAGACCTGCATCGGCACGGTCATGGCGGCCCCGTCCGTGGCCGGTGCCACCAACATCAAGGTCGACGCGGTCACCGTGTTGTCGGCCCTCGCACCCGGCGACATCGTCCGCATCGGCTACACCGGGCACTACGAGTCCCGCACCCTGACCGCGGTCGGCACGATCGGCCCGTCGGGAACCGGCATCTCGTTCGCCATCCCGCTGACCCGCGACCACGGCCTCGACGAGTGGGTCGTCAAGGTGGCGGCCCTCGGCGGCACCACGATCCGCCCGGTCATCGGCCGGATCGCCTCGGCCGCCTACCAGGACCTCGTCCTGACCGACGTCGGCGCGGACGGCCGCACGATGATCCTGACCCTCGAGAACGCGGTCAGCGCGGAAAGCCAGTCCTTGGACTTCAACGACGACCCGGCGACCCCGCTCGGGCTCGCGCTGAAGTTCACCGGTCACTACGCCGAAGCCACCCCGACCACCGTCCCGCTCACCATCGTGATGAGCGCGTAGTCAGATGGACAACCGTAGCCCTGAGGATGTCCTTGCCGGCATCCTCAGGATCGCGGTCGGAGGCGTCGAGAAGATCGTCCCGACGCTCCCGATCCGCGCCACCCGTGAATGGCAGACTGCGCTCGGCACCGGGCCGGGCCGGTTCACGCCCAAGGACATCAACGACTGGACGTCCACGGACGCCACGAACTTCTCATCGCTGTCGTTCGACACGATCCTTGACATCGTGGTCGGCTATGACCGCACCGGCGCGCTCGGCGGCCGGGAGTGGCTCGAGGAGCACGCCGACCCGGCGCAGCTCTTCATCGCAGCAGGGCAGATGGCCGAGGTGGCGTTCCCTTTCGCGGAGGACACACGCCTGCTTCTGGTCGCCCTGGTCGTCCAGTCGGTGGTCGGGTCGAGCTTGCCGAGCTCTACGAGTGGGCCCTCGCCTATTGGGGGCTCGACCCGGTCACGCTTGAAGCGCGCCTCGACGCGAGCCAGCTAGCCATGCTCTGGGACGCCGGGCAGCAGCGCACCGGACGGGAGAGCCGTGACCGGCTCGCCGAGCGGTTCTTCGCTGCCCGGGATGCCGCGCTCGATGCGATGGTTGCTACCGGCCAGGCGAAGCCGATGAACGGAGTCTGGCGCCTTCCAGCCTACGCCCGTGCCGCTGCGCCTGAGCCGCTGCGATCACCGGCCGAACGCGACCTCGCGCTGGCGAGTCTCGGGGCCAGGTTCCCCGGCATGGTGAGGATCAACTGATGAGCATCGGCCTCGCGGATATCTTCGCGTCCGTCCACCTCAACCTCGAGACCGGCAAGTTCGAGGCTGACGCGCTGAAGTCGGCGACGTCGGTCGGCGGCAAGATGGGCGACAAGCTCAAGCTGGCCGTCGGTGGTGCCATCGGTTCCGGCGTCGGTGCCGCCCTTGGCGTGGCCCTTGGCGGCACGGTCCAGTTCGCCGCGTTCGAGAAGCGGATGAACGAAGTGTTCACGCTGCTGCCTGATCTCAGCCAGACGGCGATGGACGAGATGACCAACGACGTGAAGGCGTTCGCCCGCGAGACCGGCAATACCACCGACAAGGTGGTCCCGGCGCTGTATCAGGCGATCTCGGCGGGCGTCGCCAAAGAGAACGTGTTCGACTTCCTGCGGACGGCGAACGAGGCGGCCGTCGCCGGTGTCGCCAGCACAGAGGACAGCGTCAACCTCCTGTCCGCGGTGACCAAGGCTTACGGCGACACGAGTCAGGAGGCGGTCGAGAAGGTAGCCGACCTCGCCTTCCAGACGGTAAAGCTCGGTCAGACGACGTTCCCGGATCTCGCCCGGTCGATCGGTGCGGTGACGCCTCTCGCGGCCGCGCTCGGCGTGACGCAGGAGGAGCTGTTCGGGATCACCGCGACGCTGACGGGCGTCACCGGGAACACCTCCGAGGTCATGACGCAGCAGAAGGCCGTCATGACTGCGCTCATCAAGGCCAATCCGCAGATGGCCGAGGGGCTCAAGAAGATCGGGTTCGAGACGGGCACGGCCGCGGTCGCGTCGCTGGGGCTCACGGGCACGCTGGACGCCCTAGAGGGGACCACGGGCGGGAACACCCAGTCGATGGCCGAGATGCTCGGCTCGACCGAGGCGCTCACCGCTGTGCTCGCGCTCACCGGGGCACAGAGCGAAGTCGCCGCCGACAAGCTCGGACAGATGGGTGAAGCCACCGGCGGCGTTACCGTGGCATTCGAGCGGATGGACTCGGGAGCCGAGGCCACCGCCCGGAAGTTCGCCGCCACGATGGAAACGATGGCGATCGACCTCGGAGGCTTCGCCTCGAAGTTCGGCCCGCTGCCGCTCATCATCGCCCAGACGTTCGGCCCGTCGATGGTTGCGAGGATCTCGACTGGGATCGGCGGGCTGGTCGGCGTCCTCGCCACCGCCCTCGGCGGACCGGCTGTCACCAAGGTCGTCGCGTTCGCTGGCGGCAAGGCGGCGACGGTCTACCTGTCCGCGCTGATCGCGGGTGACACGGTCGGGGCGGCGATGAAGAGCCTGTGGACCCGGATCGCAGCGGTGTCCCTCATCCCTGCCGGGGTGGCCGGGACGTCTACCGGGATCACCTTTGGCGGGGCCTTCGCAGCAGCAGCCGCGATCGCAGTCCCGGCCGCAGTCGTTGCGGCGCTCGCGGCGATCCCGGTCCTGATGTTCAACGTCATCCCCCAGCTCGTGTCGGCCAAGGGCGGCAACGAGACGGCCGCCGGGAAGGCGCTGGGGCTCAGCGACCCGGCGACCCAGACGATGGTCAGTCTCGGGCTCGGGAACCTGCTGGCGAAGGCCGCGCAGGACGCCGCCAAGAGCGGGTCGGCGGAGGCGGGCGGGGCAGAGTTCATGGACCGCTGGAGCGACGGCGCCAAGAAGACGCTAACGCTATTCGGTGACGACTGGAAGGACCCGCTCCAGTTCGCCGGCAAGGCGGCCCGCGACGGGTTCTTTTCAGACACTGCGGAGATCGGAACCCGCGCCCGCTGGGTGGTCGGCGAGGTCGAGCAGGCGATCCTCGACGGCAAGGCCGGGATCGTCGGTGCGTGGCGGAGCGCGCTGGACGAGCGCAACTCGGCCGCCAACGCCAAGGACCAGATCATCATCAACAACGCCCAGATCGCCGCTGCCAAGAAGGTGCTCACCGACAAGAAGGCGACGGCCGCCGAGAAGGCCGAGGCCCGGATCCGCATCCGCAACCTTCAGGCGTCGAACCAGGAGCTCCTGGTGGAGCAGTCCAAGTACGGGACGCGCGCCGAGCAGATTGCCAAGACCAAGGCGCTGCTCACCTCCAAGGCGCTGCTCAACGGCCTGAAGGACAAGGACCCCGAGGTGCGCCAGCACTGGATCGACGTCAAGACCCAGCTGACCACGCAACTCGGCAACCTCGCAGGCACGGGCTTCGTCCTTGGCCAGGGGTTCACCAAGGGGTTCATCGCGGGGCTGGTCAAGGACATCGACGGCGTGGGCGCATCCGCCCGGACGATCAGCCGCGTGGTCAAGCAGTACCTGCAGGTCCACAGCCCGTCTGAGAAGGGACCGTTCTCCGAGATGGGCGGCCCCGAGGGCTGGGGCTCCCGGTGGATGGCCCTCTACACCAAGGGCATGGGCGCGGGCGTCGGCAACGTGGCCTCCATGCTCACGGGCATCGGCGGGTTCACCGGGCCGCTCGTCGCTGGCGGGTTCGCGGCTGGTAGCCCGGCCTTCACCCCGGCGATGGCAACGCCCAACGGCTCCGGCTTCAGTCCGCAGATCACCATCTACAACCCGTCGCCACGCGCCGCCGAAGCTGACATCGGCCGCGTCCTCCGGCGCACCGCAGCAATGGGGATGCGATGACCAGCCCGGTAGCCGTCGTCGGCCTCGTCTGGGACGGACACGACGTCCAGCGCTCAGACCTCGATGTGTTCTTCGAGATCACGGACGGGCTCGACGACCTTCCCGAGGTTCGCGGCGAGGACCAGTTGATCCCCTTCCGCGCGGGGCGCCTGCCGGGGCTGCGCCTCCCTCACCGTCGACCGGTTGTCGCGGTGGGGCACGTCATGGGACCAGCCGACGCCACGGCGCGGCCCGCCTTCCGCGCCTACGTCGACGAGATCAAGGGCTGGATGGACCCGACGATCGGTGA
>JAGXHP010000175.1 GCA_024636135.1 Chloroflexota bacterium
CCCGACTGGCTCCGAGCTCTCCGCGCTCGCTGGTGGGAGCGCGCCGTGGCCACGCCGCTCCCGACGGGGCAGGAGGAAGAGTGGCGCCGGACATCGCTCGATGCCCTGCCCCGCGATGCGGAGCTCCTGCTCGACGTGCCGGAGCTCGAGACGTACCTGCCGCCCGGTGCCGCGGAGGCGGGCGTGATCCTCACCGATCTGCGCACGGCCGTTCGCGATCACGGCGACCTCGTCCAGCGTCACCTTGGCGGGGCCGATGGGCCTGCGTCGCACGCCCACTTCTGGGCGTTGGCCCAGGCTGCCTGGACCGGTGGATTGTTCTGCTACGTGCCGGGCGGGGTCACCGTGGACGGCACGATGGTCGCCAAGCAAACGCTTCCCCGTGCCGACGTGGCGTTTCACCCGGTTGCGCTTATCGTCACCGGTGAGTCGAGCAGCGCGACGCTGCTCGAGGAGGTCGTATCGCCCGATGGTGCGGCCGGCTGGTACGGCGGCATCGTCGACGTGAGCGTTGGCCAGGATGCTCGCCTCCGCTACGCCAACCTGCAGCAGCTCGGCGACGGTACCTGGCGCATCGGTGCGGAGCGCGTGCTGGTCGGGCAGGACGCGACGGTCACGACCCTCAACGCCGAGATCGGATCGTCCATCACCAAGCTGGGCCTCGACGTGCTCATGAACGGCAAGGGCGGCACGTCGAAGGTGCTCGGCCTGCTCGCCGCCGGCGACGACCAGCAGATCGACATCAACACGGTCCAGGACCTCGCCGCCGACCACACCACGAGCGACCTGCTCTACCTGTCGGCGCTGTACGACCGCGCCCACGCGTCGTTCTATGGCGTCACCAACGTGCGCCACGGGACGCGGCAGACGAGCAGCTACCAGGAATGCCGGAACCTCCTGCTCAGCCCACACGCGGGCGCCGAGCCGATTCCGGTGCTCGAGATCGAGGCCAACGACATCCTGCGCTGCGGTCACGGCGCGACGGCCGGCGCCATCGATCCGACCATGTTGTTCTACGCGCAGTCGCGCGGCCTTGCCGGCGACGAGGCCGAGCGAATGATCGTGCGCGGATTCTTCGAGCAGGTCGTGGCCCAGATCGTGGACGAGACCATTCGCGAGCGGATCATCGCCGCACTCGCCGATCGGATCGGCAGCGACACGTCCGACGAGGTGGCGGCATGACCGCCCTCGAGCAGCGTGCCAGTGGCTTCGTGACGGTCGCGCGCACCGCCGACGTCGAGCCCGGGACGGTTCGCGTCGTCGAGGTGGACGGTCGGTCGCTGTGTATCGGCCTCACCGAAGACGGCGAGTGGGGTGCCATCGACAACGTATGCACCCACGACGGCGGGACCCTTGGCGAGGGTGAGCTCGATGACAATGGCGTCGAGTGCCCGCGTCACGGCGGCCGGTTCGATCTGTTCACCGGGCGCGTGCTTGCTCTGCCGCCAGTTCGACCAGTGAGTGCCTACGAGACCGTCGTCGAGGGCGACGAGGTCCGGGTGCGGATCTGACGATGAAGATCAGCACGCGCACGGAGTACGGCATCCGCGTCCTCGTGACGCTGGCCCGCGTTGACGACGCAACCTGCCTGTCGCTCACCGAGATCGCACGGCGCGAGAAACTGCCGCACGCCTACCTGGAGCAGCTCGTCGGCGACCTGCGACGTGCCGGGCTGGTCCAGGCGACACGCGGCCAGGCCGGTGGGTACCGGCTCACACGCCCGGCGGCCGAGATCGCCATGACCCAGGTCGTCCGCGCGCTCGAGGGCCCGCTGCTCGAGATGCCCTGTGCCGGCGCCGAGGACCTCGAGCACTGTGATCGGCCTGAGCCGTGCAGCGTGCACGAGGTCTTCCAGCGTGTCTATGAATCCCTGTCCAGCTCGCTCGGCGCGACCAACCTGGCCGAGGTGGCGGCTGCCGCTGGAGGCCCGCCGTACCCCCAACAGGTTCGGCGTCGTCGGGCGCAGCAGGCGACCACCATCCAGCAGGAAGCAAGGAACGCATGACCGACGAACTCGTCATCTCCGGACTCGAAGTGAGCATCGCGGGGAAGAAGATCCTCAAGGGGCTCGACCTGACCGTGAAGCAGGGAGAGGTCCATGCGCTCATGGGCCCCAACGGCTCCGGCAAGACCAGCCTGGCGTTCACCCTCATGGGCCATCCGGACTATCGCGTGAATTCCGGATCCGTCACGTGGCGTGGCGCTGACCTGCTGGCGCTGACGCCGGACAAGCGCGCGCGGCTCGGAGTATTCCTGGCGTTCCAGTATCCGAGCGCGATCCCCGGCGTGACCGTCGCCAGCTTCCTGCGCAACATCTACAACGCCATTCACCACCCCAAGCAGCCCGATGCATCAGGCGAGACGTCGATCAAGTACACGGGCATCCCGCTGGCGAAGTTCCGCAAGCTCATGGAGGAGAAGATGGCACTCCTCCGCATGGATCCCGTCTTCGCGACGCGCTACGTCAACGAGGGATTCTCGGGCGGCGAGAAGAAGCGCCTCGAGATGCTCCAGATGGCGATCCTCGGCCCGACGATGGCAATCCTGGACGAGACGGACTCGGGCCTGGATATCGACGCGCTGAAGTCGGTCGCCGAGGGGATCAACGCGACCCTCTCGCCGGAGATGGGCGTGCTGATGATCACCCACTACCAGCGCATGCTGAATTACGTGAAGCCGCAGTTCGTCCACGTCCTCCTCGATGGACGAGTGGTGATGTCCGGCGGCGAGGAGCTGAGCCATCAGCTCGAGGCCAACGGCTACGACTGGGTCCGCGAGAAGGTCGGGCTGCCCGCGAACGTCGGTGACGAGGCGTCGGCCCCCGAGCCGGTCGCCCAGCACTAGGGCAGGCAAGCGTGGCGATCGAGCAGCTGGCGACCGACATCCTGGACGGGGCGGCGCTGCGCGCCGACTTCCCCGTCTTCGATCGCGCGCATCGCTCGGGGCAGCCCCTGACGTTCCTCGACTCCGCGGCATCGGCGCCGAAGCCGCGCGCGGTGATCGAGGCCGTGGCGGATGCGTATGGGCACCACTACGCCAACGTGCATCGCGGAATCTATGAGCTGAGCGAGGACGCCACCGCCCGCTTCGAGGCTGCCCGCAAGGCGGTCGCCGGGTTCATCGGCGCGCCGAGCGACCGCGAGGTCGTGTTCGTGCGCAACGCCACCGAGGGAATCAACCTCGTCGCGTACAGCTGGGGCCGGACGAACATCGGCCCCGGCGACCTCATCTTGTCGACCGAGATGGAGCATCACGCCAACCTCGTTCCGTGGCAGCAGCTGGCGGCGGAATCCGGCGCCACGATCGAGTACGTCGGGATCACCGATGACGGCCACCTCGACCTCGACGACCTGCAACTGAAGCTTGCCCGCGGCCCGAGGCTCCTCGCCGTGGGCCACGTCAGCAACGCGCTCGGCACGATCAACCCGATCGAGGAGATCAGCGCCATGGCCCACGCGGCCGGCGCGATCGTCGTGCTCGATGCCGCGCAGAGCGTGCCGCACATGCCGGTCGACGTCGTCCGCCTCGGCATCGACTTCCTGGCGCTCTCGGGCCACAAGATGCTCGGGCCGTCGGGCATCGGCGCGCTCTGGGGTCGTCGAGAGCTGCTCGAGGCCATGCCCCCCTTCATGACGGGAGGCAGCATGATCAGCAAGGTCACCCTCGCCGGAACGACCTGGGCGGAGGTTCCACTCAAGTTCGAGGCAGGGACGCCGGCTATCGCCGAGGCGATCGGCCTGCATGCGGCCATCGACTACCTTGACGCCATCGGCATGGAGAACGTGCGGGCGCACGAACGGTTCCTGTTCCAGCACGCCTGGGACGCGCTGAGCGCGGCGCCCGGGGTGCGGCTGCTCGGTCCCGCCTCGCCGGACGAGCATGCGGCCGTGATCAGCTTCGTCCTCGACGGGGTCCATCCCCACGATGTCGCCACCGTCTTCGACGGGCACGGCGTGGCAGTGCGGGCCGGCCATCACTGCGCCCAGCCGGTCATGGCGCGCTACGACCTGCCGGCCACCACGAGGGCCAGCTTCTACGTCTACAACGGCCTCGAGGACGTCGAGCGCCTGCTCGCCGCCATCCGCGCCACGCGGACGCTGTTCGGGGTGGGGTGACGATGGACAACCTGTACCGCGACTTCATCCTTGAGCACTACCGCGAGCCGCACAACCGCGGGACCCTCGATCCGCACGACCTGCACTTCGCCGATTCGAATCCGACCTGCGGCGACGAGATGTCGATGACGTTGCGCCTCGATGACGCGAAGGAGCGCGTCACCGACGTCGCGTTCGACGGTCGTGGCTGCGCCATCAGCCAGGCATCGGCTTCGATCATGACCGACGAGCTGCGCGGGATGTCGCTGGACGAGCTGCGACAGCTCGACCCGAAGGACGTCCTCGAGAACCTCGGCGTGCCGATCGGCCCGGCCCGCCTGAAGTGCGCGCTGCTCGGCTATAAGGTGCTCCAGGGCGCCGTCATCGGCGCTGAGGCGCGCTGGCCGGACGAGGCTGACGTGCTGGCCGGGGGATCGGCGCCATGAGCAATCCCATCACCCCACACGGCAAGGAACCCAGTCCCTGATGACCACCGAAATCCGCGAGGTCAGCGCCGCCGAGGCGGTTGCGCTCGCCCGCGACGGCTACCACGTCATCGACGTCCGCGAGCCGAGCGAATGGAACGCCGGACACGTGGACGGCGCAACGCTCCTCCCGCTCAACGACGTTCCATCACGCATCGGCGATGTCGCTCCCGACAAGGCTGCACCGCTTCTCCTGCATTGCGCCGTCGGAGGCCGATCCGGCCGCGCCGCCGCGAAGCTGGTGGAGCTGGGGTACACGAACGTCGTGAGCATGAAGGCGCCGCTCGGACACTGGAAGGAGCAGGGCGGTCCGTGGGAGGAGCCGCGCCAGCTGCTCACGCCGGCTCAGCAGCGCCGCTATTCGCGCCAGACGCTGATTCCCGAGATCGGCCAGGAGGGGCAGCGCAAGCTGCTCGACGCGAAGGTGCTGCTCATCGGCGCGGGCGCGCTGGGCTCTCCATCGGCGCTCTACCTGTCGGCATCGGGGATCGGCACCATCGGCCTGGTCGACGACGACGTGGTGGAGGAGTCGAATCTCCAGCGACAGGTGCTCCACGGGGTCGATCGACTCGGCATGCGCAAGGTCGACTCCGGCGAGCTGACCATCCGTGGCCTGAACCCCGAGACCGTGGTCGTGAAGCACGCCGAGCGGCTGAACGCGGACAACGTGGAGCGGCTCATCGCCGACTACGACGTCATCGTCGACGGCACCGACAACTTCGACACCCGCTACATCCTCAACGACGCGGCGGTGAAGCTTCGCAAGCCGATCGTCCACGGCTCGATCTACCGCTGGGATGGCCAGATCACGACCTTCGTGCCGTTCGAGGGGCCGTGCTACCGCTGCATGTACCCGGTCCAGCCGCCGGAGGAGCTCGCCCCAGCCTGCAGCGTGGCCGGCGTGCTCGGCGTGCTGCCGGGCGTCATCGGCATGCTGCAGTCGAACGAGGTGTTCAAGCTCGTGCTCGGCGTGGGCGAGACCCTCGCCGGTCGCCTGCTGATGTTCGACGCCATGGGCACCACCTTCGACGAGGTCCGAATCTGGCGTGACCCGGCGTGCCCCGCGTGCGGCGATGCCTCGCCGCATGCAGCACCCATCCAGCAGCCGGCTCAGCCGGTCGCGGTCTGAGGAGTCCCGTGAGCACGATCCGCATTCCCCCTGTCCTGCGCGAGAACACCGGTGGCAGCCGCACGGTCGACGTGACCGGTGGAACCGTCGCCGAGGCCCTCGACGACCTGTTCGGCAGGCACCCCGCGCTCCGCGACCGCGTCACCGAGGACGGGGAGCTGAGCCGCTTCATCAACGTCTACGTCAACGATCGCGACGTTCGGTATCGGGATGGGCTCGACACGGCCGTCGGGGCCGATGACACGATCATCCTGCTGCCCGCAATGGCCGGAGGATCGCACTAGGCCGATGCCGACCACGGTCGGGGCGGCTCCGGATCTCATCGCCGCCATCGGCAATACGCCGATGGTCGAATTGCGGCGGCTGGCGCCGCACGACAACGTGCGTCTCTTCGCCAAGCTCGAGGGCAACAACCCGACGGGGAGCGTCAAGGATCGCGTGGCGCGCGCGATGATCGAATCGGCGCGGGCCGACGGCTCGCTGCGACCGGGCCAGACGATCCTCGAGCCATCGAGCGGCAACACCGGGATCAGCCTGGCGATGATCGGGTCGCGCCTGGGGCATCCGGTGCGGATCGTGATGCCGGACAACACGACCCGCGAGCGTGAGCAGCTACTCCGCATGTTCGGGGCCGAGATCGTCTTCTCGCCCGGCGTCGAGGGTTCGAACGGCGCGATCCGCCTGGCTGAGGCCCTGGCCGCGGCGGATCCCGAGCTGTTCATGCCGTACCAGTACGGGAATCCGGCGAACCCCGATGCCCACGAGACGACGACAGGGCCCGAGATCCTGGCGCAGGTCCCGCACATCGACGTCTTCGTGGCGGGTCTCGGAACGGGTGGCACGCTCACCGGCGTCGGCCGCTACCTGAAGCGCGAGCGGCCAGGGGTCCGGATCGTGGCCGCCGAGCCGCTCCCCGGGGAGGGCGTGCAGGGTCTCCGCTCGCTCGACGAGGGATTCGTTCCCCCGGTGCTCGACGAATCGGTCCTCGATGACAAGTTCCTGGTGAGCAACCGCGACGCGGTGGTCGGCCTGCGACGGCTGCTGGCCGACGAAGGGGTCTTCGCCGGCCTCTCCTGTGGCGCCGCCGTGGCGGTCGCCGTCCGGGTGGCGCGGGAGATGGACCACGGCTCGGTCGTGGTGCTGCTGGCGGACGGCGGCTGGAAGTATCTGTCCGCCGACCTGTGGAGTCGCGATCTCGACGACCTCGAGGACGAGCTGGAGGATTCGCTGCTTTGGTGACGGACGGATTGGCGATCCCGCGTGCACTCGCCGACGAGATGTTGGCGCACGCCTTGCGCGAGCTGCCGAACGAGGCCTGCGGACTTCTCGGCGGAAACCTCGAGAACGGTCACGCCACGTCGTTCCACCCGGCTCGCAATGCGGAGGCGAGCCCCCTGCGCTACAACGTCCACCCCGACGACCTGGTGCGGATCGTGTTCGGAATCGAGGATGCGGGAGAGGACCTCGTCGCGATCTTCCACTCGCACACGGCCTCGCCGGCGGTGCCGTCGGCCACCGACCGCCGCACGGCACAGTACCCCGAGGCGTTCTACGTTCTCGCGACGCTCG
>JAGXHP010000176.1 GCA_024636135.1 Chloroflexota bacterium
CCCTGGGAGGAGGCGAGCTGCGCATCGGCGATCAAACGGCCGAGCGTGGACTCACGGCCGGGCGTCAGGACGGCTCGATCCATGGCTGCCGTCGTGTTGCCAACCACCACGGCCGAGATCGGCCCTTCAAATACCTTGTACTTCGCAATGAGGTCGGTCAGCGCCGGTGCCGGCGCCACGTCGCGGCTGATGATGTGGTTGTTCACCGTGATCGAGCCCGGAACGAAGTCCTTGGTGGTGCGGTCGATCTGGGCATCGATATCGGTGACGAGGCGGCCCTGCGAGGCGGCGCCCGTCACGACCAGGTCGCCGAACTTGCAGTTCACGGCCCAGTTCGTGTGACCGGTGATCATGATGTCGATCTCCGGGTCCAGGAGCGGGGCGATCTGAGGAACGGCTCCCGTCGGCTGGTTGCAGCTGTTGATGGTGCCGATGTTGCCCGCGCCGTTGCCGGAGGCGTTGACGGTGCCCCCTTCATGGAGCAGCACGACGATGGCCTCGACGCCGCGACGCTGGAGATGCGGCACCAGGGCATTCACGGTCTCGGCCTCGTCGAGGAAGTCGACGGACGAGATGCCGCCGGGCGACACGATGAGGGGCGTGCCCTCGAGGGTCATGCCGACGAATGCGACCTTCACGCCGCCGGGGAAGTTATGGATGGAGTACGGGGCAAAGATGGTCTTGCCGCTGCCCTTGTAGGCCACGTTGGCCGCAAGGAAGTCGAAGTCGGCTCCGCCGTAGCCGTCGCCGTCGCCGCAGCCGTCGACCGGGTGGCAGCCGTCCGGTCGCGCCGGCTCGTAGCCCTTGGTGCTCTCGTCGCCGTATGCGATGCGCAGCAGCTCGTCGACGCCCTCGTCGAACTCGTGATTGCCCACCCCGTTGTAGTCCAGGCCCATGAGGTTGAAGGCCTCGATGGTCGGCTCGTCGTGGAACAGGGCCGACAGCAGCGGCGTCGCGCCGATCAGGTCACCTGCCGAGACAAAGACGGTGTTGGGATTCGTGGCCTTCAGATTCGCGACGTGCGTCGCGAGGTATTCCACGCCGCCCGCCGCAATGCACGCGGCAAGGCACTGACCGCCCGTCAGCGAGCCGATTCGAGCGCCCGAGGTCACCGTCGGGTCAACGGGCTCGAGTTGGCCGTGGAAGTCATTCAGGCCGAGGATCTGGATGTCGACCGGCGCCTTCGGGTTCTTGGCGATTGCCACGGGTACGGCCATGGTCACGAGCAGTGCCATGGCGGTTCCAAGCGCTGCGAGGCGCCGAAGTGTTGGGTTTCGGGTCACGGAGGTCTCCTTGCCAGGGATTGGGCGCGGCGCCGAGGTGCGCAGCGGTGGGGACCAGATCGTACCCTCTCGAGTCCTCCCGGCGTCGATCCAGGCCGCGGATAGGTTGTCTCCACGCACCGCCGATCGCCTGCTCACCGGGAGGCGACTTGGCGCGCCTCGACCTCGAAGGAGGTCAGAGCAGAGCCCCCGCATCACGGACGGTGAACGCGCGCACGCCGACATACCGTCGGTTTCGCGCCACGTCCGGCGTTCCGGCGCCGCCCTGCCGATCTATCGGCTCGGACGTGGCCTGATCACCGACCAGGGCTGATTTCGGGCCAACCTTGAGCCGATAGATCGTGGATAGGGCGCCGCAGCCGTGCGCCGGGCGCCGGATCGCCGATACATCGTCGGCCCGCGGGCTCAGATCAGGAACGAAGCCTGGCTCAGTGGACGGTGGACGACGAGCTTCCCGGCGCGGCGGTCGGGCGGGACGTGCGCGTCTCGCTGGACCCGTTGAAGCTCAGGGCTCCATCGGCGGCATCGATCTTCACGACCTGGCCGTCACCGAACTCGCCGGCCAGGATGCGCCGGGCCAACGGATTCTCGAGCTGTCGCTGGATGGCACGTCGAAGCGGTCGGGCGCCGTACACCGGGTCGTAGCCCTCGCGGGCCAGGAAGCTGAGCGCGGCGTCGCTGACATCGAGCTCGACCCCGACCTCCGACAGCCGCCGCTCCACGTTCGCCACCAGCAGCCCGACGATCTCCCGGAGCTGCGACTCGTCCAGCGGGCGGAAGACGATGATCTCGTCGACGCGGTTGAGGAACTCGGGGCGGAAGTGATCGCGGAGCTGCCGCCGCACCTGCTCTGCCGCCCCCTCGAACGCATCGGGCCCGGCCTCGCCGGCCTCGATCAGCGTCGTCGAGCCGATGTTGCTGGTCATGATGATCACGGTGTTCTTGAAGTCGACGGTCCGACCCTGCGAGTCGGTCAGGCGCCCGTCGTCCAGGAGCTGGAGCAGGACGTTGAACACGTCGGGGTGGGCCTTCTCGATCTCGTCGAACAGCACGACCTGGTACGGCCGCCGCCGGACCGCCTCGGTCAGCTGTCCGCCCTCGTCGTAGCCCACGTAGCCGGGCGGCGCGCCGACCAGCCGCGACGTGGAGAACTTCTCCATGTACTCGCTCATGTCGATGCGCACCAGCGCCTGCTCGTCGTCGAACAGGAACTCGGCCAGCGCACGAGCCAGCTCCGTCTTCCCGACCCCGGTCGGGCCGAGGAAGATGAATGAGCCGATGGGGCGCTTCGGGTCCTTGAGCCCGGCGCGGGCACGACGGATCGCGTCGGACACCGCGGTCACAGCCTCCTCCTGGCCGATGAGGCGGGCGTGCAGCCGATCCTCCATCTGGAGCAGCTTCTCCGTCTCGCCCTCCAGCAACCGGCTGACGGGGATGCCGGTCCAGCGCCCAACGACCTGGGCGATGTCGTCCGCGTCGACCTCTTCCTTGAGCAGCACCGATCCCGATGCCTTGAGCTCGCGCAGCTGCTCCTCCTGGTCGGCCAGCTGCTTCTCGAGCTCAGCCACGCGGCCGTACTTCAGCTCTGCGGCGCGGGCGTAGTCCGCGGCACGCTCGGCGGCCTCGATCTCGGGGCCAAGGCGCTCCTGCTCCTCGCGCGTCGTGCGAATGCCGGCCACGATCTCCTTCTCGCGCTCCCACTGCGACTTCATGGCGTCGCCGCGCTCCCGCAGGTCGGCGAGCTCGCGCTCCAGGGTCTCCAGGCGCGACTTCGAGGCCTCGTCCTTCTCCTTGCGGAGGGCCTCGCGCTCGATCTCGAGCTGCATGCGCCGCCGCTCGATCTCGTCGAGCTCGGCGGGCATCGAGTCCATCTCCATCCGCAGGCGGCTGGCGGACTCGTCGACGAGGTCGATTGCCTTGTCGGGCAGAAAGCGCTCGGTGATGTAGCGGTTGCTGAGCACTGCGGCCGCGACGAGCGCGGAGTCGGTGATGCGGACGCCGTGGTGGACCTCGTAGCGCTCCCGGAGGCCGCGCAGGATGCTGATCGTGTCCTCGACGCCCGGCTGGTCCACGATGATCGGCTGGAATCGGCGCTCGAGCGCCGCGTCCTTCTCGATGTGCTTTCGGTACTCGTCCAGCGTCGTGGCGCCGATCGCGTGGAGCTCGCCGCGCGCCAGCATCGGCTTCAGCAGGTTCGAGGCGTCCATGGCGCCCTCCGAGGCGCCGGCACCGACCACGGTATGCAGCTCGTCGATGAACAGGATGATCGTACCGTCGGAGTCGGTGACCTCCTTGAGCACGGCCTTCAGCCGCTCCTCGAACTCGCCGCGGTACTTCGCGCCGGCGATCAGCGCCCCGAGGTCCAGTGACACGACCCGCCGATCGCGGAGGCCGTCAGGCACGTCGCCGCGCACGATGCGCTGGGCAAGGCCCTCGGCGATGGCCGTCTTGCCGACACCGGGCTCGCCGATCAGCACCGGGTTGTTCTTCGTGCGGCGGCTGAGGACCTGGATCACGCGACGGATCTCTTCGTCTCGGCCGATGACCGGGTCGAGCACGCCCTTGCGCGCCGCTTCGGTCAGGTCGCGGCCGTACTTCTCGAGGGCCTCGTAGGTCGCTTCGGGATTCTCGTTCGTCACGCGCTGGTTTCCTCTGATCTGGGTGAGTGCCTCGAGCACGGCGGCGTTCTCGACGCCCGCCTCGCGCATCGCACGAGCGCCGCCACTGTCGCCGCTCTCGAGTGCGGCCAGCAGGAGGTGCTCGGTCGACACGTACTCGTCGCGCATGCGTTCGGCCACCGCGTGCGCATCGGTGAGCACCCGACGGGTCTCGTTCGCGAGCTGGAGCTGCTGCGCCTCCCCGGAGACTTTCGGGAGCTTCGCCAGCTCCGCGCGCAGCGCCGCCGCCACGGCCGTGGGGGAGATCCCCATCCGCGTGAGGACGGCCGGCACGACGCCGTCGGGTTGCTCGATCAGGACGAGAAGCAGGTGCGCGACCTCGAGCTGCGGATGCCCGTCGGCCTCGGCCAACTGCTGCGCGCTGACGATCGCCTCGGTCGCACGCTGGGTGAATCGGTCCGTTCTCACGTGGCCGGTCCTCGCAGTGCCGAGTGGGGTGTGCCTGCGCTGGGACTCCAGGACACCCAGTGGCCGGTATTCCCAGCCGCGAGCCGGAAACGGCCACGTTGAGCCGCTCTGCCACGCCGATCCTCCCACGGGCGGGGAATACGGCCAGATCGTGGCCGGTAGTCCCACTGACGAGTCAGTCCGAGTGCGGTCACGATTGCGACCCTCGCGGGTCGGGCTGCGGTTCCAGTGCCAGGGCCTCGGCGAGCTGACTCCGGGCCTCATCGCCGAGCGTCGGGAGGACCACGCGGGTCACGACCACGAGGTCGCCCTTCTGGGATGCGCCGCGCTTGGGCAGGCCCCGGCCCTTGAGCCGGATCTCCTGGCCGTTCTGCGTGTTGGGCCGAATGCGAAGCTTCACGCTGCCGGTCGGCGTCGGGACGGGAACCTCGGCGCCGAGCAGCGCCTCGGCCAGGGTCAGGGAGACTTCGACTCGGAGGTCATCGCCCTCGCGCGCGAAGCGGGGATCGGCCTGGACCTTGACGTTGATGACGAGGTCGCCGCCGTCCATGGCGCCGCTCAGCTTCACCTTCGATCCGTCGCGGACGCCCGCCGGAATCTTGACGTGCAGGCGCCGACCGTTGACGTTCACCATCCGCTCTGCGCCCGTCGCGACCTCGGCGAGGGTCACCTCCGCCGTGGCCTGGGCCGACGGGATCGAGCGTCGTTGCGCGCCTCGGCCAGCGTTCGAGAGGTCGACGTACTCGAAGCCTCCACCCGACCCGAAGGGGGCCGATGACGCTCCGCCCGCGCCGGCGAAAAACTGCCGGAAGAAGTCGCTGAAGCCTCCGACCTCGTCGGCGGAGGTCGTGCGATAGGTCCAGCGGGTGCCGCCCGGCGCGCCGCCGAATCCCGCCCAATCGGACGAACCCCCGGATCCGTACCCGGCGTTCTGGTAGGCCTGCCAGTTGGCGCCGAGCTCGTCGTACTGCTTGCGCTTCGCCGCATCGGCCAGCACCGCGTGCGCCTCGTTCACGTCCTTGAAGCGCTTCTCGGCGGCCGGGTCCTTGTTGGTGTCGGGGTGCAGCTCGCGCGCCAGCTTGCGGTACGCCTTCTTGATGTCCGCCTGCGTGGCGGTCTTGGGGACGCCGAGGATGGCGTAGTAGTCCTTGTACTCCATGGCTCAGGCTCCCCCGACCACGGAGACCGAGGCCGGATCCACCGTTGCGGTGAACCCGGCCCGATGCATCGCGCGTGATGCCCCGTGGCGTCTCGGCATGAACGTCCCCCCTAGGCGGGCTGGCCCGCCGGCGGCTGATCGGACGGCTGGTCTCCGCTGGCCGGGATGGGCGCATCGCCTGCCCGCTTGCGAGGGCGTCGCGGCCGGCGCGCAACCCGCTGCTGTCGCTCGTCGCGCTCCGCCTTGATCCGAGCTGCCGACCGCGGCGCCTCGATCAGCGCTTCGGCCAACACCTGGTCCATGTTCTCGACCGGCACGATCCGGAGCTGCTGGCGCACCTCATCCGGAACGTCCACCAGATCCTTCTCGTTGCGCTTCGGGATGAGGACCGTCTTCACGCCGGCCAGATGCGCGGCGAGGAGCTTCGACTTCAGCCCGCCGATGGGCAGGACCCGGCCGCGAAGCGTGATCTCGCCCGTCATGGCCAGGTCGCGGCGGACCGGCTTGAGCGTCAGCAGGCTGGCCATGGCGGTGGCCATGGTCACGCCGGCGCTCGGCCCGTCCTTCGGCGTTGCGCCCGCCGGAACGTGGATGTGGACCGTCGTCTTCTCGAAAGCACCAGGGTCGATGCCCAGCTCCTTCGTGCGTGCCCGGATGTAGCTCATCCCGGCGCGCGCCGACTCCTTCATCACGTCGCCCAGCTGGCCGGTCAGCAGGAAGTCGTCCTTGCCATCCATGCGCGTGGCCTCGACCTGCACGATGTCCCCGCCCGCGTCGCTGACGACGAGCCCGGTCACCATGCCGATCTGGTCCTCGGATTCCAGCTCGCCGTACTCGAAGCGGCCTGGCCCGAGGTACTCCTCGAGATCCTCTGGCTTGACGACGACCTTCGTCTTGGGGTCGCTCGCCACGCGCCGCGCCACCTTGCGCGCGACGTTGGCGATCTCGCGCTCCATGTTGCGAACGCCCGCCTCGCGAGTGAAGGCCTGGATGAGGCGGACGAGCGCGCCCTCCTCGAACTTCAGGTTGTCCTCGGTCAGCCCGTGGTTCTCGAGCTGCTTCGGCACCAGGAACCGCTCGGCGATCCGCACCCGCTCGAGCTGCGTGTAGCCGGGCAGTTGGATGACCTCCATCCGGTCGCGGAGAGCGGCCGGGATGGTGTCGAGCATGTTGGCCGTCGCGATGAAGAGGACCTTCGACAGGTCGAACGGCACCTCGAGGTAGTTATCGGCGAAGGTGTTGTTCTGCTCGGGATCCAGGACCTCGAGCAGCGCCGATGACGGATCGCCGCGGAAGTCCATGCCGACCTTGTCGATCTCGTCGAGCATGAACACCGGGTTCGCCGATCCGGCCGTCTTGATGTTCTGCATGACTCGGCCCGGCAGCGCTCCGATGTAGGTGCGCCGATGTCCACGGATCTCGGCCTCGTCGTGGATGCCGCCCAGGCTCATGCGGACGAACTTCCGTCCCATGGCCCGCGCGATGCTCTTGCCGAGGCTCGTCTTGCCCACGCCGGGTGGTCCGACGAAGAGCAGGATGGGGCTGCGGATCTTGTCGGCCAGCTTGCGCACGGCCATGTACTCGACGATCCGCTCCTTCGGCTTCTCGAGGCCCCAGTGATCCTCGTTGAGGATCTTCTCCGCGTCCTCGAGATCGAGGTTGTCATCGGTCTCGATGCCCCACGGCAGGCTGACCAGCCAATCGACGTAGGTGCGGATGACGCCCTGCTCGGGCGAAGCGCTCGGGATGCGGGAGAGGCGGTCCACCTCCTTGAGCGCCCGCTCCTTGACCTCGTCGGGCATGGCGGACTGCTCGACCCGCTCACGGAGCTCGCTGGCCTCGGCCACCGCCGGGTCGTCCTCGCCCAGCTCCTTCTGGATGGCCTTCATCTGCTCGCGCAGGATGTACTCGCGCTGGGTCTTGTCCATCTCGGACTTGACCTCGGACTGGATGCGTCCCTTCAGCTCGAGAACCTCGATCTGCTTGGCGAGGAAGGCACTCGCCAACCGAAGCCGATCCGCCACGTCGATCGTCTCGAGCAGCTCCTGGCGCTGCTCGGTCGTCATCTCCGGGCTGTAGGCCGTCATGTCGGCCAGCAGGCCCCCGTCGACAATGTTTCGCGCGGCAACCGCCACCTCCGGCGGCACCGATGCGCCCGAGTTCACGTAC
>JAGXHP010000026.1 GCA_024636135.1 Chloroflexota bacterium
CGCTGCTCGGCGGCGTGCTGGCCGGCGTGTTGGCTATGCTGGCTGGCATCGGAGCCGAGCTCGCTTTCGGTCTGGGCGCCGTCTCTACCGTCGTGCTCTTCGTGGTGGCCGGAGCCGCGGCCGGATGGTACTTCGTCCGCGACCAGGCAAGCCTAGAGGTCCGATTCCCCTCGGCCCGGCACCGGCGCCGAATGGCTCACTCGAGCGCTGACGTGCGCAGGTCGAGGGTGAAGCGGGCCACGGTCATCGCGGCCGCGGCCAGCCGTCTCCGCCTGGAAAAATCCGCGCCAGGCGGTCTGCGATCTCCTCGGGCGCTGGTTGGCCGAGGTGGCGCCGCTGCGGCTCCGGCCGTCGACCTTCGACGCGCCGCAGCTTGCTACCGAGACTCCGTAGGCCGGTAGCGAATCGAGGTGATGTGGTCACAGTCACGCACCCTACCGTTGGGTGGAAAATGGCCTGCCTTGGGCCTGCCTTGTCCTCGTCAGCCCATTCAGGCAGTCTCGAACGTGAGGAGCGAACCACCCAGCGACTGGTGCGGTCCGTGACGGGCCGTGGCGTCGTACAGCTTCGGATGCTGTAGGTCCCGCAGCTCGCTTCGATCGGGTGATTAGTCTCCCTCTCCGTCCGCGTACGCCGCTCTCTGTCGGTTCGAACGCGAGGGGTCGTGTCCCTATCGGACTTCAGGTCGGACGTTGCGAATCACCCGCTGCAGGATGCCCTAAGGCACGCCGGAGCCCAGCAGCCGTGCGCCCGCTCGCGCGAGCTTGAGGGTACGAATGAGGGTACAGCGCGAGCGAGAAGGGCCAACTCGTGCTCAAAATCGGCCTAGATGAGACTTGGTACCGCATACCGGATTCGAACCGGTGATCTCCGCCTTGAGAGGGCGGTGTCCTGGGCCTCTAGACGAATGCGGCACGGGTCGGCTGCGACACGGCCGAGTCTACCCAAGCCCCAGAACCGATGCAAACCAGCTCAGCGGCGGGCCCCGACGGCAACGCTGCTGGCGCCCGCCATGGCATGCCGATGCTCCTCGAGCCAGCCGAGCACGCTCTGCGCCACCTCGGGCCACGTTTGAGCACCCATCGCCAGCCCGAAATGACTTGCCGAGGGGAAGTACTCGTAGCTGGCGCCGATGAGGTCGGCGGTGTGCCGTGCCTCGTTCGGATGGATGACCTCGTCCAGGCCGGCGCCGATGACGAGGCTCGGGATGTCGGCGAAGCGCGACGCATCGATCGGCACCCCGTTCATCCGCTCGCGCCGCGCGCGACCGGACTCCTTGGCGCCGATGAGCAGCTCGCTCATCTTCTCGATCTCCTCGTCCTCCATGTCCGGCATCCGCTCGCGTAGCTCGTCGCGCGAGCCGGTCCAGCCCCACCAGGCGGCGTCGTAGATGGCCGGGACGGCGCGCAGCTCGTGCTCCTCCGGGCGTCGCGGCAGCGCCGCGGCCGGCGGAGACGGGGCCAGCAACACCAGCCCCAGCACCGGGTGGCGCTCGGCATACATCATGGCCGCCAATGCGCCGATCCCCCAGCCGATGACCACCGTTGGGCGCCCGATCTGCCGCAGCGCCACGCCAATGTCGTCGGCATAGTCGCGCATCGTCGTGTCGTCGAGCTCGGCGGTGTCGGACGTGAAGTGGCCGCGCAGGTTGACGGCGTGGGCCTCCCAGCCTCGCTCGGCCAGGAACGCCGCGATCTCGGTCCACAGCCACGAGCCGGCCAGGGCGCCGTGGACGAGGAGCAGTGGTGGCTTGCGGCTGCGCCGCTCGGGCTGATGGGTCTCGACGTGGATGCCCTCGGGCTCGATGAAGACCTCGTCGCGCTTGATCGCCTGCACCATGGGTGGCTTGTCAGTCCTCCAGGGGGTTGAAGACCATGCCGGTCAACAGCTTCGGATAGAAATAGGTCGACTTCTGCGGCATGACGTCGCCCGCGGTCGCCACGTCGGCCAGCTGGTCCATGCGCGTCGGCCGCACGAGGATCGCGGCGGCAGCCTCGCCTCGGGCAACGCGCTCGCGCGCATCGGCCTCGTCCCTAGTGTAGGCGAGGCGATTCCCGGCGGCGACATCGGCCGCGGTGATGCCCAGGCGGTCGTCCAGCAGCGCAACGTGGAGCGCCGCGAGGTCGAGAGACCGCACGGCGCTGCTCATCCGCTCGCGCCGCAGCCGATCGGCGATGCCATCGGGGTCGCCGACGAGCAGGTAGCCCTCGCCGGCCGGCAGCACGAGGCCGAAGACCGGCTCATCGGCGTGACGACGCTCCTCCAGTGCATCGGCCAGGACTTCGGGCGCAACCGGGATCGGCGTGAACAGCACGTCGTTGCCCTCCAGGAGGGTCCGAAGGGCATCGGCGTCGGCGTCCAGGAGCACCCGGTGCGTCGGACGGATCTCGAGGTCGGTGAGCTCCGCGTTGACGAGCATCATCATGATCCAGTCGGCCGCCAGGTCTCCGGGTGCTGCTCCCGACCAGCGCGGATCGGCCCTGACCGCGGCCTGGTATGCAAGCGCGGTCTCGTAGCGATGGTGACCATCGGCGATGTACAGGGTCTGACGGCTCAGGTAGTTGAGGAGCCGCTCGTCGGTCTCGACGGCAGCCAGCTGGTGGATGAGCCCATCGTCGTCACGCGCCCGCCATTCATCGGCCCACGCGCGGCTCATCACGTGCCGGTAGCGCTCGGACCGGTCGAAGTACACGGTCAGGATGGGGCTGAGCTGCGTCCGCGTTGCCTCGAGCAGCGCAAGCCGATCCGCCTTCGGCCCCGGCATGGTGTGCTCGTGCGGTCGGATGCCCGACCCCCACGGCTCGAGCAGCACGCGCACCACGATCCCCTCCACCACGAGCTCGTCCGGCGCCGATGGAGTCGCGTGGCGGTAGTAGTAGGCCATCGGACCGTCCATCCGCTCCAGCGTCCCGCCCTCGACCCATGCGCGCATCGTCTCCGCCGCGGCCGCGTGCGGGTCCGGCTCCGCGCTGAGCTCCAGGCGAACCGCGTTGTGCGGGTCGCGCGCCAGCAGCTCGCCCTGCCGCGCGGAGCTGATCACGTCGTATGGCGGGCAGGCGACGTCTGTCAGGTCCGCCACGCGGGCGGGCGGTGCTTCATCATCGTCCGCGAGCGCGATGCGGGGAGCGGGCGTGGCGTCGCCGAAGCGCGCGAGGGAGTAGTGGATGCCGCGGAACGGCGAGACACGGGGCATGGGTGGGAAGGATAGCGGGAGTCACGCGGCGCCGATAAATCCGCCGTTCCGCGGCCCACGGAGGGGTTCAGGCGCCATTCCGCCGATACATCGGCAGCCGCCGCGCACGAGGCGCGCCTCCGGGCACCTCCCACGCTCGCTCTCTACAGATACATCGGCGTAACGGCGCCCCAACCCTCTCCGAGGCTCCGCCTGGCCGATATATCGGCGGAAGCCGGGGCTCCGGCGCCGATTAGCCGAAATATCGGCACAACTGCGCCCCGCCCCACCCCCGCCCCCGCCCCCGAGCCCGCCTCACAACCTCCCGAGGACCTGCGCGGCCTGGCCCCGCACCTCGGCTCGAGCGTCGTGTCCCGCCCGCTCCAGGAGCTCGACCCCTCCGACCGGCAGCTCGCCCACGTTCCCCAGCGCGGCAATGGCATTCCGCAGCAGCCGATGCCGCCCGGCCCGCGTCAATGCCGTCGCCCCGACCGCCCGGCCGAAGGCACGCGAACCCATCGGCAGCAGCCACTCGATGAGCGGCAGCAGCGGTACGGCCAGCGGGCCGCCGTCATCCGCATCGGCGTTGACCGGGCAGACCGCCTGGCACACGTCGCAGCCGAAAACCCAATCGCCGATGGCCTCGGCCTCCCACTCCCCCAGCTCACCGGGATGCTCGATCGTCAGGTAGCTGATGCAGCGCCGCGCATCGATCGTCTGCGGCGCCACGATGGCGCCGGTCGGGCAGCCGGAGATGCAGCGCGTGCATGACCCGCAGTTCGTGCGAACCGGCTCGTCGGTCGGAAGCTCAGCCGAGGAGATCACCGCCCCGAGAAAGACCCACGAACCCGCTCGCTGGTGCGTCAGCAGGTTCGCGTTCTTGCCGATCCATCCCAGGCCGGCCCGGGCGGCCAGCGCTCGCTCGGCCAGCGGCCGGTCATCGACGTAGGCCACATCGCCGGCGCCGACGCCCTCGCTCCGCAGGTCGGCGGCCAGCGCCTCGAGCCTGTCGCGCAGCGCCGTGTGGTAGTCAGTGCCGAGCGCGTACCGCGCGATCTTCCCGGCAGGAAGCTTCGGCAGCCCCTCGAGAACCGGTGCCAGCGCCTGCTCCAGCGCGCGAGGCTCGGGATCCCACCTCGCCCGATCGGCCCCGGCATACGGCGCCGCCACGACGATCACCGAGCGCGCACCCGGCTCCAGCGCTCCCGGATCGGTGGCCAGCCGCGGGCGATCTCCACCCATCCATTCCATGCGTGCCATCCGCCCCGCGTCGACGCTGGCCTCCATCCGCCGCCGATCCTCGGGCAGGGGTGCCGCCGAGGTGACGCCGACGAGCTCAAGCCCGTGACGCTCGGCGAGTGCCGACAGGCGGTCGCGCATCAGCCGCCGCGATTCCGCACCACGAAGGGCGGTGGCTCGCCCGTGGGCTCGATGTCCACCGGCGCGAGCGGCATGGCCACGCGCGGGATCCGGAACCCGAACACCGAGCCGCGGCCGGCATCGGTATTGGCCGCGACCCAGATCCGGCCGCCATGGGCATCGACGATGGCGCGGCTGATGTACAGCCCGAGCCCGAGACCGCCGAAGCGGCGACGGCCGGCATCGTCATCGGCCTGGTAGAAGCGTTCGAAGACGTTCGCGCGATGCTCTTCGGGGATCCCGAGGCCGGCATCGGCCACCCGCACCTCGACCTCGCCTCCCCGTCCCTCTCCGGTCACGATGATCGGGCCGCCGTCGGGCGAGTACTTCACCGCGTTCTCGAGCAGGTTGGCCAGGACCTGGTCGATCCGATCCCGATCGGCGTGGACCCCGAGCGACTCGGGCGCGCGAAGCACGATCTCGCGGTCCGCATGCTCACCCTGCGAGCGGCTCACTGCCTCCCGCAGCTCATCGACGAGGTCGAAGTCACTCGTCTCGATGCTCACCCCGCCTCGCCGGTCGATGCGGCTCACGTCGAGCAGGTCGTCCACCAGGCGCCGCATCCTGCCGACCTGGGAGCGAATGACCCGGAGGTGCGCCATCTCCTTGCTCTCACCCGTGCGATCACCGCGAAGACGCCCTTCCAGCAGCTGGGAGTAGCCCTGGATGCTCGTCAACGGCGTCCGCAGCTCGTGGCTGACGATCGACAGGAAGTCGTCCTTGATGCGCTGCGCGGCCTGCTCGCGGGCCATGCGATCCTGGAGATCGGACCACAGCTGCGCGTTCTGGAGGGCCGGGCCCGCTCGCTCGGCGACCGCCTCCGCCAGCCGATGAAGATCGTCGCCGGCGCTCTCCCCGACCCGCGCCGTCGTGGCCAGGACGCCCTGTAGCCGCCCACCGGCCAGGATCGGCACGGCCAGCACCCACGCCAGGTCCACGGCCGCCATGCCGTCGGGATCCCGGGCGCCGGAGTCCGAGCGCGCAGCCTCGACGGCCGCAACCGTCGCGGCGGCCGAGCCGATGACTCCCTCCCCCACCCGCGGCATGCGCGCGTCGAGGTGCGCCCGCCAGGCATCGGCGAGGGCGCCGTCGCGCCCGTGGCTGGCGATCGGCCGAAGGCGTTGCAGCCCGTCGTCGACGGAGAGCACCAGAACCGCATCTCCGAGGATCTCCGCGGCGCCACTCGCGATGGTCAGGGCCGTCGTGTCGCGTTCGAGGGATGCCGCAAAGTCACGGCCGAGCCGGCTGAGCAGCTCACGCTCGGCCGTCCGGGCGGCGTCGCGCTCATCCTCGGTCAACCGCTGCTGCAACCGCGCATTCTCCATGGCCCGATGGATGACGACGCGGCTGAACAGGCCGGCCACGACCCCGATGCCGATGAGGTAGCCGATGCGCACCGATAGGGCCTGGAGTGAAGCCGCATCGGGCTGCATGGTCAGGACGACCGCCGCGTACAGCGAGCTCATCACGATCGACGACCAGATCGACGCCCCCAGCCCGAATCGCAGGGCGGCGCCGAGGATCACGAGGCCATAGAAGAGATGGGCGTCCAGCAGGTCCCCGGCGACGTAGACGACGACCGTCACCGCGGCCATGTCGAGGGCGGTGGTCACGATCCCGACCTCGCGTGACGGGAACCGACCGAGCAGCCAGGGAATGGCGAGCGACGACACGCCCACGACGCCGAGTACGGCCAGCAGGACGGTTCGCTGCGGCAGGAGCGGCGCGTAGAGCAGCACGATGAGAGCGGCGACGAGCACCATTCCGAGGCGCACCCACGCCAGCTGGCGCTCCTGGGCGCGCATCTGGTCCTCGAGGTGACGCTCGAGCTCGTGACGACCGTCGGCGATCGATGCTTCCATACGCGGCCTGCGCACTCTAGCATCGGCAGCGCGGGGTCCCGTACACTCGCCAGCGTCGAGCGCGGCGTGCAACTCGAACCGGTTCACGGGCGTCTAGCCCCGGACCTCCCACCCCGGCGACCCGACCGCACAGAGGGGACGATGACGAACCAGTTCGCCGCACCACGAGCCCGCCGCCTGGCGTTGCTGCTCGCGGTCGGCGCGCTGCTCGCGGTCAGCCTGGCGCTCCCCGCGAGCCCCGCCCATGCCGCCAGCTCGATCCAGCTCGAGGCACGCGCCCTGGTCGGGGGCCGCTACGCGGTCAGCGGCTGGCTGGCGATCTCGGTGACGCTGGTCAACGACGGCGAACCGACCGAGGGCGTGCTGACGGCGACCACCGAGCCGGGAACGGTCCAGCGCCACGTCGAGATGCCGGCGGGCGCGCGCAAGGTCGTCATGCTCTACGTGCAGCCCGAGGCCTTCCAGCGCCGCGTGACGGTCAAGTACCAGGAGCCGAACGGAACAGTCGAGGCCCCCGTGCTCGAGACGCGGGTCCTGGAGCAATCTTCGGCGCAGGTCGCCGTGGTCGGAGACGGGGCGGGCAACCTGCGCCCCCAGCTCTCATTCGGCCAGTCCCTGGGCGTCCCGGCCCCGTTGGCGCTGAGCCTGGCGGACATCCCCGAGCGATCCGAGCCTCTCGACGGCATCAGCGCCCTGGTGTGGGCCGACGACAGCACGGCGCTCAACGAGGATCAGCGACGCAGCCTCGAGCGCTGGGTGGCGGATGGCGGCGAGCTGGTGGTGATCGGCGGCCCCGACTGGCAGGCGCGAACCGGTGGGTTCACCGACATCCTCCCGATGGAGGCGCTCACCGCCACGGACGACGTGCAGCAGGCCAGCCTCGCGGCATGGGCCGGGTCGGAATCGGCGGCTGCCGAGACGGCCACGGTCTCCAGCGGGACGCTGCGCGATGACGCGCGGGCCCTGATCCGGGCCGACGATGGAACCGTGCTGGCGTCGATGCGCAACGTCGGAGCGGGACGCGTGATCCTGCTGGGCACCGATGTCGCGACGCCGGATCATCGCGGCTGGGACGGCGCGACCCG
Source organism: Chloroflexota bacterium (assembly GCA_024636135.1). GTDB lineage: Bacteria > Chloroflexota > Limnocylindria > QHBO01 > QHBO01 > JACDBZ01. The sequence continues at coordinate 7,539 of JAGXHP010000026.1, forward strand.
GCTGTGGGCGCGGCTCCTGCCGTCGAATGCGGCGCTCGAGCAGTTCTTCGGCGGCTTCCCGGCGGCCGAAGAGATGCAGAACGCCATGGGCAATGCACTCGGGAACCTGCCGTCGCTGGAGGTGCCCCCGGCGGAGCTGCTGCTCGTGGTGATCGTTGCCTACATCCTCCTCATCGGGCCCGTCAGCTACGTCGTCCTTCGCCGGCTCGATCGCCGCGAGATGGCGTGGATCACTGCTCCGGTGCTCGTCGTGGTCTTCACCGCGAGCTCGTTCGGCATCGGCAATGCGATGAAGGGCACCAACGTGATCATCAACCGCATCGCGGTCGTGCGGTCGAGCGGGCTCGATGGCGCCGCAACGGTCCAGAGCTACGCCGGCATCTTCTCGCCGGACCGCGCCAGCTATGACGTCAGCGCCGAAGGCGACGCGCTGATGTC
>JAGXHP010000177.1 GCA_024636135.1 Chloroflexota bacterium
AACTGAAGGCGTCGGAGCTCGTCCATCAGGCCACCGAACTCGTCGAAGCTCAGGCTCTGGTCGCCATCCGATCGCGCGTTCGCCGGGTCGGGATGGACCTCGATGATCAGGCCATCGGCGCCGACGGCCGCGCCGGCCAGGGCCATCGGCCCCACGAGCGCGCGGTGGCCCGTGCCGTGGCTCGGGTCGACGATGATCGGCAGGTGGGTGAGGCTTCGGAGCACGGGTACGGCCGAGAGGTCGAGCGTGTTGCGGGTCGCGGTCTCGAAGGTTCGGATTCCGCGCTCGCACAGGATCACGTTCGGGTTGCCGGCCGACAGGATGTACTCCGCGGCGAGGAGCCACTCCTCGATCGTCGCGGACAGACCCCGCTTGAGGCGCACCGGGCGGCGGCTCTGCCCGACGGCCTTGAGCAGGACGAAGTTGTGCATGTTGCGGGCGCCGACCTGGAGGATGTCGACGTGCTCTTCGAAGATCGGGACGTCGGCGGGATCGACGACCTCGCTGATCACCGGCAGGCCGGTGGCCTCGTGGGCCTCCGCGAGCAGCTTCAGGGCAGGCAGGCCGAGGCCCTGGAACGAGTACGGCGAGGTGCGCGGCTTGAAGGCGCCGCCGCGCAGCACGCGGGCACCCTCGCGGGCGACGCATCGGGCCGTCTCGAGAAGCTGGTCACGGGATTCGACGGCGCACGGACCCGCCATGACGACCAGCTCCTGGCCGAGGCCGATCTCGACGCCATTGGCTCTCACCCGCGTGCGTTCGCCGGGCTCCTGCATGCTGGCGAGCTTGTAGGGGGAGCTGACCCGGATTACCTGGTCGACTCCTGGCAGCGTGCCGAGGTGGCTGATCCGCTCGACGTCGCCCACGACGCCGATAACGGTCCGCTCCTCGCCCTCGCTCAGGAAGGCTTCGAGCCCGTTCTCCTCGACGGCGCGTTTCACGCCGTCGATCTCTTCGCGCGTCGCCGTCGGACGCATCACCACGATCATTCGATTGCCGCCTCTCGTTCGTTCGCGCCCCGGCCCGCATCGGGGAAACAAAAAACGCAGGAGCTTTCGCTTCCTGCGTCTGCGGGCACGAGTGCCTCTGCCGGCGAGATCTACTCGCCTGCCTCGTACCCGCTAGCCATAAAACCACTTGCTGTTCATTGGTTCGCGGACTCTACGGCCGATGTGCTCGCGGTGTCAACCACTCGGCGGGGTAGTAGATAGAGCGCTCTGAAGTTGCCGGTTGATCGGAGTCTCATCCGTCACGGAGATCCGTGGGGATCACGACCTCAGGCGTGCGCTAGCGGGCGAAGACGTCCTCGACGTCAGCGAGCGCTTGCGGTCGGTGGTGATGCCGGATGCAGCCAGTTTGTTGCGTGGCGTCATTCGGCGGGCATGGGACCGGTGCCGGTGCCGTCAGCGTGGTGCGCGGTGACCTCGTGGTGGTCCGCTCCGCGGTGATCACAGGGATCAACGTGGACTAGGGCGTGGTCGAGACCCTTTACTTCGTGTAGAAGGGCGTGGCGGACCTCTTCGGCGACGCGATGGCCGTCGGCCACAGTGAGGTCACAGTCGACGGTGACGTGGAGCGCAGCGTCCAGGCGATGGCCGATCCAGCGCATCCGAATGCCACTTACTGCCTCAACCTGCGGAACATGGCCGGCCGTGTACTCGACCATCTTCACCAGTGCGGGATCGACCGCGTCCATCAGCCGTCCGAATACCTGGCGGGTCGCATCCTTGAGCACGAACAGGATCGCCACCGTGATCAGAAGCCCGACGATCGGGTCGGCCTGCGGGAACCCAAGCAGGACGCCGATGGCGCCGGCCACCACGGCCAAGGAAGTGAAGCCATCCGTTCGAGCGTGATAGCCATCCGCTATCAGCGCCGCGGAGCCAATGCGCTTGCCGACACGGATGCGATAGCTGGCCACGAGTTCGTTGCCAGCGAATCCGACGACGCCCGCCGCCATGACCAGTCCCAGGTTGCTGATCGGGCGAGGGTCGATCAGCCGGTTGATTGACTCCCAGCCGGCCAGAAGCGCCGAGAAGGCGATCATGGCCACGATGAACAGTCCTGCCAGATCCTCGGCCCGCCGATAGCCGAAGGTGTGGGTACTCGAAGCGGCGCGCCGGCCCAGAACGAAAGCGATCCAGAGCGGAACTGACGTCAGGGCATCACTGAAATTGTGGATGGTGTCGGCCAACAGCGCCACGGAGCCGGTGATGATGACAAGGATGACCTGCAGGAAGGCCGTCGCCATTAATGCGGCGAGCGAAATCTTCACCGCACGGATACCCATTCCGCTCGTCTCGAGGGCGGAGTCGATGGAGTCGGCGCTGTCGTGGCTGTGGGGCCGGATCAGGTTGACCAGCCAGCCCTTGGTGCCGGACGGCTGCCCGTGATCCGCTTGCTCGTGGTCCCCGTGCTCGTGACGTTCGGGCATCCCGTCCTCTTGCCAACCTTTTCGCAGCGATGCCCAACAGTTGCCAAGCGCGGGAGCAGCCACGAGGTGACGGCTAGTCGACCCGTTGCCGGGCACGCCACATGATAGATGGCGACCTTTGTTCGGGGGGAGCGGCGCACCATCCGAAGCATTGGCGCGAACCGACGGGACCCATACTCGACGTAGGCGTGACCGACGTCTACGTGGGCACCGTCCTCTTGGCCTGATGACTTACCGCAGGCGGGTCGCATCGGCGGAGGAAAGGACGCTCCGCCCGCCATCCACGGTCCAGACCGCCCCGGTCGCGTAGCTTGCAGCTGGACTCACGAGGAAGCCGATGACCCCGGCAACCTCCTCGGCCGTTCCCATCCGTCCCAGCGGCACGTCCGTCCGATGGTCGGCGGGGAGGAGCCGCTCGTCGAAGTCGGTGGCAATGGCGCCGGGCGCCACGACGTTGACGCGCACGCCATCGGCCGCGCCGATGATCGCGAATGAGCGCGCCAACCCTTCGACCCCGGCCTTGGCGGCGGCATACGCGGGGGAACGCAGCGAGCCCTCGGCCGCCCCGACGATGCTCCCGACCAGCACGGCCGATCCGCCGGCGGTGACGAGCGCGGGCCAGCAGACGCGCAGCGCCTCGTACGGGGCGGAGAGATCGACGCGCAGCACCTCGTCCCAGTGCTCGCGGCTGTCCCATGGGCCCGACGGCGGGATGCCGGCGGAGCAGATCAGCGCGTCGAGCGAGCGATCGCAGCGGGCCAGCGCATCGGCCAGGACAGCCGGATCACCCGCGTCGCCCACGACGAGGTCCACGCCATCCGCGTCCGACCGGTCGATGCCGACCACCCGCCAGCCCTCCGTCGACAGCAGGGAGGCAGTCGCGCGACCGATGCCAGCAGCGGCGCCGGTGATGATCGCGGTCCGTGGATGGTCGGTCATGGCCGCGACATCGTGACGGATCGGGTCAACCGGTGTGCTGGAGTCCGGCCGCGACCCCTCCCACGGTGAGCTGGAGCAGCTGCTCTGCCGAGGTGCGCTCCGTGGCGGACAGGGAGCCGCCGCGCAATCGCTCAAGCGCGAGCACTTGGAGCTCGCTCAGGACGTCGACGTATGGCGTCCGCAGCTCGACGCTGCGCCGGAATCGGGGGCTGGCCTCGAGGAGCTCGCGGCGTCCGGTGATCGCCATCAGCTCGTCCAGCGTCCGGATCCGTTCCCGCTCGATCGCCTCGGCGATCCGCCGCATCGGCGGGGTGTCGCCGGCCAGGGTGGCATAGCGAGCGGCCAGGATCGGATCGGCGAGGGCGAGACCGAGCTCGACGTTGTCGATGACCGAGCGGAAGAAAGCCCACTCGCGGTACGCCGCGGCGAGGCCGTCGCGCCCGTCGGCACGGCCCTCGGCATAGGCCGTCAGCGCCGCCCCGACGCCGAACCAGGCTGGCAGATTCGTGCGGCTCTGCGACCAGGAGAAGACCCACGGGATGGCACGCAGCTGCTCGAGCCCGGGCGGTGCCCCTGCGCTCCCTCGTTTGGCCGGTCGTGAGCCGAGCTCCATGCGGCTGATCTCATCAATCGGGGTGGCCGCGTGGAAGTAGGCCTCGAACTCCGGGTCCTCCCAGATGAGCTGCCGATACGCCCGCTCGGCGAGGTCGGCGAGCTCGTCCATGAGTGCCCGCCAGCGTTCGGCTTGCAGCGCCGTCTCGGCGGCATGATCGGAGCGGCTGGCAAGCAGGACCGCGTTGGTGAGCTGTTCGAGATGGCGTTGCGCGATCACCGGGCTCGGGTAACGCTCAGCGATCACCTCTCCCTGCTCGGTCAGTGCCAGCCGCCCGCCAACCGAGCCGCCGGCCTGGGCCAGGACCGCGCGGTTGGCCGGGCCGCCGCCGCGGCCGATCGTGCCGCCGCGGCCGTGGAACAGGGTGAGCTCGACGCCCTCCTCCCGCGCCACGGCCACCAGCTCCTCCTGGGCACGGTACAGGCTCCAGGCCGCGGAGAGGTAGCCGCTCTCCTTGTTCGAGTCGGAGTAGCCGAGCATCACCTCCTGCCGCATCCCGCGACGCTCGAGGTGGGGCCGATAGACGGGGTCGGTGAACAGGCCGCGCAGCAAATCGCGCGCGCCGGTCAGGGCGTCGCGCGACTCCAGGAGCGGGACGAGGTCCAGGTCCAGCGGCTCGGCGTTCGGCGACGCGATGGCATCGAGCGCAAGGAGGTTCGTAACGTCGGCGGCCGTTCGCGTGAAACTCACGACGTGGCGTGGGAGTGCCTCGGCGCCGAAGTTCGCGTGGATCTCCCGAATCACGCGGAGGGTGGCGAGCACCTCGTCCGCGGTTGTGCCGCTGCCCGCGAGAGGTTCGCCCAGGTCGCCCCCGCTCGTGGCGCACTCGAGCGCGGCGGCATGGACGTCCGCGTGCTGTCGCACCTCGAGCGCGGCGAGGTGGAATCCGAAGGTCTCCACCTGCCAGACGAGGTCCTGCACCTCGCCCCACGCGACCCGATCGGCGCCATGGGAGACGAGTGCCGCCTGCATCGCGCGCAGGTCATCCCGCAGCTCCGACGGCGAGCCGTACCCGTGACGACGCGGTCCGCGGCGGCCCGTGAGCCGGGTGCGCGTCCGCTCGATCCGCTCGCCGATGATCCCGAACGCCTGCCGGTACGGCTGGTGGGGGAATCGTCGATCGAGGCTCGCCCGCAGCTCGGGAAGCGCCCGCAGATCGCGAGTGATGCGACGCGCGTAGTCGGGCGGCAGCATCGCTCGGTCGTCGCCCACCGCGATCGTCTGTTGCAGCCGATCGGCGACGTTCCGGTAGCCGTGCAGGACGTGGTCGGCCTGGATGCGCAGCGTGGCGCGGGTCGTCTCGGCCGTGACGCCGGGATGTCCGTCACGGTCCCCACCGATCCACGAGCCCCAGCGCACGTAGGCGGGGGCCGCGGGCCGCCGGGCGCCGCTGGCGGCGGTTGCGCGCCCTCGGTCGACGAGCGCCGTGTCGAGGGCGCGATACAGGCGCGGGATCGCGCGAAAGATCGTCTGATCGAAGAAGACCATGGCGGCCCGAACCTCGTCGAGCGGGGTGGGCCGCTGGGTCCGGGCATGGCTGGTCTGCCACAGGATGCTGATCTCCTCGCGAAGCCGCCGTCGCAGGTCCGCGTCCTCGGTCCGGGTGAGCCGCGGATCGTCGAAGCGGTCGAGCAGCGCGTAGAGGCGGCGTTGTGCCACGAGCACCGTCCGGCGCCGAGCCTCGGTCGGATGGGCCGTGAACACCGGGCGCAGCAGCAGCCCATCCAGCATGTCGCGCATCTCGGCGGTCGAGGTCTCGGCGCGGGCGAGACGGGAGACGGCGTCGGCGATGCTCTCGGGCAACCCGTCGCGCGTGCTCGACCGCTCTCGATGGCGCAGGGACCGCACGCGGTGCTTCTCCTCGGCGAGGTTGATGAGCAGGAAATAGGCGGTGAAGGCGCGGGCGGCAGCGAGCAGGTCGTCTGTGTCGTGGCCGCGGATCGCCGCCTGGAGGTCGTCGAGATGCGTGGTGTCGTCAGCCGGTCCCGCCCGGCGGCGGATGGCCGCCCTGCGCAGCTGCTCCACCAGCTCGAAGCGCTCCGCTCCCTCCTGCTCGACAATGACCTGGCCGAGGAGTGCGCCGACGAGCTTGACCTCGCGGGCCAGGGGATCGCGGGCGTGCGCGCTGCCGATGCCCTTGGGCTCGGCTCGGCGGGCGGTCTCGGCGGCGGTCGATCGGGGCACGCGATCCTCGGGCTCAGCCGAGGACGGCGGCGACGCCTCCGGGTGCGTAGTGCGGCTGCTCGGCGCAGGCAACGATACAGCCTCGCGCGTCGCGTTCCCCGCGGCCGGCGAAGTGCCACCAGGCGCCATCGGCGTGCCGCTCGAGACGACATCCGCAGGCAACGCAGGTGATCGGGGCGAGTCGGCCGTCGCGGACCGAGAAGGCGGTGAAGTCACGCTCAATGGAAATCGGCTCGGAATGGTCCATGCACGGAGCGTAGGGATCGGGCCGCACGATGTCGGCACCGCTGCGGTGATGCTTGGGTTGCGGCCGGGTTGTGATCGGCGGGCTGCCTTGACGCATCTTGGAACCGGCCCCTAGGATGCGGCTCCAACTCAAGAAGGCGTCGACCGGGACGAGTAGTCGATCGCACGGCCACGAGAGCGAGCCGGGATGGTGGAAGCCGGCGTGGTGCGGCATCGGCGAATGGACCCGCGAGCCTCGCTCCGACGGCTCCCGCTTCGGGAGCGATAGGCGGCGACGGACTGGCCACCGTTAGCATCGGCCTCAAATGAGCGCGGATCCGCGAGGATCCGAACCAAGGGTGGCACCGCGGAAGAGAGCCTCCGTCCCTGATCCGGATGGAGGCTTCGTCATATCCGAAATGGAACCCAGAGCAGGACAGATGAGCATCGCGACCCCGACCCGCGTCACCAGCATCGAGCTGGCGGCCGATACGCTGACCCCGGTGGCGGCCGCGCTCCGCCTGGGTTCCCGCTGCGCCTTCCTGCTGGAGAGCGTCGAGGGCGGCGCGCGCTACGGTCGCTACTCGATCGCCGGCGTCCATGGCCGAACGCTGGTCGTCCGGCCCGAGGACGGTGATCCCCTCGAGGTCCTGCGCGGCGAGCTGCCGGCGGTCATCGCGTCGGCCGGCGATCCGGGGTTCCCCCTCGCGTCGGGAGTCGGCTATCTCGCCTACGAGGCAACGGCGCACTGGGAGCGTCTTCCGGCCGTCGCCGCCGACCCGCTGGACATGCCCGACGCCGTCTTCCACATCCCGTCCGTGGTCATCATCTTCGACCACCTCGCCCAGGTCGCCCGGGTCGCCACGCTGGATGGTCCCGGAGCCGTCGAGCGTCTCGAGGACGTCGCATCGGTCCTGGGTTCGCCCGCCGCCGGTGAGGTTCCGCTGCAGTTCCCCGCGGCCGTCGTGCCGCCCGAGACCGATCTGGACGCCCGCGACCGATACGAGCGTGGCGTGGCGCGGCTCGTGGAGGAGATTCACGCCGGCGAGATGCTGCAGACCGTGCTGGCGCGCCGGTTCTCCGTTCCGACCGATCGCACCGCGCTCGATGTCTACCGCTCCCTGCGACGGGTCAACCCGTCGCCCTACCTCTACTACCTGGATCTTGCCGTCGTCTCACCCGGCGCCGCCGTGGTCGGTGCGTCACCGGAGCTGCTCGTCAGGGTCCGGGACGGCGAGGTCGTCACG
>JAGXHP010000178.1 GCA_024636135.1 Chloroflexota bacterium
CCTCCGATGCCTGTCACGGCCTGGCCGAGGAGCTCGGGAAGACGGTGATCGAGTCGAAGGACATGCCGGGGTTCCTCGTCAACCGCATGCTCGGCCCGTTCATCAACGAGGCGATCTTCGCGCTGATGGAGTCGACCGGCACGGCCGAGGACATCGACACCGGCGCGAAGCTGGGCCTCAACCACCCGATGGGCCCCCTGGAGCTCAGTGACTTCATCGGCAACGACGTGATGCTCGGCGTGATGGACGTGCTCCATCGCGGCATCGGCGATCCGAAGTTCCGCGCCGCCCCCCTGCTGCGGCAGATGGTCGCGGCGGGGCACCTGGGCCGCAAGACCGGCCGCGGGTTCTACCGCTACGACGAGAAGGGAAACCGGACGGCCTGATGGCGCTCGAGACGGCACCGGCCCGCGATCCACTGAGCCTCTCCGCCGAGGAGCGAAGCGTCCGGGACACCGTGCGGGAGTGGGCACAGCGCGAGGTCGGCCCGGGTGCGGCCGCGCGTGACGAGGAGGAACGCTACGACCGATCCCTGTTCGCCGCGGCCGGCGATCTCGGCCTGACCGGGCTGCCCTATCCCGAGCAGTACGGCGGTGCCGGCATGGGGACCTTCGCCTGGGCTCTGGCCGCGGAGGAGATCGCGGCGGCGGACATGGCCCTCGGCGTGAGCCTCAGCGTCCACATCCTGAGCGAGCTGTGCATCTATGCCAACGGCAGCGAGGAGCAGAAGGAGCGGTTCCTGCCGCCGATGACCGCCGGCCGCGACCTCGGCGCCTTCGCCCTGACCGAGCCCGGGGCCGGATCGGACGCCGCCGCGCTGGCGCTCACCGCGCAGCGGGATGGTGACGACTACCTCCTGACGGGGACGAAGATCTGGATCACGAACGCTGGCGAGGCGGCGCGCTACGTGGTCTTTGCGACCGTCGACCGCTCGAAGGGCAAGGCCGGCATCACCGCCTTCGTGGTCGAGGCCGACACTCCCGGGTTCCGGTTGGGTTCGAAGGAGCGGAAGATGGGCATCCGCGGAACGACCGGCTACGAGATCGTGTTCGAGGACGCGCGAGTCCCCGCGGCGAATCGGTTGGGGGAAGAGGGCGACGGGCTGAAGGACGCACTGTCCGCGCTTGGGGCCGGGCGGATCAGCATCGCCGCCTGCTGCACCGGGCTGGCCCGCAACGCCCTGGAGCTGGCGACCCAGTACGCGATCCAGCGGCGGCAGTTCGGCCGCGCGATCGCCGACCAGGAGATGATCCAGGGCATGCTGGCCGAGATGGCGGTCCGCGTCGACGCAGCCCGCCTCCTGACCTGGCGCGCGGCCCGGCTGCGTGACGCCGGGCAGCCGATCAACTCGCCGTCGAGCATGGCGAAGTGGTTCGCGTCCGATGTCGCGATGCAGGTGTCGACCGATGCCGTTCAGATCTATGGCGGGGCGGGGTACTCTCGCGACAACCCGGTCGAACGACTGATGCGCGATGCCAAGGGGGCGCAGATCTACGAGGGCACGAACCAGATCCATCGCCTGATCGTGGCCCAGCACCTGATCGAGAGCACGAGGAAGGCGGACCGATGACGGACGAGGCAGTCTCCGGGGAGCTCCGGCACGTGGCGGCGACCGCACCGGTCGAGCCGCTCATCATCGCGGCCGAGGATCGGGCGTCGAGCATCCTCGACCTCATTCATCGGGCGGTGGTCGAGCACGGTTCGCGCGAGGCCCTGCGCTGGAAGCTCCCCCGCAGCCGCCGCCAGGCCGAGGGCGATCGTAGCGAGTCCGACGAGCAGGCGGTCTGGCGGTCGACGACGTACGACGAGACCTGGCGCTGGATCCGCGACGTCGCGCTTGCCCTGGGCAACCTGGGGCTGGGACGCGGCGATCACGCGTGCATCATGAGTCGCACGAGGCCGGCATGGCTGGTGGCGGACCTTGCCACGATGTCTCTGGGTGCTGTGAGCTGCCCGATCTACCCGTCCTCGGAGGCCAACCAGGCGGCCTTCATCATCAACAACGTCGGCGCCAGCCTGATCTTCGTCGAGAACGCGCAGCAGGCCGCGAAGATCGAGTCCATCCGCCACGAGTGCCCGACGATCAAGACCATCGTCGTCTTCGACGAGCGCGGAACGCTCCCCGACGGCGCGGTCAGCTTCGACGACCTGTACGAGCACGCGGAGGAGGACCCGGATGGGGCCGACGCCTGGGAGCGGGGATGGCGCAGCGTCAGCCGCGACGACGTCGCCACGGTCATTCACACTTCGGGCACGACCGCGAATCCGAAGGGCGCGATCCTGACCCACGGCAACCTCGTGTTCAACTACGAGGCGGTCCACCAGGTCATCGACTTCACCCCCGACGACATCTTCCTCTCGTGGCTTCCCCTGAGTCATATCTACGAGCGCGTGGCCGGCATGGTCGTGCCGCTCGGGAGAGGCTGCACGATCGCGTACGCCGAGCCGATCATCGAGCGGCTGCCAGCCAACATGGTCGAGGTCATGCCGACGGTCATGGTTGCCGTGCCTCGTCTCTACGAGCGCGTCTACGGCCGGGTCCTCTCGGCGGTCGAGGCAGGCTCACCGCTCAAGCAGCGCATCTTCCACTGGGCCGCGGCACTCGGATCGAAGAAGTACGCGAACCACCTGGCGGGGCGCGGCGACTCCCCGGGATTGAAGCTCCAGCTGGCCATCGCCGATCGGCTCGTCTACAAGACGATCCGCGGACGGACCGGCGGCCGGGTGCGGTACTTCGTGTCGGGCTCCGCGCCCCTGTCACGCGAGATCGGCGAGTTCTTCTACGGGCTTGGCATGCTCGTGCTCGAGGGCTACGGGCTGACCGAGACGTCGCCATTCGTCTCGATCAACCGGCCCGACGACTTCGTGTTCGGCACGGTCGGGAAGCCCGCACCCGACACGGAGGTCCGGATCGACGGGTCGACGGGTGAGATCCTGGTCCGCGGCCCGCAGATCATGCGCGGCTACCTCAACGCGCCGGAGGAGACCGCCAAGGCCATCGATCCCGATGGCTGGTTCCATACCGGGGATATCGGTGAGCTCGACCCCGTCGGGCGCATCAAGATCACCGATCGGCTCAAGAACATCATCGTGCTCGGGAACGGGAAGAACGTCTCTCCGGCGCCGATGGAGGCTGCCCTGTCCACGTCGCGCTACGTTGCCCAGGCCGTGGTCCTCGGAGACCGGCAGCCGTACACCGGGGTGCTCATCGCTCCCGACTTCGACGAGCTCGGCACCTGGGCAGCCGCCCAGGAGGGGATCGGGGAGATGCCCCCGGAGCAGCTGATCGGGGTCAAGGCGGTGCAGAAGCTCTACGACGCCGAGGTGAAGCGCACCCTTGCCGACTTCGGCGCCCACGAGCGTCCGCGCCGCGTCGCCCTGCTGCCCCGCCTCCTCACCGAGGAGGACGGCGAGCTGACGCCGTCGCTGAAGACGAAGAACCGGGTCGTGGTCACGAACTGGGCCGACAAGATCGCCTACCTGTTCGACGAGAAAGGCGGCGACGCGGGCTGAAGGGGGAAGCCCGGGCAGCTATGACGGCTGCCCGGGGCCAGGTCAGTTCGCGCGGTCGTCCATCGCTTTCGCAATTGAACGCAACTCGTCCGGGTCAAACGGCCCGTAGGTGCCTGCTGCCAGTACCAGGTTGCCGTTGCGCCAGAGGATAACCAGCGTTTCGTTCGCCGGGTCTGTCGCGTCATAGAACGCGCCCTCGTCCCCGAAGTCGACTCCGGCGCGGTTATCGAGCGCGTACCCATCGTCGGACTGGACTTCTTCCGCGTACAGCGCCAGCGAGCGCTGAGCGTCTTCAGGGGTCTCGAACAACGCGCCCCATGACAGGAGGCCCGTGAGATCGTCGCTGAACTCCGTGTACCGGCCGGCGACGAACCCCGGCTGCTCGAGGTAGGGGACGGCGTCAGTCCCCGTGACCGAGATGATGGGTCGAATCAGGGTCCGTTCGTCGTCATACGTGATGTCGTGCCGCATTCCCTCCGGGCCGTCGTCGGCGGGAAGCACGATGGTGGCGAGGTCATCGGCGGTGAGGACGCGGGGGGCGCCGATGCCCTCGCCGCCAGCGAGGATCTGAAAGGCCGCAATCGCGACAATCGCTACGGCAGCAACGCCGAGGACCGTCACGGCCGGCTTCATGGTCATGAAGAGCTCCTTCAGCAGCACCCATCGGGCGCCGCGCTGTCGTGTCGTGTGGACATCGGTCATCGCCGTCGCGATCACGCGGTCGGCAACGACGGTTGGACCGTCGTCCATCCATCGGTCGAGAACGTGGTCGAGGTCTCGCTCTGAGGTCATGACGGTCGACTCCCGCTCAGCGCCGGTCGGGCGTCCGCCTCGAGGGCGGCCCGCATTGCGCGGCGCGCGTAATGGAGCCGCGATCGCACGGTGCCGATCGGCACGCCGAGGGTATCGGCGATCTGCGGCAGGGTCAGGTCGAGGTAGTGCTGGAGCACGAGCACCGCACGCTGCTCCGGTGGCAGCCGACGGAACCCGCGGTCCAGTTGGTCGCGGTCGGCAACGGAGAGTTGCGGGTCCCCGGCGCCGTGATCGGTCTCGAGCACATGGAGGGACGGGCTCCAGCGTCGTTCGGCACGCGCCTGCGCATAGCACGCGTTCACGAGCACGCGATACGACCAGGCCTCGAAGCGGGCCGGATCGCGGAGACCCGGAAGCTGACGCCAGATGGCGACGACCGCCTGCTGGGTCGCATCCTCGGCGAGGTCGACATCGCGCAGGATCCGATGCGCGACGGTGAACAGGCGATCTCCGATGGCGTACGCGATGTCAGCGAAGGCGCTCTCGTCGCCCCGCTGTGCCCGCGCCACCAGCTCCTGGTCCACCAGTCCACCTCGTGGGCGGCGCGCTCGGGTTGGGCGCCGCTCACCCGGTTAGAGTGCGACGCGCCGTCAATCGGTTCGATCTCCGCCCGTGCGGCTTCGGCGTACCATGGATGCCATGCGTGACGTGTACATCCTTTCGGCCGCCCGCACCCCGATCGGGAAATTCGGCGGCGGCCTTTCAACCACCCCGGCGACGGACCTCGGAGCCGTCGCCATCTGTGCTGCCGTTGAGCGCTCGGGCCTCGCCCCGGAGCGGATCGACGAGGCGATCATGGGCCAGGTGCTCCAGGCCGGGGCTGGCCAGGCACCGGCGCGGCAGGCGGCCCTGAAGGCTGGGCTGCCCGAGGGCGTGAGCGCGACGACCATCAACAAGGTGTGTGGTTCCGGTCTCAAGGCGGTGATGATGGGCTCGTCGGCCATCCGCGCCGGCGATGCGTCGGTCATCGTGGCGGGCGGCATGGAGAGCATGAACATGGCGCCGTACCTCCTGCCGCAGGCGCGAACGGGCTACCGGCTGGGTGACGGCAAGATCATCGACTCCACGGTCCACGATGGTCTGTGGTGCTCCACCTGTGACGTCCACATGGGCTTGCACGCGGAACGGGTCGCGACCAAGCACGACGTCAGCCGCGAGGCGCAGGACGAGTTCGCGCTGAGGTCCCACCGCAACGCGATTGCGGCGCAGGAGGCCGGTCGCTTCGACGACGAGATCGTGGCCGTCACGGTCCCGGGCAAGAAGGGGGACACCGTCGTCTCGGCCGACGAGGGCCCACGTGCCGATACCAGCCCCGAGGCCCTCGCGAAGCTCAAGCCCGCCTTCCAGCCCGACGGCGGGACCGTCACCGCCGGCAACGCTCCCGGCATCACCGACGGTGCGGCCGCACTCGTCATCGCCGGCGAGGATGCGCTCGATGGCGCGACGCCCCTGGCACGCATCACCGGCTATGCGCAGGCGGACGTCGCGCCGGAGTGGCTGTTCGAGGCGCCGATCCACGGGGTGCGCCGCCTCATCGAGCGGGTCGGCGGCAACATCGGCGACTTCGACCTCATCGAGATCAACGAGGCGTTCGCGGCCCAGGTCCTCGCCGATGGCAACGAGCTCGGCTTCGACTGGGACCGCGTGAACGTCAATGGCGGAGCCATAGCCCTGGGCCATCCCATCGGCGCATCGGGCGCGCGCGTCCTGACCACCCTGATCCACGAGCTGCGACGCCGCGGCGGCGGGAAGGGCCTGGCGACCCTGTGCCTCGGCGGCGGGGGAGCGGTGGCAATGGCGATCGAGACGACCTAGCCGGCCCGACGTTCGACCGATGCCCGACGCGATATTCGACGAGCCACGGCTCGCGGCAATCTACGACGCCCTTGATCCGGATCGCTCGGATCTCGACCCGTACGTCGCCATGATCGATGAGCTCGGCGCGCGCTCCGTTCTCGACCTCGGCTGCGGCACCGGTGTCTTCGCGCTCCAGCTTGCCCAGCGCGGCGTCGCGGTCATCGGCGTGGAGCCAGCAGCCGCATCGCTGGATGTGGCCCGCGAAAAACCCCGGGCGGACCGCGTCACCTGGATCCACGGCGATGCGTCGGCAATCCCCGCGTTGCTGGCGGTCGATGTCGTGACCATGACGGCCAACGTGGCGCAGATCTTCCTGACCGATCCGGATTGGCTCGCGACGCTGGCGAAGGCCCGTGCTGCCCTTCGTCCTGGTGGCCGGCTCATCTTCGAGGCCCGAGATCCGGCGCGACGCGCATGGGAGGAGTGGACGGAGGAAGCCACGCGCTCCACCACGATGATCGCAGGCGTCGGTCGCGTCACCGACTGGGTGCAGGTGACCGAGGTCGTCGGCGACGGCGAACTCGTGACGTTCGAGTCTCCGAATGTCTTCGAGTCGGACGGCGTGGTCATCGTGTCGCGATCCACGCTGCGATTCAGATCGCGGGCGGAGATCGAGGACTCGCTGCATGTCGCCGGATTCATCGTCGAAGATGTCCGCGACGCGCCGGACCGACCGGGGAGAGAAATGGTCTTCGTCGCGAAGCGCCCCCAAGTCTAGTTGCCGAGCGCGCTCAACGCATCATCCAGCGTGCCGACGATGATGGCGGCCTCGTCCCGGGTGACGCAGAGGGGCGGGCGGATCTTCAGTGTGTTGCCGGCGCGTCCGGTGGTGCCGATGAGCACTCCGCGCTCTCGCATCGCTTCCTTCGTGCGGCTCGCAAGATCGCGCGCTGGTTCACGCGTATCGGGGTCCCTGATCAGCTCGACGCCGGTCATGAGGCCGCGCCCGCGCACGTCGCCGATCACCGGGTGCCGTTGAGCCAGGCGCTGGAGCTCGGCCCGCAGCCAGGTGCCGACGACGGCGGCATGTTCGATGAGTTCCTCGTCCTCGATCACGTCGAGCA
Source organism: Chloroflexota bacterium (assembly GCA_024636135.1). Classification (GTDB taxonomy): domain Bacteria; phylum Chloroflexota; class Limnocylindria; order QHBO01; family QHBO01; genus JACDBZ01. The sequence goes on from JAGXHP010000178.1 coordinate 7,248, forward strand.
CGGCAAGCCCGGCGGCGCACGCCACCGGATTTCCGCCGAACGTGCTGAAGAAGGTCGTCTGCGCCGCGAGCTGGTCAACGAGCTCGGAGCGCGTGATGACCGCGGCAATCGGGTGGCCGTTGCCCATGGGCTTGCCGAGCGTCACGACATCGGGGGTCCCGCCCCACGCACTGAAGCCCCACATGCCGTCGCCGCTGCGGCCATAGCCGGACTGCACCTCGTCGGCCACGTAGAACGCTCCAGCGTCGCGGGCCGCCCCGGTCAGTGCGGCGACCGCCGGTGCCGCGGGTACGAAGATCCCGTCCGCCGTGAAGGTGGCATCGAGGTAGAGCGCCGCCGGCCGCCGGCCGCGCGCCGTGCCGCGCGCCAGTGCTTCAGCCATGCCATCCGCTGCGGCCGCCACGGGATCGGTCGCGGAGCGGCCGCGGTATGTGTTCGGTGCCGGGAATGTCTCGACTCCGGCCGGCTGCTCCCCGCGAGGCCATTCCGACGGTGAGAAGTCGGCGATGGCGGCCGTCACCCCGTGGTACGCCCAGTCGGTGACGAGGCCGGTATCGCCGCCGGTAACCGTGGTGGCGAGACGCCAGGCGAGGTCGTTCGCCTCGCTCCCGGAGTTCACGAACATCACCGTGTCGAGGCCCTCGGGCATCGTCGCCACGATCCGCTCGGCCAGCTCGACGACGTTCTCGTGGAGGTAGCGGGTGTTGGTATTGAGGGTCGCGGCCTGCCGGGCGATGGCCTCCACCACCCGCGGATGCGAATGGCCGACCACCGGCACGTTGTTGTAGGCGTCCAGGTATCCGCGACCCGCCGAGTCGTACATCCATGCGCCCTCGCCCCGGACGAGGTGGAGCGGATGGCGATAGGTCAGCGGCTCCAGCGCGCTTCCGAGCACGCGGGAGCGACGCGCGACGAGGTCCTCGTCGCGCTGGGCGCTGGGCGTCGCTGCGACCCGCAGCCCTCGGGAACGAGCGGCCTGCGCCAGGCGCTCTCCCGCGGCGTCGAAACCCTCAGACTCGAGCTGGCGCAGCAGCTCCCATGCCGGCTCCGACCAGCCGCGGATGTAGGCGTTGTCGGGGTACTGGCGCGTCCGGACCTCCGAGATGAGGATCGTCTGGGCCATTCGACCGGCAAGCAGGTCGCCCAACAGCTCCTGCTCGAGGTCCTCGAGCGGCAGGAGCGCCGTGTAGCCCGACAGGAAGGCGGCCGATACCTCGAAGATGTCGGTTCGATCCCGGACCAGCGACTGCAGCGTTGCCGGGACGTCGAGGACCAGGGCCGTGTGAGCCATGTCGCCGAAGTCGATGACCCCGCTGACCGCCCTCGCCTCGTCCACAAGGAGGTTGTCGAGCGTCACGTCGTTGTGGATCACCTGGGCCCTCAGTCCGGGAAGAGCCGGGACCACCCGATCATCGAAGCGCTGGAGCACGACATCGAGAAGCCGCCGTCGATCGGGATCGGTGACAAGGTCCGCGTGCGGCATCAGCGCCGGCAGCTGCTTCTGGTCCCACCAGATCGATCGGCCGGCGGCCGGGTGGAAGAAGCCCCGCAGAGCAATGCTCAGGCGGGCCACCACGCTGCCGATCCCGCGGACGTGGGCCAGCTCGAGCTGGTGCGGCTCGGCCGTGCGGCCGGTGAGCAGCGGGATCAGGCGCACGAGATGCTGCGTTCCCGCGATGTCGACGCGGGCGACCGGGTCCCCGTCGCGGGAGGGACGGGCGAGGGGAACGGGCAGCGACGGGTCGACCGTGGCGACGTGCTGAACCGCCGTCACCTCCATGTTTACCACCGCGGGATCCTCGGCTCGGTTCGACACCTTGAGCACCCAGGCGCTCCCGTCGTCAGCAGACAGTGCGAAGTTCTGATCCCGCTCGCTGACCAGCAGGCGCGCCGATCCGGACACGCCGAAGCTGTCCCTCGCGATCCGCTCCGCGTCCTGCGGCGTCAGGTCGGGAGGTGCGGCATCCAGGACATGCGCGGTGCTCATCGGCGAGATCGTAGCGCCGATGAGCACGCATGGGGTCAGGCCGGCTGCCGCGGGGTTTCGCGGGCTTTACGGCTGGACCGTTACGTCGCCTCGCATGCCGGCGTCGTAGTGCCCGTCCACGTGGCACGCGATCTCAAGATCGCCCGACTCCGCGAACGTGTACATGAGCTCCTTGCTCTCGCCCGGCGCGAGACCAATTGCGCCCTCTTCGTCATGCATCATCCCGTCCCCCGACATCATCTCTTCGGCGTGATGTGCCTGCTCGCCGCTGTCGCCGATGACGAACTCATGGTCGAGTGCGGTCGGGTTCGAGACCGCGAAGAGCACGGTCTCACCCTTGGTCACGGCAATGCTGGCCGGATCGAAGCGCAGATCGTCCGTCATCACGACGTCGACCCGGCGCGGGGCGTCGACGGTACCGGACTGCGAGGCGCAGGCGCTCATGGCCAGTGCACCGGCGCCTAGGAACAGGAGGAGGCGGCTCATTCTTCTCATTTCGCCATTGTGGGATATGAGGCCAGGCTGGAACCCTGCCATCGGTCCCGAAATCTGCGGGCCGATGTACCTCAGGCTCCGACGGCGCTCGAGCAGCCGACCCGGACCGTGGGCCAGCTTCGGCCTACCCGCACCGCTCGTGCGCTAGAATCGGCAACCGTCACCCCGTGGCCTGGCCTGCTTCCGCCTTCGAATCGTGGCGTGCAGAGGCGCCGGAGCCACGTCTGCATACAGGAGGCACTCAGCGCACCTGATGGCCAGCCAGAACCCGGTGGCGGAGGCTCCGAACATCTGGGCCGTCGCCCAGTCCCAGTTCGACCACGCCGCCGACATGCTCGATCTCGATGAAGGGATGCGGCGCGTCCTGCGCGTTCCGCAGCGTGAGCTCACCGTCAACTTCCCCGTCACCATGGATGACGGAAGCGTCATGGTCTTCACCGGCCATCGCGTCCAGCACAACGTCAGCCGCGGCCCGGGCAAGGGCGGCATCCGCTACCACCAGGACGTGACGCTCGACGAGGTCCGCGCCCTGGCGATGTGGATGAGCTGGAAGTGCGCCTGCGTCAACATTCCGTATGGCGGCGCCAAGGGCGGCGTGGTCGTCGACCCGAAGAAGCTGTCGATTCGCGAGGTCGAGGGCCTGACCCGTCGATTCACGACCGAGATCAGCCCGCTCATCGGTCCCGACCGCGACATTCCCGCGCCGGACGTCAACACCAACGCCCAGACCATGGCCTGGATGATGGACACGTACTCCATGCATCACGGCTACACCATTGCCGGCGTGGTGACCGGCAAGCCGATCGCGATCGGCGGATCGCTCGGCCGGAACGAGGCGACTGCACGCGGCGCCGTGTTCACGCTGCTGAAGTGGGCGGAAGCCAAGAACCGGCCGCTCACCGATATGCGCGTCGCCATCCAGGGCTACGGCAACGCCGGCAGCATCGCGGCCACGCTGCTGCGCGACGAGGGCGCCACCATCGTGGCGGTCAGCGACTCGACCGGCGGGATCCACAACCCGGCCGGCCTCGATCCGTCCAGGGTCAGCGCCTGGAAGCGTGAGCACGGCACCGTCGTCGGCTTCCCCGGCGCGGACGACGTGACGAACCAGGAGATCCTCGAGATCGATTGCGAGATCCTCGTCCCGGCGGCCCTCGAGAACCAGATCACGCGGGCCAACGCTCCGCGCATCAAGGCCCAGGTCATCGCGGAGGCGGCGAACGGCCCGACCACGCCGGAGGCCGATGAGATCCTCTTCGATCGTGGCGTCTTCCTGATCCCGGACATCCTGTGCAATGCCGGCGGCGTCACCGTCAGCTACTTCGAGTGGGTGCAGGACATGCAGTCGTTCTTCTGGACCGAGGAGCGCATCAACCAGAGCCTGAAAGAGATCATGGATCGCGCCTTCGAGTCGGTCCACGAGATGGCGGAGCGCCACGAGGTCGACATGCGGACGGCGGCCTACATGGTGGCCGTCGCCCGTGTCGCGGAAGGCACGACGCTTCGCGGCCTGTACCCCTAGAACCATCCAGCCCGATGCGGGCGCCGTCCCCCGACGGCGTCCGCGCCGGTTGCGCCAGAGGAGATCCCCATGCTCGACCACGAAGAGCGATTCCTGTTTCGGGAGGAGATCCACAACCTGGCGACCGCCCTCGCCGAGGCAGGGCAGCTCGACAACGCCGAGGACCTCCTGGCCGAGGTCACCACCAGCCCACGCTTCGACGCCGATGTCTTCACCCTGGAGCGGTCCCTCCAGGTCATGCTCGGCGGTCGGGCCGGCTCAACGTTGGTCGGGCTGCTGACGGTGGACCGCGCCGTGTTCGAGGAGCTGGGCGAGATGGGCCTGCCGCCCGAGGTGCACGAGCGGCTGGTCAGCTGGCGCGCCCGGTTCGGCCTCGTGATCGACAACGCGCTCAACTTCCTCAACAACCCCGACGGCATCCAGGGCCACAACTTCGGCACGCAGCTCATGCACACGGAGTCCGGCCTGACGCTCCAGGGCCGGCTCACCCTGGTCCGCTACAACAACGAGCCCCAGTTCTTCATCGCCGATGCGGACGTGTTGCTGAGCGTCGCCGCCGACATGCTCGAGCGCCTCGGCGAGCACCTCGAGCCCGACATGATCGATGCGGAGCTCATCGGTCGCCTGCGCGAGGGCGTGGACCTCGTCGAGCGTCGGACCAAGAACCGCTCCTGACGGCACCCGTCCGCTAGAGTCGGCCGCGTGACGAAGCGCGTCTTCCTGGCGGCAACCGGTCAGAATCGCGGCAAGACGACCACCAGCCTCGGCCTGCTGGCCGCGTTCCGCGAGCGTGGCCTGCGACTTGGTTTCATGAAGCCCGTGGGCCAGCGCTACCTGGTCATCGACGGCACGCGTGCCGACGAGGACGCCGTCCTGATGAGCGAGGTCTTCGGGCTGCCGGATGCCTTGAACGACATGTCGCCGGTCACGTTGCCGCGGCGCTTCACCACCGACTTCATTCTTGGTCGCGTCACGGACGATCTCGAGAGCCAGGTCCACACCGCCTTCGATCGCGTCGCGCGGCAGAAGGATCTCGTGGTCATCGAGGGAACCGGGCATGCCGGTGTGGGCGCCGTCATCGGGCTCTCGAACGCGCGCGCCGCCGCCATGCTCGAGACGCCGGTGATCATCGTCAGCGAGGGAGGCGTCGGACGTCCGATCGACGAGATCGTGCTCAATCACGCGCTCTTCGCGGCGCACGACGTCCCGGTCCTGGGTGCCGTCGTCAACAAGGTCGACGTCGTCTCGCATCCGCAGCTGCCCGACGTCCTGCGCCGGGGCCTCGCCCAGCACGGCATCGAGCTGCTCGGCTGCATCCCGTATTCGGAGTTCCTGGCCAACCCGTCGCTCGAGCTGATCGTGACGCACCTCGATGGCGAGCTGCTCACCGGGCGGGCCGAGCCGGGCCGCACGATCGGGCACGTGGCCATCGGCGCGATGCAGGCGGAGCACGCGGTGGCGCATCTCGAGGATCGCACCCTGCTCATCACGCCGGGGGATCGTGAAGACCTCCTCCGCGCCGCGGTCTCCGCCAATGCGGCGCGGGAGGGAGCGCCGCTCGTCAGCGGGATCGTACTGACCGGTGGCTACCGACCGTCAATCGCGCTCCTCGAGGCACTGCGCGCCGAAGATCTCTTCGCGTATCTCGTGCCCACCGACACGTATCGAACGGCACAGGCCGTGGACGAGATCCTCGTGAAGACCCATGCCAGCGACCGCGAGAAGATCGCGACGATCATCGAGCTGGTCGGCGGGGCCATCGACGTCGACGAACTGGTCGACCGTCTCTAGGCGGACATGAAGGGAGGCCGAGCGTGGGCACCCGCCGGCCTCCCAGGCACCTGCGACGCGTGCGACCGTGGGAGGTCGCCGTCACTGGTGACACAACGCATCATAGGATCCGGACCGCGGACCGCACTAGTACCAATGGCGCCCCGAATCGGTCGGCGGACCCTGGGTCAGGCCACGTCCCAGGCGAGCGGCATGTTGTCAGTCAGCCGGGTGCGGCCGATCCCCACCGCGATGAGCGCCAGGGCCGGCCCGGAGACGCGCTGGAGCTCCGCCAGGGTCAGGGCATCGGCCACGCTGACGTAGTCGATGCGCGCCTTCGGCTCGCGCGCCAGCGCATCGGTGATTCGCCAGCGGAGCACCTCAGCCGATCGCTCACCGGCGTCATAGGCGTCCTTGGCCGCCGTCAGCGCTCCGAACAGGCAGGTTGCGGCGTGGCGCTCCTCGATGCCGAGCTGGGCATTGGCGCTCGACATCGCGAGGCCGTCCGACTCCCGGATGGTGGGGCAGATGACGACGTCGACGTTGAGGAACAGGTCCCGCAGCATGCGACGCACGACGACAACCTGCTGGGCATGCCGCTGCCCGAGATACAGCCGGGCCGGCCCGACCAGGTTCACGAGCTTCAGCATGATCGTTGTCAGCCCGTCGAGATGGCCCGGGCGTGACGCGCCCTCGAGCTGGCGGGTGAGGCCCTCGACCGTCACGCGGGTCGTGTCGTTGGGCAGATAGAGGCTCGCGACATCGGGCACGAAGGCGATGTCCACCTTGGCGTGCTCCAGCAGCGCGATGTCCCGCGCCGAGTCGCGTCGACCGTCCGATGCCTCGTCGAGCGACGTGAACGAGCCGGGGTTCGTGAAGCTTGACGCGACCACGCAGCCGTTCTCGGCCCGCGCGCGGTGGACGAGGGACAGCTGGCCATCGTGCAGCATGCCCATGGTGGGCACGAAGCCGACGCTGTCGCCGGCGACGCGACGCTCGAGAATGGCCTCGCGGAGCTCGTCGCCATGGTCGACGACGATCACGACCGACGGCGCCGGCGGCCACGGGGGGCGCTTCCATTGGTGTTGCGCGCGGTGCGGTAG
>JAGXHP010000179.1 GCA_024636135.1 Chloroflexota bacterium
ACGATCCAGAACAGCGTCCCGGACGCCCTGCGCGGACGCGTCATGTCGCTCTACGTGACCGTGTTCGCCGGGACGGCTCCCATCGGCGGGCTGCTGGCCGGGGCGCTTGCCGAGTCGCTCGGCGCCGCGGCCGCGATCAGCCTCGGGGCGCTGATGGCGGTTGGCGTCCTCGCGCTGGTCGCCTGGAAGCTGCGGTCAGCCGCCATGCCGGGCCGAGCCGGAAGCGCGCCGCGCCGAGTTCCGGGCCAGGGGCAGCCGGAGCGCACCGAACGGGCTGCGTGACGCGGTCGGGCGCGGTGGTTAGCATGAGCAACTTCCCGCACTTCTGACCGATGCCCGACCATCCGACCGGCGGACGCCCGGACCAACCTCGACCCATGCCGATGCGCGCGGCCGGCGGCGGCCTGCGCCGCGGATTCTCGGCGCTTGCCGTGCGGAACTACCGGCTCTACTGGTCGGGGCAGGTCGTCAGCCTCATCGGCACCTGGATGCAGCAGGTGAGCCTTCCGTGGCTCATCCTTGCGCTCGGGGGATCCCCGATCCAGCTCGGGTTCGTGGCGGTTCTCCAGTTCGGGCCGGCCATGTTCCTGGCGCCGTTCGGCGGCGTGATCGCCGATCGCATCGACAAGCGACGAGCCCTGATCGCGACCCAGGTGGCGGCGAGTCTCCAGGCATTCGTGCTCTTCGTCCTCGTCGTGACCGGGATCGTGGAGATCCCGATGGTGCTGGCTATGGCATTCGTGCTGGGCCTCATCAACGCCGTCGACATGCCGATGCGGCAGGCGCTGGCCGCGGACCTCGTGCCGCGTCACCAGCTCGCCAACGCGATCGCCCTGAACTCGATGGCCTTCAACTCGGCGCGCGTCGTCGGGCCGGCGCTGGCCGGGGTGATCATCGCCTGGGGCACCGCCATGACCGGGTCGGCGCTGTCGGGCGTCGCGATCAACATGGCCCTCAACACGCTGACCTATGGCGGCGTGCTCACCGCCCTGCTGCGCATGGACCCCGCGGCGATCCGCCGCATGGAGCGACCGGAACGCCACCCGCCGGTCCTCGACAGCCTGCGCGAGGGGTTCCGCTACGCCGTGAGGGCACCGCTCGTGCTGTGGTCGCTCGTGCTCCTGGGTGGTGTCGCCGCCTTCGGGTTCAACTTCCAGATCCTTCTGCCCCTGTTCGCGACCGACGTCCTGCGCCTCGATGCCGATGGCTACGGCGCACTCTTCGCCGCCATGGGCATCGGCTCGCTCGCCGGTTCGCTGACCCTGGCCGTCCTCCGCCGGCGCCGCGCCATTCCGATGATGCTGGGCGGCGGCCTCGTCTTCTCGCTGCTGCTCATCGGCATTGCCGCGTCCGGCAGCGTCTGGGTCGCCGCGCCGCTCGTCCTGGCCGCCGGCTTCTTCAGCATGCTGATGATCAACACGATCAACGCCACGGTGCAGGCCAACGTGACCGATGCGCTGCGCGGCCGGGTGATGAGCTTCTACGTCACCGTCTTCGCCGGCTCGGCGCCGCTCGGCGGGCTGCTGGCAGGGGTCGTCGCCGAGGCGTTCGGCACGCCGGCGGCCTTCGTGGTCGGCGCGGCGCTCTCGATCGTGACGGTCGCGCTCGTCGGCCTTGGCCTGCGCGCCGCAGCTCGCACGGGATCGCTGGGCGTCACCACACTCGACACGTCGTCGGAGCGCCCACCGGATCCTGCCCCGGGTTCCGAGGCCGTGCGGCCTTCAGCGGCGCGCTGAGTGGCTCGGCAGCAGGACCTGGAGCTCCTCGAGCGCGGCGGCGACCGCGGCTCGGCGTTCGTCGGGAATCGGCTCGAGCAGCTCATGGGCCGCCTGGAGCAGGTCCTGGCGCATCGCGCGTGCCTGTCGCCGCCCGGTCGGCGTCGGCGCCAGCAGGACGGCCCGCTTGTCTTTGGGATCGGTGCGGCGCTCGACCAGTCCGGCATCGGCAAGGCTGCCGGCCAGCCGCGTGACGACCGGGGCGGTGACCATCAGCCGGCGCGCCACCTCGGCCTGTGGCTGCGGCCCCATGGTGTCGACGATGCGCAGCACGTTGTACTGCTGGTAGGTCAGATCGCCCCACGTCTGGCGCTGGCGGGCATGGGCAACGAGATGGCGCATCACGGGACCAACCGTCCCGATCAGGCTCGCCTCGAGGCTGGGCGGCTCCGGAGGCGGCGGATCGCTCACGCGCTTCCTGCGCGCTCGCGCCGGGGAGGCGTTCGAGGGCATCGCCATGGATCGTAGCAGCCCGAGCCGGGCGGGGCTCACGCTCGTCCTGCTCGCTCTCGCGCACGCCGCGATCCACGCGCAGTCGGCCCTGATGCCACTCGTCTACCCGATCGTGATCGTCGAGTACGGCCTGAACGAGCGCGATATCGGCACCTTCATCGCCATCACCACGGCGGTGGGCGGCTCGATGCAGCTGGCCTACGGGTTCCTCACCCGGTACGTCGCGCGGCCCCTGCTGCTTGCCGGCGGGCAGCTCGTGTTCGGCACGAGCCTGCTCGTGGGCGGGATGTCGCAGTCGATCGGCCAGCTGCTGGGATCGATCAGCGCGGCGCGCATCGGCGCCAGTCCTCAGCATCCGGTGGGCAACGCGCTGCTGTCGGACCTCTATCCGACCGAGCGGCGTGGCTTCGCGATCAGCGCCCACATCAGCGGTGGGAACGTCGGCACGATCCTGGTGCCGTTCGTCGGCGGCGCGCTGCTGCTGGCGGTCGGCTGGCAGGTGACCCTGGCCCTGTTCGGCATTCCGGCGCTGATCATCGGGGCGCTGCTCGCGATCTTCGTGCGCGAGGATCACGCGGCCTACCGACAGCGTGCCCGGGCCTCGGGCTCTGTCCGGCAGCACCTGCGTGATGTCCTGGGACGTGGCGACCTGCGTCTCATCCTGGGTGCCTCGCTGGTGGCGGCGGGTGGCCGCGGGCTCGACATCGTGGCGCCCTTCATGGTCCTGTACCTGTCCGGGCCGCTCGGCTTCGACGAGCAGACGGTCGGGATCCTCTACGCGCTGCTGCTCGTCGGTGCGGTGCTCGGCCCGATCCTGGCGGGCACCCTCTCGGACCGCTTCGGACGCCGCCCGACCCTGGTGACCTACTACCTCGTCTCGGCCGTCGGCATCCTCTCGTTCCTGGCAGCCGGCGCCAACCTCTTCCTTCTCGTGCCGCTTCTGCTTCCGTTCGGCACTGCCGTCTTCAGCGAGTCGCCGGTGCTGCAGGCATACCTGGCCGATCGCGCCACCGGCCCGATGCGCGACGTGGCATTCGCGGTCTACTTCACGTTCGCCTTCGGCATCGGCGCTGCCTGGGCATTCATCATCGGATTCGTGGCCGCCGCGTTCGGCTACCCGGCCGCGTTCACGATCATGGCCGCGTCCTACGTCGCGGCGGCGGGCCTGCTGCTGGCGGTGCGCGATCGGGGAGCGAAGCCCGAACCCGCCTGATTCAGCAGACGGGGACGCCGTCGCAGATCTCGTCGACCCGTGCGTCGAGCGCGCTGATGCGGTCGAGGACCTCGTCGAGCCGCTCGAGGAGCGCCGCCGTGCCCGCGCCGCCATCGCCCCCGCCATCGGATGGGACATCGCTGCTGAACGCGATGACCCAGGACTCGATGTCGTTCTCGAGCTCGGCGAGGCGCAACGACAGCTCGCTCATCGGGACGCCGCGCTCGACGCCCTCCACGGCTGCCTGCAGGGTCGTGAGCTCGTCGCGCGTGGCCTCGAGCTCCCCTCGCAGGCCCATCGTCTGCAGCAGCAGGAAGAGGAGCAGGACGATGCTGGCGAGGCCAAGGATGACGAGGAAGGGCGTGGTGGCGGATCGCATGCCGGCCCCTTCAGCAAGACCCTGGCCGCGATCAGTCCTTCGCAATCAGCCGCTCGAGTTCGGAGCCATCGGACGCGGTGACGTCGCGAATCGTGTCGGCGTTGACATCGGCGACGATGATCTCGCCGATCTCGTCGTTCACCGAGCTGAAGATGCCGATCTCGGTCATCCGCTCGCACTGGCGCCGGTTGTCGTCGGTGGGCGTCAGGTAGTGGACCGACGAGGCGCGATAGCGGTGGATGAGGAAGACGTGAAGCAGGGTCATCAGCCGCTTGCGGCGCAGCGCGGGGTCGAGGATGTTCTGGTCCCGGACCGACAGGATCGACCGTCCGCGCCGGTCGACGATCGTCGTGAAGATCACGTTGGCCATCCGCGCGCCGTCCGAGCTCACGACGCTCAGCTCGAGGACCTCGGACCCCGCCGTGTGCGGTCGCAGGGAGACGCTCGGGTCACCCTCGACGGCGTGATGTCGCGCCCAGCTTGCCAGCCATCCGGCCAGCACGCGGGTCGGGACCTCGGTCTGGACCAGGTGCTGGGACTGGGTCGATCCGGGCCCCATGGCCTTGGTCGTGGCAGTCTGGCCCGATGCCGCCAGCAGCGCCGCATCGGCGCGGGGTCCACCCACCAGGGTCTGTGGCGTTCGATACGGTGAGTCGAGCAGCCTGAGCTTGCGTTGGAGACGAGCCAGGGCCAGCATCCCGTCCTCGCGCAGCGCCGTGGTGAACTCCTCGGCCGCCAGGCCGTCGATCTGGTGGCCACCGTAGGTGATGAAGTTGAAGACGAAGCCCATTCGTCCCAGCTCCTCGGGGAAGGCGCGCATCTCCTCGTCGGTCATGCCCGTCGTATCCCAGTTGAAGGACGGCGACAGGTTGTAGGCCAGCATCTTGTCGGGATACACCGCGTGGATGGCGTCGGCGAAGGTCCTCGCATCCTCGAGGTCCGCCGTCTTCGTCTCCATCCACAGCAGGTCGGCGAACGGGGCGACCGCCAGCGACTTGGCGATCGCGTACGGGATGCCGCCGTCCACCTGGTAGTAGCCCTCCGGAGTCATCGCCATCTCGGCGCTCCAGCTCGGATCGAGGCCAATGGACTTCGCGCGCTTGCGCGCAGTGCGCCACGGAGCCGTCGTCGCGAATTCCTTCCAGGCGTCGATGCTCATCTCGCCCTCGTCGCCCTCGTCGGCACGGAATGCCATGGCATCCGCCACGGTTTGGCCGTAGGTCTTCAGCCCGGCGTCCGACTGCCAGGCCTCGAGGAAGCGGTCCGCCATGGCATCCAGCGCCGCGTCCGGATCGTCCCGGCCGCTGGTCGCTGCCTCGTCGATGACCGTCAGAAGACCGTGGCGCTGGAGCCACTCGTCCGCGGCAGCTTCGTCGTCGGGCGGAACGGCGTACAGGAGGTGGCCGGTAAGACTGGTGAGTCCGGCGGCATGAAGGCGCCGCACGACGGCCAGGAACCCGACCTTGTATGACGGCACGTCGGGGTTCGTGACGCCCAGGATGAACGGCTGGTCGCGCTCGTCACCGGCCCCGTCGAGCAGGCTCGCCGCCTCGGCGTCGGTTCGCGCCACGATGACGCCGGGTACGCTCATGATGTCGAGCTGCAGCCGCGCTGCATTCAGGCGCTTCATCTGCTCGTCGCTCGGCACGAGCACCTTGCCACCCTGGTGGCCGCACTTCTTGGCGCCCGGCTTCTGGTCCTCGATGTGGTAGCCGGGCACGCCGGCCTCCACGAAGCGGCGAATCAGGTTTCGGACGTGAGCGTCGCCACCGTGGCCGGTATCGGCGTCGGCGATGATCAGGGGCGTGAAGTCCACCTCGGGCGCTGCCTGCCGCTGGTCGGGAGTCATCCGCGAGCGCGCGAACCGCTGGTTGCGGTCCGCGGTCAGCAGGGCGCGCACCAGTCCCGCCGCTTCGTCGGGAACCTGACCGAGGGGGTAGCTGGCGAGATCGGGACCGGGGTCCTCCTGCGCCGATCCCTTGGCCGACGTGGCCCAGCCTCCGAGGTAGATGCCGTCGATTCCGGCCCGCTTCATGGCGACCGCGTGGCCCGGGGAGTAGGGGCCGAACGTCGTGATGGCGCGACGCGATGCGAACAGCTCTCGCAGCCGCGCGTGGAGCTTCTCGGCAGCAACGCGCGCGACGGGATAGTCGACCGCGATGCGCCCGCGCTGCTCCGCGACCTGTCGTGGTGCGTGGAGTCGCACGGTCCCCGCGAAGCGCGGGCTCGTCATCCAGTTCTCGGTGGTCTCGAGCTCGTCCGCAAAGGCGGACGCCTCGTTGTCGGGGGCCGGCATGTCCCCGCGCACCGCAGGCGCGGTCGGCTCACTGATCGCCATGGAGGTTCCTACTCGTTCGCGTGGTCGCGGTCGCAGAGATCCGGGCAGCGACACTCGGCCAGCTCGGCGACGCTGAGAATCTCGGGCGTCTCCGGCTGCTCGGGCCGCCACAGCAGCCATGGGTTGAGGCGGGCGTCGCCAGCGGCCGAGTTGGCGCCGCGTGGTTGAGAGGTGATTGGAAGCATGACCTGAGGGTGCGCGTCCGCCAACCATCAGTCAAGTTGATTCTTTAGATGACTTCCATCAGCGAAACCGATATGATAGTCCCATGACCGAGCCGATCCAGATGACCCAGCTCGAGGCGTTCGCGGCCATCGCCCGTCTTGAGTCGATCAGCGCCGCCGCAGAGGAGCTGGTCGTTAGCCAGCCGGCCGTGACGGCGCGCATCCAGGGCCTGGAGCGCGAGCTCGGGAGCCGTCTCTTCGTTCGTTCGCGAAGGGGAACGCGTCTGACCGATGCCGGCCGCATGCTCCTCCCGCACGTGGATCGCGCGCTGGCTGCCATCGCCACCGGACGACGAGCCGTGGCCGAGGTCGTGGCCGGCACCGGAGGGCGGTTGACGATCGGGGCTGCGCCGGCCATCAGCACGTACGTGCTTCCGGCGATGCTCCACACCTTCCAGGCCGAGCACCCCCTGGTCCAGCTCTCGGTGCGCAGCGGTCACTCCGAAGAGGTCCTCGAGCTCGTGCTGCGCCAGGAGGTCGAGCTGGGACTGATGCGACCGATCCCGCACCCGGACGTATCGCTCACGCCGCTGTACGAGGATCCGCTCGTGCTGGTCGTCCCGCGCGATCACACGTTCGGCGCGCGCGGGGAGATCCAGATGTCGCAGATGGCGTCCGAGCACCTCATCCTGTTCGATCGGACGAGCTCGTTCCACGAGCTGACCAGCTCGATCTTCCGCCAGGCCGGGATCGACCCCCGCGGGTTCATCGAGGTGGACAACATCGATGCCGCCAAACGCATGGTCGAGCAGCGTCTCGGCATCGCGCTGCTCCCCGGCACATCGGTGCAGGCCGAGATCGGCTCGGGCCGGCTCGCCCCGGTGACGATCACCGACATGGCGCCGGTGCGTCGGCAGATCGTGGTGGCGCGACGTCGCGATGTCGGCGAACCCTCGACGATCGTCGCCGACTTCCTCCGAACGCTCGACAACCTCCGGCCCGGCCCCCTTCGCGGCCGGACGTCGGGCGCGTAGGGCGGTTCGGTAGGAGTCATCCCGAGGTCTAGAATCGTCCGATGACGACCGATGAGCGAGCCGACAGCACCGACGCAATCGAGAATCTTCTGCGCGAAGATCGAACCTTCGTCCCCTCCGACACGTTCGTCCGAGACGCCAACGAGCGCGATGCCGAGATCTACGAGCGAACCGCATCCGAAGACGGATTCCGCGCGTTCTGGACCGAGGAGGGCAATCGCCTCGACTGGATGGAGCCGTGGAGCGAGCTCTACACCTGGGAGGCGCCCTACGCCAAGTGGTTCATCGGCGGCAAGCTCAACGTCAGCGTCAACTGCCTCGACCGCCATGTGAGCGCCGGGCTGGGCGATCGCGTCGCGTACTTCTGGGAGGGGGAGCCCGGAGACACCCGCACCATCACCTATGCGGAGCTCCTGGACGACGTCTGCCGCTTCACCAACGCCCTGCGTGGTCTCGGAGTGAAGAAGGGCGATCGGGTCGCGATCTACATGCCGATGATTCCCGAGCTGCCGGTCGCGATGCTGGCCTGCACCCGCATCGGCGCAGCCCACTCGGTTGTCTTCGGTGGCTTCAGCGCCGATGCCCTGGCCGATCGGATCGACGACGCCGAGTGCTCCGTCGTGATCACCGCCGACGGTGGCTACCGCAAGGGGGCAACCGTTGCCCTCAAGAAGGCAGCCGATGAAGCGATCGGGCGGACAACCTCCGTGCAGCACTGCGTCGTCGTCAAGCGCACCGGCGACGACGTCGCCTGGGACGAGGGACGCGACCACTGGTACCACGACCTGGTCGAAGGCCAGCCCACGACCGCCGATCCCGAGCCGATGGACTCCGAGGACCTCCTCTACCTGCTCTACACCTCCGGCACCACGGCCAAGCCGAAGGGGATCATGCACACCACGGGCGGGTACCTCACCGGCGTCAGCGCGACCCACCGCATGATCTTCGACCTCAAGCCAGAGACCGACGTCTACTGGTGCATGGCCGACATCGGCTGGGTGACAGGCCATTCGTACATCGTCTACGGCCCGCTCGCCAACGCGTCGACCGGCGTCATCTACGAGGGCGCCATCGACTTCCCCGAGAAGGACCGATGGGCGCAGCTCGCCGCGAAGTACGACGTCACGATCCTGTACACCGCTCCCACCGCCATCCGCGCCCTGATGAAGTACGGCGCGGACGCATTCGCCGATGACGACCTCTCGGCCCTTCGGCTGCTCGGATCGGTGGGGGAGCCGATCAACCCCGAGGCGTGGGCCTGGTACTGGAAGGAGATCGGCGGCGGCCGGTGCCCGGTGGTCGATACCTGGTGGCAGACTGAGACCGGCATGATCATGATCACGCCGCTTCCGGGGATCGTGACCCTCAAGCCAGGCAGTGCCACCTTCCCGTTCCCAGGCGTCGAGGCGGACGTGGTGGACGAAGGCGGCACATCGGTTCCGCTGGGAGGCGGTGGCTACCTCGTCCTCGAACGGCCGTGGCCGGCCATGCTACGC
>JAGXHP010000180.1 GCA_024636135.1 Chloroflexota bacterium
CGCGAACTGCGTCTCGATCGAGTCGACCGCGGGCCCGTCGCCGAATCCGCGCTGGCCGACGCGCTGCGCGACGTCGGGTTCCACACGAGTTATCGCGGTTACGTCCTGCGCCGGCCCTGAGGCGGCAGGCGCACCGACTCAGGCGCGAACGGCCTGAGCCGCTTCGCCCGCTCCCGGCCGCCTTCCCAAACCTTGTCCCGAGGTCCAGCGCACCGCGGCGCTTACGGCCCGGCGACCGGCTGAACCGCCTCCACGACCAGCTCCGCGCGACAGCCGAGGACGACCGCCGCTGGGTCGTAGTCGGTCCACCCCGCGGACTGCGCCGCCTCGTCGCAGGCCTGCGCAGCGGGATCATCGAGGTGCGCGGTCAGCTCGATCCATGTCCCTCGCGGCGGCATTGCGACGCCGGAGGTCGGGTCGATGGACACGGTCACGCCGATCCCGAAGTCCGCGCTCTCCGCCGAGGCGATGTAGTTGTAGTTGATGTTCTGGCACAGCAGCCAACCGCTCGGCTCGGAATCCGCAGTGCAGGCGCCTCCCAGCCCGGCGTCGTCGGGGATCTTCGGCCAGAAGGCGCGGAACGTGAACCGGTCGGCACCGAAGCAGGCGAGCCGTTCGATGTTCGACCGCCCCAAGATCACGGTCTCGGCGTCCAGCGGCGCTTGGGGACATTCGAGCGCGTGCGATGCCAGCCAGGGGTCGCCGTTCGGTGCGTGACCGGCCACCCAGCCGAACCAGGCGGGGCAGTTGATCGGCTCGGTTTCCGGAAACGCGCAGCCGCTGTTCGGAGGAAGGCCGAGCCCGGACACCTGGTACCAGGTGAACCCATCGGCTTCGACCGGGCCGTCGACCACGAAGGCGACGGTACCGAGGGCCAGGCTGCCCAGCCGCTCGGCATCGGTCGACGGCCCACCGCGCAGCGAGAGGCGTTCGACCGTCGTCTCGACCACCGAGTCGTGGGCGATGGAAGCGAGATCAGGTGACGTGGTCGAGCTCGTGCTGGCCGACGGCGACGGCACGTCGGCGGAGGTGGACGGGTTCGGTGACGGGCTCGTCGATGCCGACGGTTCATCGCTGGCCGCACCCACGTCCGGATCCACATCACCACCGAGGAGCACCAGGACGAGCGCTGTGGCAAGGACGGCGAGGAGCACCACGCCGACGACCATTGGCCAGGGGATGCGCGCGCGAGTGCCGCGGCGGATCGGCCGCTGCGGTCGAAGCGGGGGATACGGCGCCTCGGTCACCCTTCCTCCGTGAGGCGAAACCTCCGGGCACAGTAGTGTCCCGAAGGAACCACGAGACCCGTTGATGCAATCTCTGGGTCCACGGACTCCTCCGGGACAAAAACTACGATACGGTCCGAGTGTCCGCGGGCCAAGGGGGTTTGTCCACGAAGTTCACGGTCGGGTTCGGAGTTATCCACCGGTTGTCCACCATGGCAAGCCATCGGCGGCCTCGGCGCCGCGGGGCCAATGCCGGGATCAGCCGGCGAGGTCGATGAGCTGACTGGGGACCCATAGCTGGGTCAGGCCGGAGAAGCTCAGCGCTGTCACGGCAGCCAACAGGATGCCAAACCCCACGACGACGACGCGATCGGTGGGGTCGAATGCCAGCTGGCGGAGCCATGTGCGCCGCTGCGTCCCGAATCCACGCAGGTCCATGGCATCGATCGTGTCTTCCGCCCCGACGATCGCGTTGATCGTCACCGGCGTCAGCAGCGGAATGGTCCGCGTGACCTTGCCGATCGGCGTGCGCCCGCGCTTCTCCCACTCGTAGCCGCGCAGGCGCTGGGCGTCGATCGTCGTCTGCATGTCGGCCGCCAGCGACGGCACGAAGCGAAAGGTGAGCTCGAGCCCATAGGCGAACTTGTAGGGAACGCCCAATCGCGCAAAGGCCGGGCCGATATCGCCGGGCGCGATCGCGTAGGCGATGGGCAGGCCGACGGCGGCCATCGACAGGAACCGCATGTACTGCACCACGGCGTAGGTCACCGATTCGGCGCTGATCGGGGTGTTGATGAGCGGGAGCCGAAAGAAGATGTGCAGCTGATCCTCGGTCGTTCCGCGCAGCTCTCCTCCGGTGATCAGCGTGTTCATGATCACCACGAAGCTGATGAAGAAGAGCACGTACGCCCACTGGATGCGGACCGCCCGAAACGGGATGCCGGCCGACCGGTAGTACAGCGCGGCAATCAGCGCCAACCCGACCAGGATGCGCGGATCCCAGACCTGGATGACGGTGAAGACGAAGAAGGCAAGGCTGATCAGCAGGACGCGGGGGTCGCGGCGTGCGAGCCACGACCCCCGGCCGAGATAGCGTGGCGCGATGTTCACCGCGTCACCGGGTGCTTCAGCCGATCACCGCCCCATCGAGCGCCGGATCGGATCCCAGGCCGCCACGAGGATCGGCGTCAGGATGACCGCGGCGATCAGGTTGGTGGTGATGACGGGCAGGTAGTTCGCGCTGAACGCGACGCTGACGTCATCCGCCGTCCCGAGCCAGATGTCGGTGAAGACGAACAGGAAGCCGATCACCACGGCCAGGGCAGCGGCAATTGCGGCCAGGATGATCCGGTTCGGGAACATTCGCGCCAGCGAGACGCCGAAGACGCCCGCCAGGAGCCCCGCGAAGCCATTCGCCAAACTCCAGTTCCAGCTCGTCAGAAGGCCCCACCCGCTGATCTGGTCAGCGATGGCATTGCCGACGAAGCCGGTGAACAGGCCGACGATCGGCCCGAAGGCGAACCCGAAGAATGTGACCAGCGCGAACGCCGGCCGCACCGAGACATTCGCGGTGCCCGGGATGAGGAAGCTGAAGACGGCGGCGACGCCGTACAGGGCGGCACCGATGGCGGCGTAGACGATCACCCGGGTGGTGACCTCCCACATCGCGCCGCGATGCTCCTCGTGCATGACGGTAGTGGACATGTGCTCCTCCGTACAGGGTCAGTCGGGCTGATAGTCAGACTCAGGTCAGCTCAACGGTCGACCGACCACCCTCCTTCCCCCGCTCCTCCTCGCGTTCCGCGGCGACGATCGCCGCAGCCAGCGTCGATGCCTCGAGGAAGCGACCATCGCGCCGACCGGGCCACGTCAGGTTCGCCGCCATGAGCGACGTACGCTGCAGGTTGCTCGCGCGCCAACGTTCTGCATCCTCGACCACGGCGGCGGGCGGACCGTCGGCGACGATCCGGCCGTCCCGGACGACAAGAATACGGTCCGCGTGCGTAAGCGCAAGATCCACGTCGTGCGTCACGAAATAGAGTGACTCCAGGCCGGGGATGCTTCGCACCGACGCCATGAACCGCTGCGCGGTCCGGTGGTCCTGTCCCGCCGACGGCTCGTCGAGGATGAGCGTTCGCGGATTCAGGGCGAGTCCGATGGCCAGCGCGAGCCGCTTCTGCTGGCCGAACGAGAGCGTCATCGGTGGTCGATCCAGGATTCCTTCCTCGGCGTCGAGCCCGGTACGGGCCAGCGCCTCCATGGCCAGTGCATCGGGGTTGCCGATCGGCAGGCCGAGGTTCGTCGGCCCGAACAGGATCTCCTCCCGCACGGTCCGGGCGAAGAGCATCTGGCTCGGGCTCTGGAATACATACCCGATGGTGTGCGCAAGATCGGCGATCGCTGTGCCCAGCGCGTCCTTCCCGTCGATGAGGATGCGGCCCGCATCGGGTCGCACCAGCTGCATCGCCGCGCGGAAGAGCGTGGTCTTGCCCGAGCCGTTGGGCCCGAGCACGGCGACGGTCTCGGTAGGCCCGAGCGACGCGTCGACGCCGCGGAGGACGTGCCGATCGCCAAGCGTGACGTGGACGTCGTCGAATGCCAGCCGCGGTGCCCTTGGCTCACCCTCGCGTTGCCGAGCCGACGCGGCGGCGGGTGCGTTGGGTGCGTTGGGTGCGCCGCTCGTGGCGTCGCGAGCGCGTGTGCGTGCCAGCACGATCTCGAACGGCAGCTTCACGGCATCAGGGTCGGCCTGGTCCATGAAGCCGTCGACGGGACCGAGATATGTGACGACTCCGTTCTCGATCGCCATCACGCGGTCGGGTCGCAGCTCGAGCGCCTCTTCGACGCGGTGCTCGACCATCACGACCGCGTGTCCGTCGTCGGCGAGCCGCCGCAGCTGTTCCATCAGCTGCGCCGCGGTCACGGGATCGAGATTGGCCAATGGCTCGTCGACGACGTAGCAGCGCGGCCGGAGCATGAGGGCGCCGGCCATAGCCAGCAGCTGGCGCTCGCCACCGGACAGGTGCGCGGTCTCTCGGCCCGCGAGGTGCTCGATACCCGTCGCGGCGATCACCGAGCGAATCCGTTCTCCGATCTCGGCGGGGTCCATCCCCGCGTTCTCCGGGCCGAACGCCAGCTCCGCCTCGACCGTGGAACCGACGATCTGCTTCGCGGGATCCTGGAGCAGGGTCCCGACGACCTGGCTGATCTCCCGCAGGCGGCGCTCGGTGGTGAGATGGCCATCGACCCGCACCGTTCCGCCCATCTCGCCGCTGTACGCGTGGGGAATCAGGCCATTGATCGCCCGGATGAGCGTGCTCTTGCCACACCCCGACGGCCCGGCGATGAGCAGGACCTCGCCGGGGTCGATCCTGACCGAGACATCGCGGATGGCGGGTTCGGTGGCACGCCGGTACCGGAACGTGAGGCCCTCCACCTCGACCAGGGGGCGGCCGGCCACGGGTCAGGCCGGCCTGATCGAGATCGGCTGACCCGTCGTCAGGCCGAATCGCTCGGCGGCGGATCCCTGGTTCACGGCGATGGCGAGTCCGGCATAGTCGGCGTCCTCGTAGATGAGCGCCTCGCCCGCTCGCACCGCGCCGAATGTGTCCTGCCACGGCACGGTGATCGCCTGCTCGCCGGCTCTGAGGCTGAATTCATCACCCGCGTTCAGGCGTCCACGCAGCTCCGCCAGATCCGCGGGTTGCCCAGCCAGCCGGCAATTCCCGAAGGCATCCACGAAGAGCACGCTGGTCTCGAGCAGGCCTCCGTCGACGACGGCCTCTGGGAATTGGATCGACACGAGCTCCGCGGGGTCGACGGCCGGCCCGACGCGGTCAATCTTCACGCCGGTGGCCAGATGCGCGGCGACCGGCGCGAAGATGTCCCGGCCGTGGAACGTGTGCGAGACGGCATCGCGCCAAAACTCCGGATTCTCGAGCGCGTGTGCCGCAATGACGCCGCCGAGCCGATCGGCCGCGGGGAGCAGCAGGCCATTGTCCGGCCCGACAAGGTGGTCGCCGCGCGCCACCTGGAGCGCGATCGCCCGGCGTCGGGTGCCCACGCCGGGGTCGACAACGGCAAGGTGCACGCCGATCGGCAGGTAGGGGACGGATGACCACAGGAGAAACGCGGCGTCGCGGACGCCGAAGCTGCGGGCGGTGTGCGTCAGGTCGTTGATGCGAGCGTCAGGCGAGATCGACCAGATCACCCCGCGGCACGTCGCCGGCGCGGTGTCGGAGCCGAAATCGGTGAGAAAGCTGATGAACGGTCCAGGCATGGTCACCGCTTCTCGATGCGCACCGGTCGATCCGGCTCGATGCCGAGGCGGCTCGCCAGGTTTCCCTGGTTGTCGGCCAGCGCAAGGTTGCCGAGGGAGTCGATGTAGGCGAGGGATGCCCCCAGCGGGACGGTTCCGAACGTCGTCCCATAGTGGGTTGCCTCGCGCAATGGTTCGGGGCCGCCGAACTCCACCTCGAGAGGCGTGGCATCCGCGAGGCCACCGAACGCCGCCTCGATTTCCTCACGCCCTCCGGCGAGGCGCACGTTCCCGAAGCTGTCGACGTAGGTCACGACGGTCTCGATGACGCCCTTTTCGGCCTGTGCCTCGGGATCGGGCAGGCGGATGAGCTCATCGGGTCGAACGACTGGGCCGATGGCCTCGAACTCCGCGCCGCCGGCTGCCAGGTGTGCCGCAACGGGGGCGAAGATGTCGCGGCCATGGAACGTCGACGTCGTCAACGGGAGCCACAGATCTCGATTGGCGAGCTCTCGGGCTTCGGCAATTCCGCCGAGCGCCTCCGCAGGGGAGATCAGCAGTCCGTTGTCCGGCCCGATCAGGATGTCGCCACGTCCCGTGAGGATTCCGATCGGGCGGCGGGCCGTGCCTACGCCCGGATCCACGACGCCGACATGGACTCCCACCGGGAAGTAGGGGAGGGCGAATCTCAGGAGAAACGCGCCGTCACGAATGGCGTACTTCCGGATGGTGTGGCCCACGTCCACGATCTGGGCGTCGGGGCAGATCGACAGCATCACGCCCCGACACGTGGCGGCGGCTCCATCGAGGCCAAAGTCAGTGAGAAACCCGATGACGGGTCGGTTGTGCTCCATGGTGGTCCATCGTAGCGAGCCGCCGGGCCGATAGATCAGCATCCCCAACGGTCGCCGGGCAGCGGCGATGGGCAAGTGTGCAAGAGACTTGCACACCACAGAGTGCACCGGAGCGATTACGGGCCGGTCACCGGTGGCTTACCGATCAGGTCAGCGTGATCGTCTGTCGGTGCTTCGGGATGATGGCATCGAGGCCCATCTCCGAGCGGATGCGACCCGCGAACGCCTCGGCGGCGTCGGGGTCACCATGGACGATGAGGACGCTCTTCGGCCGCCCGTCGGCGGCGAAGTGGCCGAGCCACGCCTCCAGCTCATCTTGATCGGCGTGCGCCGAGAAGCCGGAGATTGATCGAATCCGGCATCGGACGTCGAACTCCTGGCGGTCGATCCGGGCGGTCTTGCCACCGTCCTGGAGGTGACGACCGAGCGTTCCCTGTCCCTGGTAGCCGATGAAGAGCAGGGTGCACTTGGGATCGGGGAGAAAGTCCTTGAGGTGATGCATGATCCGTCCGCCGGTGAGCATGCCGGATGACGCCACGACCATGATCGGCCGCTTCGCGGTGCGGATCGCCTTGGACTCGTCGACCGAGTCCGTGAACTGCTGGCCAGGGTAGGCGAGCGGGGACTCGCCCGACTTCAGCAGCGCGGCGGTCTCCTCGTCGTAGATCTCGGGGTGATCTGTGTAGACGGTTGTTGCCCGCGACGCCATCGGCGAGTCCAGGTAGAGGGGCACGCGCGGGATCCGACCGTCGCGGACGAGCTCGTCGAGGACCCAGACAATCTCCTGTGTCCGCCCGATGGCGAACGCCGGAACGAGCAGCACGCCTTGATCCTCGCTCACCTCCGAGATGGCCGCGACCAGCTCGTCGATCGCCTCGTCGTGCGGGGCGTGCTCACGGTTGCCATACGTCGACTCGACGATCACGTGGTCGGCGTGGGCAATCGGCGTCGGGTCGCGAAGAATCGGCGAGCCGTCTCTTCCGAGGTCGCCGGAGAAGATCAGCGTTCGGCGGTCATCGCCATCGGTGACGCGAAGCTCCACGATGGCCGATCCCAGGATGTGCCCGGCATCGTGGAGCACGGCCGTCACGCCATCGGTGACGGCGATCTCGGCGCCGTAGTCCGCACCGCGGAACAGGGCCATCGTGGCGTCCACGTCGCCCTCGTCGTAGATCGGCGCGCGGGTCTCGGTGCGACCTTCCGGCGTCGCATTCCGCATGCGCTCCGGCAGCGTCTCGTCATCGACCTCCTCGACCGCCGCCTCGGACGCCGCAGCCGCCTTCGCCTCCGCCTTCGCCTCAGCCTCCTCCGCGTCACGTGCCTGGCGGCGGTTCCAGCGCTCGGTGAACTCGACCTGGAGCTTCGCCGAGTCCCGCAGCACGATCTCCGCAAGGTCGACCGTCGCGCGCGTCGCGTGGATCGGGCCGGAGTAGCCGGCCTTGACGAGCGCGGGCAGCCGACCACAGTGGTCCAGGTGGGCATGGGTCAGGATCGCCGCATCCAGCGCATCGGCCTCGAATGCGAAGGGCAGGCGATTGCGCGCGACCTCCTCCGGTGACCCCTGGAACATGCCGCAGTCGACCAGGACGCGGCGATCTCCGACGCTGACCAGGAACTGCGATCCGGTGACGCACTCCGCCGCGCCGAGGAACTGGATGCTGATGCTCACGACTCCTCCATGATGATGGTGGCGGCAAGAACGAGCCCCTCGATCTCGTCATCCCGCATGCGACCGATGAACAGCCCGGCGGCACGGAAATCGGCCCCCGCCACCGAGGCAGGATCGATGCCGATCACCGCCGCGGAGGCCGCGCACGCTCCGTCCAGGCCGTCACACAGCCGGATCGCGCCGTCGACGACCTGCAGCGATCCCTCGATCCAGATCCAGCCCGGCGGCTCCTGGTCCGCCGCGACGGACGGGTCGAACACCTCGCCCGGGGCGGGCCGGTGGACGACCCACTCGTCGGCGCAGCTCGCGCCGCGCCCGGCTGCCTCCGCGTTGCGTCGTACCCGCTGCGGTTCGGCCTCCGATCCGACGATCAGCTCGGTGGGCTTGTCCACGACCTCGGAGCGAAGCGCGAACGCGAACAACCCGGAGGTGCCGGGACCGGCGATGAGGTCACCATCCGCCGCGAACGTCGCACCCGACAGCGGGTCGATGAACGTCAGGGTGTCGGAGCACCACGCGACCAGCGTCCCGAGCCGGGATCGCTGGCCCGGCACCTGCGCGTCGAGGACCCGGGGCCGGCCCGAACGATCGACGACCACGAACGCCGGCCGGCCATCATCCAGGACGACGGCTCGTGCCTCTCCGGCCTGCGGCACGGACACGCGGCCGAGGTCGCCGCCGGGCGCCGTGGCGATTCCGCCGAAGATGAACGCGTATCCGATGGCCATGGTGCCGGCAGCCACGACGCCCAGCCCGATGAGCAGTCGCCGCCCGAGGTCACGCACGACGTGGATGATGCCATGCGGGCCGTATCATCGCCCCATGGCCTACCCGATCGAGCCGCCGATCCCACCCATGCTCGCCAAGCCAACCCCCGCCATTCCCGACGGTGATGGCTGGATCTACGAGCCGAAGTGGGACGGCTTTCGGGCACTGGTCTTCCGCGACGGGTCGGACATGTACCTCCAGTCTCGCGACCTGAAGCCGCTGAATCGATACTTCCCCGAGCTCGAGGCGCCGCTCCTCGCGCTGGGTGGGGCCGACGCGCGGTTCGTGCTCGACGGCGAGGTCGTGATCGCCAATGCCCAGACCGGCCTCGACTTCGACGCGCTGCTGCTGCGCATCCATCCGGCGGCGTCGCGGGTCAAGATGCTGTCCGAGCAGGCGTCGGCCTCGTTCGTGGCGTTCGACTGCCTGGCCGATGGCGACGAGGACCTGCGCGACCGTCCCTTCGCCGAGCGCCGGCAGCGCCTCGAGCGGTTGACTGCCGCGGCTCATCCATCGGTGAGGCTCACGCCGTCGACGACCGATCCGGCCGTCGCACAGCACTGGTTCGAGGTGTTCGAGGGCGCTGGGCTCGACGGCGTGATCGGCAAGGGAGCGAACGATCCGTATGCCGCGGGCAAACGCACGATGGCAAAGATCAAGCACGCGCGGACCGCGGACTGCGTCGTCGCCGGCTTCCGGTGGCACAAGAACGGTCCGGGCACGCTCATCGGCTCGCTGATGCTCGGCTTGTTCAACGACGCCGGCGACCTCCAGTCGGTGGGGGTCACGTCCTCATTCACCATGGCCAAACGCGAGGAGCTGGTGGAGTTCCTGGCGCCGTACCGCACGGGCAGCATGGAGAACCACCCGTGGAGGGACTGGGCGCTGGCCGAGGCATCGGCCATCGAGCAGGGTCGACGCCTGCCGGGCGCCCAGTCACGGTGGAACCGCGGCAAGGACCTCTCGTGGGAGCCACTCCGCCCCGAGCTCGTGGTGGAGGTCGCCTACGATCACCTCCAGGGCGACCGCTTCCGCCACGGGACCACGTTTCGTCGCTGGCGCCCGGACCGATCTCCCTCCGATTGCCGGTACGACCAGCTCGAAGAGACGCCCGCGGCGCTGCTTGCCGACCTCTTCGGTAGCTGATGGGATCGGCGCTACACTGGCCGGCGAGATTTAGCCAGCAGCTCCGGGAGTGCACCACGACGTGACCGTCAGCCTCGAATCCAACGCCGTCAACGATCTCGCCGACCGCTTCTGGGATGGCGTGCTGGAGCGCGACCCCACCTGGGCCACCCTGCTCGGGGACGAGCGCTTCAACGATCGGTGGCCGGACCTGGGACCCGAGGGCCGCGCCGCGGAGGAGGCCGCCTATCGCTCGGTGCTGACGGAGGCCCGGACCATCGAAGCCGATGGGCTGACCCCGGAAGAGGTGATCACGCGCGACCTCCTGGTCCTCGTCGCGGAGAACCACCTCGAGGCCCTGGCGCAGAAGCAGTACCAGCTGGCGATCGACCACATGAGCGGCCCGCAGATCTGGCCCGCCGAGATCGCCCAGTACCAGCTGGCCGACACCGACGAGCGTCTCGCGACGCTGCTGACCCGGCTGAGCCGGTACCCGGCACTGATCGATCAGTACGTCGGCACGCTGGCCGAGGGTGTCGCGGACGGGCGCACGGCCGCGGCGGTCCCGGTGCGACGGACGATCGAGCAGATCGAACGGATGCTCGACGTCGACCCGGCCGAATCGGCGGCCACGACCATGGCCCAGGTGCGCGAGGAGGATCGGCCGCGGGTGGCGGCTGCGGTGAGCGAGCACGTGGTCCCGGCACTCAGCCGCTTGCGGGAGTACCTGGTCTCCGACTACGAGCCACACGCGCGTCAGCAACCCGGCATCTCGGCCACGCCCGGAGGGGATGCGGCCTATCGGCTCGCGATCCGCATGCACACCACCGTCGACACCAGCGCCGAGGAAGTCCACGCCTTCGGGCTGGCGGACCTCGAGGCCATCGAAGCGGAGAAGGACGAGATCGCGCGGCGCCTGGGCCAACCCGATCGCCACGCCATGCGCGACGCCCTGGCCGCCGATCCGGCGAATCACACGGACGAGCCGATGGATCTCGTCCGTCGTGCCCAGGAGCAGACCGATCGGGCCTATGCCGCCGCCCCGCAGTACTTCGGCCGGCTGCCCTCCGCCAACTGCTACGTCAAGGCCGTCGAGGCGTACCGCGAGGCCGATTCGCCTCCCGCCTTCTACATGCCGCCCACGGTCGACGGGTCGCGCCAGGGCCAGTACTACATCAACACCTACCAGCCGATGGAGCGGCAGCTCCACAAGATCGCCTCGATCACGTTCCACGAGGCGACGCCCGGCCACCATTTCCAGATCGCGATCGAGATGGAGCTCGAGGGGCTCCCGGCCTTCCGGACCCTCGGGTCACGGATGGCGGGCGCCGCCTACGTCGAGGGCTGGGGCCTGTACTGCGAGCGCCTCGCCGATGAGATGGGCCTGTATGACTCCGACGAGGAACGGGTCGGCATGCTCGACGCCCAGGCCTTCCGCGCCGCTCGACTGGTGGTGGACTCCGGGCTGCATGCCATGGGCTGGACCCGCGACCAGGCGATCGCCTTCATGAACGAGCGCGGCTCGCTGCCGATGGTCGACGCCGAGATCGAGGTGGATCGCTACACGGTCTGGCCGGGCCAGGCACTCAGCTACAAGCTCGGTCAGCGGGAGATCGAGCGGGCACGGAACGAGATCGCCGACGCCATGGGCGAGCGGTTCGACCTGCGCGCCTTCCATGACCAGGTTCTGGCCCACGGCTCGTTGCCCCTCGCCACGCTGCGTCGCGAGCTCCCGGGCTGGGTCGAGGATGCTGTCGCCCACGGCGGCTGATCAGGTCGCTGCGGTACCCGACTGCCGCGCGGCGCGGATCTGATCGGCGTGATCGTGGCAGTGCGACGCGTAGATCCTCAGCCAATCGTCGATTGAGTACGCGCCCGACTCCGAGTGCGTCCCATGGCGATCCCACTCGTCTGCGCTGAGCGACCGAAGCAGCGACAGGCTGGCGGCACGCACCGCGCGAACGACCGCAAGCGCCTCGTCGACCGGCCGGTCGTAATGAAGCCGCTGCGCCCAGGCCGGCTCGTCGTAGCCCTCGATCGTCGGGGTCTCGTCGGCCACGAGACGGCGGAGGCGCGTGTAGGCCATGGCCTCGCTGTCGGCGAGATGGTGCGCCACCTGCCGAGCCGTCCATCCGCCATCGGCGGGTCGCCGGTCCAGCTCCGGGTCGGTGATGCGGGCGAGCGCCGCATCCACCTCGGCGGCGCCGGATTCGTATCGGCGCAGCAGGTCTTCGCGGTCGGTCAACTCGGTGCCTCCTCGTTCTCGGTGCCGGGATCGACCCATTCGGTCGTCGGGTCGTAATCGGGGTCGGGGGGCTCGGCCGCCGGGCGCAGCTCCTCGGGGACGTTGCGGAGATTGACGCGAACCCGCCACCACACCTTGTATCGGCCGCGCATGGCGTCGACCAGGACGTCCTCGGGGTCGCGGACATGCTTCGCGGCCTTCGCGTGGCGCGTCCGCCATCGATCGAGCCCCGCCAGCGCGTCCGCCTTGTCCGCGGCCTGGCCGATGACGAGCAGTGGCTGGGTCGATCGGCGACGCCCGGTCGGCGGGACGCTGCCGTCCGGGTTTCGGGCCGGGGCCTGTGGCATCGGGGGCGCCACCGAACCCGCTCGACCGCGCGGGGCGGAGGGATCGGTCGGCGCGCCGGGCGGGGTGCCGCGACGCTTGGACGGCTGCACCCGAGGCGGCTCCCCGGCCTGCTTGGCGTAGTGGGGTGGCCATGGGGCATCGCCCAGTCCCTCGCGCTCGTGTCGCTCGACGAGCTCGAGCAGCGGCTCCAGGGAGTGGCTCCGCTCGTCGATCCCGGCACCCACGTCGCCGAGCCGCGCGTAGCGCTCCGGCACGGTCCGAACGGTGAAGTCACCGAGCTCCGCGTCCGGCAGCTCTTCCCAGGTCAGGGGCGCGCTGACCGTGGCATCCGGACGTGGTCGCACGGAGTAGACCGATGCCACCGTGCGGTCCTTGGCGTTCTGGTTGTAGTCGAGGAAGACGCCATGGCGCTCCTCCTTCCACCACTTGCTGGTGGCGATGGTCGGGGCACGACGCTCGACCTCGCGGGCCAGAGCCAGCGCGCTGCGCCGGACATCACTGAACGCCCAGTTGGGCTCCATCCGGACGTAGACGTGGATGCCGCGCGAGCCCGAGGTCTTCGGCCAGGCGGTGTACCCAAGCTCCTCGAGCACCTCGCGCACGACGAGCGCCACCGACCGCACGTCATCGAATCCGACCCCAGGACCGGGGTCGAGGTCGACTCGCAGCTCGTCCGGGTGCTCGAGGTCGCCGGATCGCACGGGATGCGGGTTGAGGTCGATGCACCCGAGGTTGACGACCCACGCCAGCGCCGCGGCGTTGTCGACCACCACCTCGTCGGCGGTCCGTCCCGACGGAAACGAGAGCTCCACGGTTCGCACGAACTCCGGCACCGATTTCGGAGCGCGCTTCTGGAAGAAGGCCTCGCCACCTGCGCCGTCCACGAATCGCTTGAGCGCCATCGGTCGATCGCGGACGCCGAGTAATGCGCCCTCGCCGACGTCGACGTAGTACCGGACGAGGTCGAGCTTCGTGACGCCCGCATCGGCGAAGAACACCTTCCCCGGGTTGCTGATCGTGACCTCGTGACCGTCGAGCTGCAGGAGCTCGGTTTCGCGCCGCGCCATGGATGACAGGGTAGCCTCAAGATCGAGCAGGCACGTGCCTTGCGGAAAGGGTGACCCGATGATCGACCGAGCAAAGGGGCTCCTCGCCGACCTCGACGCATGGAGCCTGAGCCACCGCATCCCGCGCGTCTCGCGTCGGGCGCTGAGCGGGTTCACCAACCACCAGGCGCTGCAGTACGCGGGCAGCATGGCCTACTTCGCGGTGCTCTCCGTCTTCCAGCTCCTGGTCTTGGGCGTCGTGCTCGGTTCGATCTTCCTCGGCGACGGTGAGGCGCGGCAGTTCATCATCGACCAGGCCGGGTCCGGCTCGCCGCTCGATGCCGATACGATCGGCGGGATCATTGACGCGGTCATCGAGTCCAGGGGCAGCATGACGCTCGTCAGCGTGGCATTCCTGGCCTGGAGCGCGCTCGGGGTGTTCTCCGCGATCTCAACCGGAATCGGGCGCGTGTTCGAGAACGCGCCGCCCCGACCGTTCGTCAAGGACAAGCTCATCGGCCTGTTTCTCATGGCAGTGACCGGGATCCTGGCGGTCGGCTCGGTGGTCATCGGGATCGTGACCGGCATCCTCCAGGAAGCGGCGGCGGACGTGGTGGCCGGCGTCCCGGGTGGCGGGACCGCGCTGTGGCTCATCGGCTTCGTGGTGCCGATCGTCCTGATCTTCCTGGCATTCTGGGTCATCTACCGCGTGGTCCCCAACCGGCCCGTCACCTGGGGCGAGGTCCTGCCCGGGGCCGTCGTGGCGGCGTTGCTGTGGACGATCCTGCGCTTCGGCTTCACCTGGTATGCGACCAGCGTGGCGAACTACGAGAGTGCCTTTGGTCCGATCTCGACGGGCATCACGCTGCTGGTGTTCCTGTACTTCGCAAGCATCATCGTCCTGCTCGGCGCCGAGTTCGCGCGCGCCAGCGCCCTCGACGACGAGACGGCTCCGACCACCGTCGCCGATCCCCGGCTCCTGCCGGTCGTCACCGACCCGATTCCCGGATCAGCCGGCGCTCCGAAGCGAGGACTGCCGAAGCCGATTTTGATCGGTGCGGGGGCGCTGCTGGGCATGGTCATCGGGCGTCTCACGAAGCGCGACGACGACGACTGACCTCGCGCCCGCCCCGGCGCCAGGACCATCCGTCGCGCCCATGAACTAGACAGGTGTAGTACTTTGGGGCCCGTTCCGGCGCCGCCAGGTGTCGGGCACCATTGCCCCGAACATCTCTCGCTACGGGGCTCAAGGGCAAATTGCAGAAACGGATCACCGCTCGATGAGGCGGCGGTCGCGTCTCGCCGTCACGTTCGTCGCCCTGCTGACGGTGGGATGGAGCGTCGTCACAACTCAGCCCAGCGGCTCGGCCCTTGCCGCTGATCCCGAGGCCAAGCTGGCCGAAACCCGCGCACAGCTCGCAGACGCACAGTCGGCGCAGCAGTCGCTGGCGGCCACCCTGCAGCGCCAGCGCACTGAGCTCTCGCAGCTCCAGCGCACGTCGGCCGACCTCGACACCCAGCTCGACCTTGCCAAGGCCGAGCTATCCGCCGTCACCGCCGAGTACGATCGGGTGGCCTCCCTGCTCGTGCAGGTGCGCGCCCAGGTGTCGGAGATCGAGGCCCACATCGCCGCGCTCCGCGAGCAGATCGACGCCCTCGACGACGAGCTGATCAAGGTTGCCGTCGACATCAACCGCCGCAGCGCGGACCTCGAGGATCGCGAGGCGCTGCTCGAAGACCATCTCCGGTCTGCCTATGAGCGCAGCCAGACGTCGCTGCTCGAGGTCCTGCTCTCCGCCGGCTCGCTCGACCAGGCCACGACCCAGGTCGGCTACCTCATGGAGGTGTCGGAGCAGGACAGGGTTCTGGCGGAGGACATCCGTGCCATCCGCGAGGAGCTCGAGACGCGGCGCGCGACCCTGCGTGATGGCCGCCGCGCCCTGGCCGAGGCACGTGCCGTCGCGCGCGACGAGGAGGCGTCCCTCAAGCAGCGTCGCGACGAGCTCACGCAGCTCGAGGCGCAGCTGGCCGAGCTGCGCGCCGCAGCCGATCGCAAGCGCGCGGAGCAGGAGGCGGCCCTCAATGCCGCGCTGCAGGCAAAGGGCAATGTCGAGCAGCAGATCCAGGAGAACGAGGAGGCTGCCGCCGCCGCCGAGCGCCTGGCGTCTCAGCTCCAGCAGCAGGCAGCCGCACAGCAATCAGCGATCGAAGAGGCAAAGCGACGCGCAGCGGCCGAGGCCGAGGCACGGCGGAAGGCGGCCGAGGCCGCCGCTCAGGATGCCGCTGCCCGCGAAGCCGCGGCACGCGCCAACGCCACCTCGAGCTATGGCTTCCGCTGGCCGGAGCGCTCCTTCCGGGTCACCCAGGAGTGGGGGCCCACGAACTTCGTGCTCGAGCCGCCGTACACCTATCGGGGCACGTACTATCCCCACTTCCACGGCGGGATCGACTTCGCAAACGGCTGCGGGACGCCGATCTACGCCGTCGGCGCCGGGGTCGTCGTTGCGTCGGGCCAGCCGCTCCGCCCCTGGGATTCCGGGTACGGCGTGGTCGTCGACCACGGCAACGGGATCCAGACCTGGTACTGGCACATGCAACCGCGCGTCGTCGTCGGACCCGGGACCATCGTGACCAGCGAGTCCGTCATCGGCTACGAGGGCAGCACCGGCAATTCGACCGGCTGTCATGTGCACTTCGCCGTCAATCACGGCGGCGTGTGGGAAAACCCGCGGAACTACCTTCCCTGACTTGTCCGACTCGGCGAGCTAGGCTCCGACGGGACTCCGAACGGCTGGCAGATAGAGGCGATCCACGTACTCGCTGAGCATGCGCGACGTGCTGAAGCGCCACAGCGCCCCATCGATTGACGCGCGCATGATCGGCAGCCACGCTTCCGGCAGGCCGTCGGTGCCGCGCTCGAAGTAGCGCGGCACGATCTCCTCCTCGAGCAGCCGATACAGCTCGCCCGCATCGGCCGCGTCCTGGGCGCCGTCGTCGTGCGACGTCTCCCGGTCACCGATGGCCCAGCCGTTCTGTCCGTTGTAGCCCTCGTCCCACCAGCCGTCGAGGATCGAGATCGATGGGATGCCGTTGATCGCCGCCTTCATGCCCGAGGTGCCCGATGCCTCCATCGGCCGCCGGGGATTGTTGAGCCAGATGTCCACCCCGCCGACCAGGAAGCGCGCGATGCGCATGTCGTAGTCCTCGACGATGAAGACGCGCCCCCGCAACCGGTCCGACCGCGAGAGCTCGAAGATGTGTTGGATGACCTGCTGGCCCGGCCGGTCGGCCGGGTGCGCCTTGCCGGCGATGATGATCTGGACCGGCCGATCGGTGGCGTCGAGGATGCGGGAGAGACGCTCCTCGTCGCTGAACAGCAGTGCGGCCCGCTTGTACGTCGCGAAGCGGCGCGCAAAGCCGATGATCATTGCCTCGGGGTCCAGGACGCCGCGGACCTCGCGCAGGACGTCGGGGGACTCGCCGTGACGCGCGAACTGCCGTGCGAGGCGGCCCTCGAGGAAGCCGACCATCTCGCGCTTCTGCTGCCGGTGCGCCGCCCACAGCTCCTCGCCGTCGACCTCGCCGAGCTTCGCCAGCCCTTCGGGCCCGCGCATGTCGATGCCGAGCGGCACACCGACAGCGCGCTGGATGAGCCGCCGCACCGGTCGGCCCAGCCAGGTCGGCACGTGGACGCCGTTGGTGATGGCGTCGATCGGGTGCCCGGCAAGGTCCTGCCAGGTCTCCGTGGCCGTCGCGCCGTGAAGCTGGCTGACCGCGTTCGCGCCGCTGGCGTGGCGCAGGACGAAGGCGGTCATGTCAAATGGTGCGTTCGGGTCGTCGGTGTGGCCTCGGCCCATCTCGAGCAGCTCGGTCGGCTCCATATGGACGCGGCCGAACCAGCGATCCAGGGCACGGGTCACCAGGTCCCGTGCGAAGACCTCGTTGCCGGCGGGGACGGGCGTGTGGATGGTGAAGACCGCATCGCGACCGACGCGCCGCAGGGCCTCGCCCGCGGCCAGCCCGGGATCGCCCGCGACGAGCTCGCCGGCACGCTCGACCAGGAGGAACGCGGAGTGGCCCTCGTTGAGGTGCCAGACGGCCGGGTCGATCCCCAAAGCTCGCAATGCTCGAACGCCGCCGATGCCGAGCACGAGCTCCTGGCACAACCGCATCTCGCGGCCGCGGACGTACAGGATGTGGGTGATCGGCCGGTCCGCCGGGTCGTTGGCCGGGATGTCGGTGTCCAGCAGCAGGATCGGCGCGCGGCCGACCTGTGCAACCCACACGGCGGCATGAACCACCCGATCGGCGACCTCGACGCTGACCTGGAGCGGCGAGCCGTCCTTGCCCCGAGCCCGCCGCAGGGGGAGCTGTTCGGGGTCGAGATCTGGCTGCGCGTGTTCCTGGTGGCCGTCGGCGTCGATCTGCTGGCGGAAGTAGCCGCGACGGTAGAGGAGGCCGATGCCAACGAATGGCAGTGCGGCATCCGATGCCGACTTGCAGTGATCGCCCGCCAGGACACCCAGCCCACCCGAGTAGATCTGCATCGATTCGTGGATCCCGAACTCCGCGCAGAAGTAGGCGATCGGCCCGGGAAGCTCCCTATCGGACGACGATGAGTACCAGGAGTCGGAGCCGTTGCTGAGGTAACGACGGAACTCGTCGAGCACGCGGCTGACGTCGACGACGAAGTCCTCGTCGCCGGCGAGCTCGGCCCAGCGTGCGGGGGTGACGTTGCGCAGGACCCGGATCGGGTTGCGATGCCGGATCCAGGTGTTCGAATCGATACGGCTGAAGATGGCCTGGGCGCGTGGAGTCCAGCTCCACCACAGGTTGTAGGCGAGGTCGTCCAGGCCTTCGAGGCCGGCGGGAAGGTTGAAATCGTGGCCCGGGATGGTCGGGACACGCAGGGATGTGGTCACGAGGGGGGATGATAGCGACGTGGCGGCGTAGCATGCAGCAATGACGTCGATTCGACAGCGCCACGGTCTGGATGTGGCCGCGGCGCGCGACCACTTTCCGGCCCTTGCGCGCACGCTGAATGGAGTGCCGATCGCCTGCCTCGATGGTCCGGGCGGCACCCAGGTCCCGCGCGAGTGCATTGCCGGCATCAGAAACTACCTCGAGCAAAGCAACGCCAACCACGGCGGGGCCTTCACGGCCTCGGTCGAGACCGATGAGATGCTCCACCAGGCTCACGCGGCTGGCGCCGACTTCCTCGGCGCGCACGAGCCGGACGAGATCGCGTTCGGCCCCAACATGACGACGATCACGTTCGCGATCAGCCGCGCCCTCGGGCGCGACGTGCGGGCCGGCGACGAGGTCGTCGTGACGCGCCTGGACCACGACGCGAACGTCGCGCCGTGGCTCGCCATGGCCGAGGACCGCGGCGCCGTCGTCCGATGGCTCGAGCTCGCCGAGGACGGAGCATCGCTGGACCTGGACGCACTCGAAGGGCTCGTCGGCCCGCGGACCCGGATCGTGGCGGTGGGACTCGCGTCGAACGCGCTCGGCACGCTCACCGACGTGGGCCGCGTCGTCGAGGTCGCGCATGCCGCGGGCGCGCTCGTGTACGTGGATGCCGTCCACGCCGCACCGCACGTACCGATCGATGTCTCCACCCTTCGCGCCGACCTCCTCGTCACCAGCCCGTACAAGTTCTTCGCTCCGCACCTCGGCATGCTCTACGGCCGCCGCGAGCTGCTCGAGCGTCTTCAGGCGTACCGGGTGCGGCCGGCCGGGTCGGCGCTTCCCGGCAAGCTCGAGGTCGGGACGCAGAATCACGAGGCGTTGGCCGGGCTGGTGGGCACATTCGACTACCTCGAGGGCCTCGGATCGGCCTACGGCGACGTCGCCGATCGGTCCGATCGGCGGTCACGGCTGCGCGCTGCGATGTCGGCGATCCACGAGCACGAACGCGAGATGTCACGCGCCGCGCTGGAGCGGCTGGCCAGCGTTCCGGGCCTGCGGCTCCATGGCATCGCCGATCCCTCGCGCATCGACGAGAGGGTGCCGACCTTCTCGTTCACGCTCGACGGCCACGACCCGCGGGCGGTTGCCGAGCACCTTGCCACTCGGGCCATCAGCACCTGGGACGGTGATTTCTACGCGTGGGAGCTGGTCCGGGCGCTCGGATTGGCCGATGCCGGCGGCCTGCTGCGGATCGGCCTGGTCCACTACAACACCATCGAGGAGGTCGATCGCCTGCACGAGGCGCTCGTCGAACTCGCCGGCTGACCCGGCGCTACCGTCGCTGTCCTTGAGCCGAAACGCTACCCTAGCCGGGCGATGGAAGGCTATTCGGTCACGGAGGCGGCATCGGTTCTCGGCGTGCCGACGGAGCGCGTCTGGGAGCTGCTCGCGCGTGGCGTGCTCACCGGTGCGCCGGAAGGCGAGACCGGCATGCGGGTCTATCTCCAGCCGCGACCGGCTCCTGGCGCGCCCGTCGCCGAGCCCCCGCGCACGAACGGCCACGGGGAACCGGCCAAGGCCGAGGCCGAGGCGTCGCCGTTTCGTGAGCTCCTGACCGAGTTCCGCAACCTGACCGAGCGCTATGGACAGGCACTCCTCGCGCTCGGCGAGGCGCGCGGCGAGGTCGCGTCGCTGCGTTCGCGCGTCGACGTGCTCGAGGCCCGGATGGACCTGCGCCTTCCATTCGGTGGGATTGCACCGACGCCTTCGCCCGCACCGACGCCTCCGCCGGCACCACGACGCGATGCCCCCGCGCCGGTTGCGACTCCGCCCGCTGACGCCCCCGAAGAGCCGCCGGCCGCGGCCGAGGAGACTCCCGAGGCCGAGCCGGAAGCCGAGCACGAGCCGGACCATGATCGCTCGGCCCGGCGCCGGCGCACCCGTGCGCAATTCGTCGAAGACTTCGCCGAGGCGCTGGCCCGTGCCGAGGATCCGAACCCCGCGGAGCTGCCGGGCAGTGTCGAGGCCGGAGCCGCGTTCGCCGCGCTCCAGTCCGTGGTCGCGCCGGACGCCGAGATCGAATCTGACGACGCCTCTGCCGACGCCGGGCTGCCCAGGGAGCTTTCCAGCGCGGAGCCGATGATCGATACGGAGGCCGCGCTCGAGAGCGCAGGCGGCGCGCAGCCAGGGCTTGATTCCCCGGCGGAGGCCGATCGCGAGGTCCAGGCCGAGACGATCGTCGAGCCGGAACCGGACCAGGCGGAGACGGTCGCCGATGTCG
This sequence comes from Chloroflexota bacterium, assembly GCA_024636135.1. GTDB lineage: Bacteria > Chloroflexota > Limnocylindria > QHBO01 > QHBO01 > JACDBZ01. The sequence continues at coordinate 20,732 of JAGXHP010000180.1, forward strand.
ACGCGCAGTCATCGCCGCCGCCTGGTGAGGACGGGCACGGACCCGTCGTGCCCGCCGGTTCGGCCGAACCGGCGCCGGATCCCGAACCGGAGGTGGACGCCCCGGCCGAGGCGAAGGTCCGCGACGGAGCCGCCGTGGACGCGGCGCCGACCGACATGCCCGAGCCGGCCGTCGAGGCTTTGTCCGACCCGACGCCGTCCGGCGAGCCACCTGCGGCGTGGGACCGCGACCGGTACACCGCGGTGATCGAGGAGCCCGACTGGTGGACGCCCGATGCCGCAGGCTGGGACGATCCGCTGCCGGAAGCGAGCACGGCGCCCGCTGCCGCAGAGCCTCCACAGCCGCCGGATGCGGAGACGCCAGCCGAGCCCGACGCCGAGACGCCAGCCGAGCCCGACGCCGAGCC
>JAGXHP010000181.1 GCA_024636135.1 Chloroflexota bacterium
AGATCCCGCGCCAGCGCCCGCAGCTCGTCCGAGTCAGTGAGGACGACGTGGGCGTCCGCGGGCAGATGGTCCGCGGCCGGCCCGGCGGTCAGGACCGCGGCCCAGGTCTCGGCTGCCTCGCCGAGCTCGCCCTGCTCCAGCCGCGCCGCGTCCTCGCGCAGCATGTCGGTCCGCGGCTCCGAGCGGCCGGCGATCGACTCCCAGCCGTCCTCGGGCAGGAACTCCGATGCCGGGAGCAGGTCGGCGTTCTCGAGGCGGCGCCGAGACGCCTGGGACATCGGGTCGAAGCTGCGGATCGACTCGATCTCGTCACCGAACTGCTCGATCCTGATCGGCTCGGAAGCGCCGGGCGGCCACGCATCGACCAGGCCACCGCGATGCGCGAACTCGCCGATGCCGGTCACCTCCACCGATGGCTCGTACCCCCCGGCGACCAGTGCGGCCAGCAGATCACGCTGGCCGATGCGAGCCCCGACGGTCAGCTTCCGGCGGGCTGCCTGCAGCTGCATCACGCCGAGCGTGCGCTGGACGAGGGCGAGCAGCGACGCGACCACCACCAGTCCCGGCTCCGAACCCAGGGCGGCGAGGACGCTCAGCCGATCCGCGGACTCGTCGTGCTCGGGCAGCGCACGCTCAAGCGGAAGCGCGCCGCGCTCCGGGAAGAGACGCAGGCTTCCACCCTTCATCCACCCGGCGAGATCATCCGCGAGCCGGTGAGCCTCCTCGTCGGTCCGCGTGACGATCACGAGCGCCCGCTCCGCCCTGAGCCCCGCCCGCCGCGCGGCGAGATGCGCCGCGCGAGCGACGCCGGGCACACGAAGGACGCCCGGATCCGGCTGACTGGGCCGGAGGGCGTCGACAAGCGCTGCAACGCGGCCATCTCCGCCGCGCGAGGAAGACATGGAGGCTGCCATGGTAGCCGTCCGAACCGACTACTCGACGTCGACCCCGTTGAATGCGCTCATCGCCGCCTCGACTCCCTCGGACAGCCAACGCTCGACCGCATCGGCGCCGACGGCGACCATCTCGTCTGCCAGCTCTCGTTCATCGGGTGCGAATGTCGCAAGGACGTGATCGACGACTTCGCCGGCGCGGCCCACGCCAACGCGCAGCCGGGCGAACTCGTTGCTGCCGAAGGTGCTGATGATGTCGCGCAGCCCGTTGTGGCCGCCAGCGGAGCCGGATCGTCGGAGCCGCACTCGGCCCAGCGGCAGGTCGATGTCGTCGCTGACGACGAGAACGTCCGTCTCGAGCTCGACCTCCGTCTGGCGCAGAGCGGCGCGCAGAGGCGCACCCGATCGGTTCATGTAGCGCATCGGCTTGACGAGGAGCACCCGTCCCACGGGCTCCGGACGCGGGACCTCCAGCAGGGCTGCGCCGTCCTTCAGGCGGCCCGCGCCGGTCTGGCTCCAGCGATCCGCGAGCAGGTCCACCACCCGGAACCCCATGTTGTGCCGCGTCAGCCGATAGCGCTCCCCGGGGTTGCCGAGGCCGCAGATGACCTTCATGGCGGCCGATGGTAGCCGGGTGCCGCTGCGAGCCGCTGTCGGAATGACCACGGTCGCGCCGGTATGCTCTCCGCCATGCGGAGCGAGATCGTCATCATCGGCGGAGGGGTCATCGGCTGCGCGAGCGCCGCGATCATGGCGAGCCGAGGGGCCCGGGTGCTGCTGGTGGAGCGCACGGACATCGCCGCCGGGGCTTCCGGACGGAACCTCGGCGCGATCCAGCACCCCTTCGACCCCGCCCTGGCACCGCTCTACCACGAGAGCCTCAGCCGCTACCGGGCACTTGCCGATGGGAGCGGCGAGTTCTCGATTGCTTCCGAACCCGCCGGCCTGCTTCTCCTGAACCGGGACGAGGAGGAGGCGGCGGCCCAGGTAGAGCGCCAGCGCGAAGCCGTGCCGGAACTCGACCCGGTGCTGCTTGGCCCGGACGATGTCGCGCGCCTCGAGCCGTCACTGAGCCCCGGGTTCGCAGCGGTTCGGCTGTCGACGGGATTCCCGGTGCCACCGGCATCGGCAACGATGGCGTGGGCCAGGCTGGCCGAGGAGCGCGGCGCGCGCATCCGGCTGGGGCAGGCGGCGCGACCGGTCGTCGAGAACGGAGCGGTCGCAGGAGTGGAGCTCGCCGATGGCTCCCAAATCGGCGCCGACCGCGTCCTGGTCGCCGCCGGTCCATGGACCCCCGAGCTCCTTGATCCGAGCGGCGGATGGACGCGGATCCGGGCTACCTGGGGCGTCACCGTTCAGCTCCGGCTCGACGGTGCCGCGCCGACGCATATCGTCGAAGAGGACGAGGTGGACACGATCAACCGGTCGCACACCGCGACCGCGCATGCCGTAGCGGCGGGTGATGGCGATCCGCCGTCACTCTTCAGCCTGGCCAGCGCCGGCGGTCTGAGCACGCTCGGTTCGACGTTCCTGCCCGCCGAGCCGGATCCATCGCGCGTCGCCGCGCTCCTGCTGCGTCGTGGCGTGGAGTTCCTGCCGGCCATCGGTGACGCCGAGGTCGTGGAGCGGCGCCTGTGCGCGCGGCCGCAGTCGATCGATGGACGACCGTTCATCGGCGCTGTCCCCGGGGTCAGGGGCCTGTTCGTGTGCGCGGGCCACGGGCCCTGGGGCATCAGCACCGGGCCGGCATCGGCCGCCATCGCCGCCCGCGCCATCCTGGACGGGACGGCGCCGCCACCCGAGCTGAGCGCCGGCCGCCGTCTCTGACCCGCCGACTGTGCGTTGTGCACAACGACGCAACCGTTCGGCAACCGCCCGTGGTCTGGCCGCCGGGTGACCGACGATCCTAGGCTACCTGCACAAATCGACCCCATCCGACGCAGGAGCCCCCGATGCCTTCCATCGACACCGGAGATACCGCCTGGGTGCTGATGAGCGCTGCGCTCGTCATGCTCATGACTCCCGGCCTCGCCCTGTTCTACGGCGGGCTGGTTCGCCGCAAGAACGTGCTCAGCACGATCATGCACAGCTTCTTCATTCTCGGCCTGGTCAGCGTGACGTGGGTTCTGTGGGGCTACAGCCTGGCCTTCGGACCGGACACCGGCTTCGGACTGATCGGCGGCCTCGACTGGCTGGCGCTCGAGGGTGTGACGGGAGAACCGTCCGACGTGTACGCAACGACGGTCCCGCACCTGGCCTTCATGGCCTTCCAGATGATGTTCGCGATCATCACCCCCGCACTCATCAGCGGCGCGTTCGCCGAGCGCAAGCGGTTCAAGGCATTCGTCCTGTTTGCCGTGGCGTGGTCGACCTTCGTGTACGCGCCGATCGCCCACTGGGTCTGGTCGCCCGACGGTTGGCTGTTCGGCCTCGGGGTTCTCGATTTCGCCGGCGGAACGGTGGTCCACCTGTCGAGCGGCGTCGCCGCGCTCGTCGCCGCGCTGTTCATCGGGCGACGGACCGGCCTCGTCGAGCCCTCGACCGAGCCGCACGACGTGCCGATGACGGTGCTCGGCGCCGGCCTGCTGTGGTTCGGCTGGTTCGGCTTCAACGCCGGCAGCGCCGTCGGGGCGAACGGGCTGGCGGCAACCGCCTTCGTCACCACCAACACGGCCGCGGCCATGGCCGCGATCACGTGGGTCACCATCAGCTGGCTGCACAAGGGCACGCCCTCAGTGCTGGGCGCGGCCATCGGCGCCGTTGCCGGCCTGGTCGCCATCACCCCGGCCGCCGGGTTCGTGACCCCCGCAGCGTCAGTCCTCATCGGCCTTGGCGTCGGCGTGGTCTGCTACGGAGCTGCCCAGCTCCGCCTGCGCGCCCGCGTCGACGACGCCCTCGATGTGTTTGCCGTGCACGGTGTGGGTGGTGCCTTTGGCGCCATCGCCACCGGCGTCTTCGCCACGTCGGCGGTCGGCGGCGTCGACGGCCTGCTGGCGGGCAATGCCGACCAGCTCGTCACCCAGCTCGTCGGCGTGGCCGTCGTCGGCATGTACTCGGCCACGGCCACCGGCGCGATCCTGTTTCTCGTCAACCTCGTCACCCCCATCCGAGTCACCGGCGACGCCGAGGAGGCCGGACTCGACCTGGCCCAGCACGGCGAGATCGCCTACCAGCCCTAGGACGTCCACCGTACAAGGAGACAGCTGTCATGGTCATCGCCGCACTCGCATCGTTCGCGCTGCTGCTCATCGCCTGGATCCTGGCCCCGAACGGAGCTCCGAAGCCAGAGCTGCCGATGGTCGAGCCGGAGGCAGCGCCGCTCGCCGCCTAGCTCGATCCTGAACAGAACGCCCGGTGCCGACGATGAACGGCGCCGGGCGTTCGCCGCGTCCGGACTCGGCTAGCTGCCGGTCGAGACGGCGTGGCCCGCTCGATCGAAGAGTGATCCGGGCTGCCATGCGATCTCGCGATGACGGCGGTGAAGCAGGCTGAGGACGTCCCGCTCGAGTCGGCGCATGCGCTCCTCCTCGTCGATGTCGGCGTGATCGTGGCCGAGGAGGTGCAGGGTTCCGTGGATCGCCAGCAGGACGAGCTCCTCGACGACGCCCCAGTCCCCCTCCGCTGCCTGCCGCAGTGCCTGGTCGACATCGATCACGACGTCGCCGAGCAACAGCGGCCCGGGGGGCGAGATCCCATCGTCATCGGTCAGGTGCGAGGCCTGTCCGTTGAGCGCCCATTCGTGGAGCGGGAACGAGAGCACGTCGGTCGGGCCGCGCTCGCCCATGTGGTCGAAGTTGAGGCGCTCCATCTCGCCGTCCCCGGAGAGCGTCAGCTCGACCTCGGCCGCATCGGTGCCGTAGGCCAGGCGAACGGTCTCGCACACCGCGGATTCGAGGAGGGCCAGGGCGGCATCGGCTTCGAGCGGCTCGACCGCGTTGGCGATGCGGTCGGGTCCGACGCGGTCGTGGACAGTGACCGAGCAACCCATGGTCCGACCATCGTAGACCTACGGGGAGCCGAGACTCAACTCCGAATCGCGATCAGGCCTCGTCGCGGACCTGTCCGAGGGGCAGAACGTTGTCGGGATACTTGATGCGCGAGTGGTACATCCCGAGCAGCTGGCCCACGAAGGCGTCCTTGATCTGGGAGATGTTCTTCAACGTGAGCTCGGCGTCATCCAGCTGGCCATCCTCGACGCGGGCGTCGATGATCCGATCGACCATGCCGCGGATGCTCTCCTCGTCCTTGCTGTCGAGCGAGCGCACCGACGCTTCAACACCGTCGGCAAGCATGATGATCGCGGCCTCGCGGGTCTGCGGCTTTGGCCCGGGGTAGCGATACGCTCCCTCGTTCACGAGATCCTGCCGGCCACCGACCTCGCGCAGCGCCTTCTGGTGGAAGAACGTCATCACGCTCGTCCCGTGGTGCTGCGGGATGTAGCCGATGACCTGGACCGGCAGCCCGTGCTCGTAGCCGAGATCGATCCCGTCCCGGATGTGCCCGGCGATGATCCGGGCGCTCGTCTCGGCGTTCAGGTCGTCGTGGATGTTGTGCGCACCTGCCTGGTTCTCGATGAACGCGAGCGGGTTCTTCATCTTGCCGATGTCGTGGTAGTAGGCTGCCACCCGGGCCAGCAGCGGATCCGCGCCGATCGTCTCGGCCGCGCGTTCCGCCAAGTTGCCGACCATGACGCTGTGGTGATACGTCCCCGGGGTCTCGAGCAGCAGGCGGCGCAGCAGCCGATTCGACGGGTTGGCCAGCTCCAGGAGCTGGAACACCGTCATGATCCCGAACACGTTGCCGAGCATCGCGAAGCTGCCGACCGCCAGGATCACCGACAGCACGGCGTTGACGAGGCCCATGCCCCCAAGCTGGACCACGGCCGCCACGTCCCGCTGTGCGAGGAGGCTGAATGCCGTGACCACCGCGATGTTCGTGGCGGCGAGCGCGGCAAAGACGCGGACGAACGCGTTCAGCCGCTCGGCACGCGTGATCGTGAGCAGCGCGACAACGCCGCCGGCCAGGACATAGGCGGCCGGCTCGAGCGCCTCCCGGTTCATCACGCCCGCAAGGATGGCGAGCCCGATCGCCATGGCCGCGCCGGCCGAGTTGCGCAGCAGGATGCCGACGAGCAGCACGCTGGCGGACGTCGGGACCGCGAACGCCCACAGGGTTCGGTCGGCGGCAATGCGGATCGCCACGGCCGAGGCGACGAGAACCAGGAAGAAGAGCAGGACCGACCGGTTCCGATGCCAGATCTCGGGCTCGAAACGCACGAGATACCCGACCAGCAACCCGGCGACGAGGGCGGCGATCAGCGCGTTGCCGACCACGGTGCCGGCCTCGACCCGCGGCCGGGTCAGCCCGAGCTCCTCGAGCCGTTCGATGTCGCCGATGGTGAGGCGCTGACCCTCGGCCACGATCATCTCGCCCGCCAGGATCTCGACCTGGACAGGAGCCACCGACGCGCGAGCCTGGTTGCGCGCCTCCGCGGTCAGCTCGTCGCTGATGATGACGTTCGGCTCCACCAGCGAGGCGGCCATGTTGCCGGCCAGGCTGCGCTCATCATCGGTGAGGTCGTTCGTGATGAGATCACGCACCGCGCTGCGCACGGCGATCACGTCATCCTCGCGGACCGAGACGGCCAGCGTGGTCTCGAGCGCGGCGCGCGCCGATGCTGCGACGACCTCCCAGCGCGGGATCGAGATCGCGGCCACCAGGTCACGGTGTCGGACGGCGATCTCCGGGACGTCGGCACCCAGCCGCTCGGTGGCCTCTTCGGCGCTGATCGTCCCCTGATCGCGAAGCTCGAGGATGCGGATCACTCGGCGCGATAAGGCGTCGAGCTCGCCGAGCTGATCGGCCTGGTTATCGGCCGGGGGCTCCAGGATCTGGGTCACATCCTGAACGGCGGCGGCGGCGGCTTCCCGCGCGGTCTCGGTCTCCGACGCGGAATCGAACGTCGCGTCGCGCGAGGCACGGATGTCGCGCGTCGCCACCTCGCCAGCGACCAGGTTCTCCTGGCCCAGCGTGATGTTGGCCGACAGGATGAGGAACAGGGCGGCGGCCACGATCGCGGCCACGGCAACGCCTCTCCAGGCCGTCGACGTCGACCCCGACTCAGACAGCGTTCGCGGGATGAACACCGCGCTAGCCTGCCAGCGCCCGGCGCACGATATCGCTCACCAGCCGCCCGTCGGCACGGCCGCGCGTCTCCGGCGAGACACGGCCCATGACCCGACCGAGGTCGGCGGTGGAAGCCGCGCCGAGATCGGCGATGGCCTTCCGGACGAGATCCTCGATCTCGGCCTCCGACAGCTGCGCGGGCAGGAACTCGGCGAGGATGGCGACCTCGGCCTCCTCGGCAGCGGCACGATCCTCGCGACCGGCGTCGCGGTACATGGCGATGCTCTCGCGGCGCTGCTTGACCTGCTTGGTCAGCACGTCGACGACCTCGTCGTCGGTGAGGTCGCGCCGATTCGCGATGCTCAGGTTCTGGGCCGCCGCGATGGCCATGCGGAGCGTCTGGGTACGCTGTCCGTCGCGGGCGCGCATCGCGTCACGCATGGCCGACTGGATCCGGTCGGACAGAGTGGTGGTGGCATCGGTCTCCGGCGTCATCGGTCTCGGTGGCCCTCCTTGCGCCGGATCGTTGGAATGTGAGGCTGGCGTCTGGCGACTACGCGCGCGAGGTTGCCTTTCGCTTCTTGGCTTCCTTGCGCTTTCGCTTCACGCTGGGCTTCTCGTAGTGCTCGCGTCGTCGTGCCTCAGCCAGGATTCCCGACTGCTGAATCTTCTTGTTGAATCGACGAAGCGCGCTCTCGAACGTCTCGTTCTCGCCCACGCGGACTTCTGCCAAACGTCTCGCCTCCTTCCTGCTCCGATAGTCGTGTCACGCATGACGGGATTGCCCCCGCCGGACACGCAAGCCGACGAAGGGTACCAGCGAGCCCGATGAGGGTCAATCGACCGCTAGCCGGGCGGCCAGCTCATGGGGCGGCCGGCCAGCAGGTGGAAGTGCAGGTGAAAGACGCTTTGCCCTGCCTCCGCTCCGACGTTCGAGATGATCCGGTAGTCG
>JAGXHP010000182.1 GCA_024636135.1 Chloroflexota bacterium
AGACGTCGAGCTTGTGGGGGACGCCCTCCGCGTTCATCACCTCGGTGTGACGCTCGCGCATCTGCCACAGCCGGTGCCGGCCGATCTCGTCGCTGGCAACGGCGGCCGAGCCATCGGCGAGTCCGAGTCGCCCGAGCGCGTTAAGCAGTGCCTCGGTCGGATCGACGTCGGCCGTTGCGACCTCCACCAGCAGGTAGATCGGCGTCCGGGGTGTGAACGGCGGCCGAAGGTCCGTGTGCTTCATGACCAGCTCGAGGCCGGCATCAGTGAACAGCTCGAGCGCGAGAACGGACGCCAGCGTTCGGCGCAGCTCGGCGGCGGCATCGACCGCCGCAGCCGCGTCCGCGAAGCCGAGGACGCACACGGCGCGGTGGCGGAGGATCGGCACGAGACGCAGGCGCACGCGGGTGATCACGGCCAGGGTGCCCTCCGAGCCGGCCAGCAGCCCGGCCAGGTCGTAGCCGGTGTTGTCCTTCGGCATGCCGGGCATGCGCTGGAGGATCGTGCCGTCGGCGCGAACCGCCTCGAACCCGACAATCTGTGATCGCATGGAGCCGTGCCGCACGACATGGACTCCCCCGGCGTTGGTCGCGACCATTCCGCCGATGGTGGCCGAATCGCGCGCTCCAAGGTCCACCCCCACGTCCCAGCCCGACCGCCGCGCAGCGACCTGGACCGCGCTCAGGGTCGCGCCGGCACCGACACTGACCTCACCCGATCGGCGGTCGACCTCGTCGATGGCGTCCAACCGGCGCAGGCTCAGCACGACCTCGCCGGAGCGCGGAACCGACCCTCCCACCAGGCCGGTGTTGCCACCCTGCGGCACGACGCCCGCTCCGGCGCGGCCGCAGGCGCGCAGGACGTCCGCGACCTCGGCCGTGGACCCGGGGCGCACGACGGCCAGCGCCTCCCCGCGAAACCTCCGCGTCCAGTCGGTTTCGTAGGAAGCACGCAGCCCGGGGTCCACGAGACACTGCATCTCGCCGACGATCTGTCCCAGGTCGCGCAGCAGGGCCTCGGTGCTCATCGGGGCATCGTAGGCGGTTGGGGCATCGGACTGTATCGTTGGAAAATGACCGGTCCATCACACGCCGCGCCGACAACCGATGTGGCTGAGCTCGAGGCATTGCGCGAGATCGTCCAGCTCGCTGCTGGCGCCTCGACGTGGGATGAGCTGATGCAGCTCATCGTGGATCGCAGCACGGCGGCGATGGGAACGGAGGTCTGCTCGCTCTACCTCGTCGACCGGGACCACGGGGGCCTGACCCTGGCCGCCACGAATGGCGTCGATCGAGAGCACGTCGGCGTGGCCCGGCTCGAGATCGGCGAAGGGATCACCGGCCTGGCGGCGTCGGAGCGGCGGTCGATGCTGAGCAGCGATCTGGCCAACGACCCGCGCTGCGCGTGGATCCGCGGCGTCGACCACGAGCGATTCACATCGATCATGGCAGTCCCGCTCGAGGTGGGCGACCACGTCGTCGGCGTGCTGAACGTCAAGACCGCCACACGTCGAGAGTTCAGCGCGGACGAGGAGCGCCGCCTGCTGACCATCGCCACGCTGCTGGGAGGCGTGGTTGAGCGACGGCGACTGCATCTCGAGACAGAGGCGCAGCTCGATGGACTGCGCAGCGTGGACCAGGCTCGCGCCGAGCTCATCGCCGTGGTGACCCACCAGCTCCGCACGCCGCTGGCGGTGGTCCGCGCCTACCTCGACCTGCTGGGCGAAGTCGCCGCCCCCGGCAACCGCGACGAGGCGGCGGGCTGGCACGCGGCCGCCACCGGACAGGTGCTTCGGCTCAATGACCTTGTCGACGCCATCCTGGACACGGTGCGCGCCGATCGGCTCCTGACCGTCGAGATCCACCCGTTCGATGTCGGTCCGATGATCGATGAGGTCCTGACCCGGCTAGCGCCGCTGCTGCGGCGCCATCGGCTGGCGCGTTTCGCCACTGGCAGTCGCATGGCGCTGGGAGACTCCGCGCGCCTGGCGCAGGTCCTCGAGCTGCTGCTGGAGAACGCGGCGAAGTACGCACCACCGGGCGCGGAGATCGTGGTCGCGGACTGGTCGAGCTCGGGCCAGGTGCACGTGGCCGTCGGTGACGATGGGCCGGGTGTGCCGCTGGCCCAGCGCGAGAGCGTGTTCGAGCCGTTCGTGCGCGTCAACCAGGGCGACGAGCCGGGGAGCGGGGTCGGCCTCTTTGCCGCTCGGCGCCTGGTGGCCGCCATGGGCGGGCGCCTGTGGATCGAGGACAAGCGACCGACCGGCACCCAGTTCGTCACGGCCCTCCCGGAGGCAGCCGCGTGAACGCCGATTCACCCCTTCGCATCCTGGTCATCGACGACGAGCCGGCGATGATCGGAGCCGTGGCCGCCCTGGTTGGCTCCGTGGGGCATCGCGTCAGCGCCGCGTACGACGGCCACGAGGCGCTGCGCCGCTTCGATGCCGATCGGCCGGATCTCGTGATCCTGGACCTCGCCATGCCGGGCCTCGACGGGATCGCGGTGTGCGAGGAGATTCGCCGGCGAGGCTCCACGCCGATCATCGTCCTGTCCGGCGAGGGCGAGGAGGCGGCCAAGGTGGAGGCACTCGATGCCGGAGCCGACGACTACGTGACGAAGCCATTCGGAAAGGACGAGCTGTTGGCCCGCATCCGGGCGGTCAATCGCCGCCGAACGGGGGCACCGTCAGCGGGCGCCGCTTCCGGCACCCTGCGGATCGATCGCCGGCGACACGAGGCCTGGGCGGGCGACGACCTGCTGCCCCTGACGCCGATCGAGTTCGCGCTGCTGGACGTCCTGCTGCGAGCCGCCGGCGACCTCGTCAGCCACGAGGAGCTCCTGCAGGCCGGATGGCGGGGCGAGCCGGATCCCGATCCCCTGTGGATCAAGCCGCACCTGGCGCGCCTGCGGTCCAAGCTGCGCGACGCCGATGCCCCGCTGCCCACGCCGGTGCGTTCGCTCGGCTACCGCCTCATCGTGCCGCAGCCAGCGGTGGATCCAGGCTGACGCCGCCGGCCGCATCCGCCGGCTCCACGGCCAGGAAGCGACCGCCCCACGCGTCCCAGTCGTCGGTGATGCGCGCGGCCCGTCTGCTGCCCTCCGCGGCATGCGCCACGAGAAGATCGAGGAGCACCGTCGCGTCGGCCGCGTCCACGGCCCGGGCGCGCACGCTGGGATTCAGCCGGGCCGCGCTGCGTCCGTCGTCGAGAAGGTAGGCGCGGCCTCCGGTCATGCCGGCTCCGAAGTTCGGACCAACGGGCCCGAGCACCACCACGGTACCGCCGGTCATGTACTCGCACCCGTGCGCGCCGATGCCCTCGACCACCGCGCGGGCTCCCGAGTTGCGCACGCCGAATCGCAGGCCGGCGCGCCCGACGACGTGGAGCGCGCCGGAGGTGGCGCCGAAGAGGCAGACGTTGCCGGCCAGCGCCTGGTCCTGCGCGGCGGCATGGGACGGGCGGATCACGATGATTCCCCCGGAGAGCCCCTTCCCGACGTAGTCGTTGGCTTCGCCGATCAGCTCGATGCGCGTGCCGATGGCCGCGAACGCACCAAGGCTCTGCCCGGCAGAACCGCTGAGCTCGTAGCGAATGTGCGCCAGCTGCCGGGGTTCGGGTCGACGTGCGAGGGCGCCGGCGACGCGCGCGCCGATGCTCCGATCACGGGTCGTGACGCGGGCCCGGACGACGGCCTCGCCCGTATCGACGTCCGCCATGACTCCGCCCAGTGCCCCTGCCTCGAACGAGAGATCGACCGGACGATCCGGCCACACCGGACGATCCTTTGGCGCTTCCGGAGCGGTCGGCCGCCACGCGGGCGCGGCGATCAGGGCATCGAGGTCGAGCGCCGAATTCGCACCGGCCTCGAGCAGGTCCGCCCGACCAATCGCCTCGTGCAGTGAGCGCAGGCCGAGCGCGGCGAGCTCGCGGCGCACGTCCTCGGCCATGGCGGTGAAGAACGCGACGACCTGTTCGGGCGTCCCGCTGAATTTCGCCCGCAGGTCCTCGCGCTGCGTGGCGATTCCGGTCGGGCACGTGTCGAGATGGCACTGCCGCGCCATGTCGCAGCCGATGGCCACCAGCGCTGCCGTGCCGAACCCGTATTCCTCGGCTCCGAGCATGGCTGCCACCACCACATCCCGGCCCGTCTGCAGGCCACCGTCGGTCCGCAGGGCAACCCGGTCGCGGAGCCGATTGCGCACCAGGACCTGGTGCGTCTCGGCCAGGCCCAGCTCCCACGGCAGACCGGCGTGCTTGATCGAGGTCAGCGGTGACGCTCCCGTGCCGCCGGCGTGGCCGCTGACCATGATGTAGTCGGCGTGCGCCTTGGCCACCCCTGCGGCGATCGTCCCGATTCCTGCACCTGCCACGAGCTTCACGCCGATGCGCGCCGTCGGATTCACCGCGCGCAGGTCGCTCACCAGCTGCGCGAGGTCCTCGATCGAATAGATGTCGTGGTGCGGCGGCGGGCTGATCATCGTCATTCCCGGCTGGCCGCGACGCAGGCCGGCGATGAATGCCGTCGCCTTGCGTCCGGGGAGCTGGCCGCCCTCGCCGGGCTTCGAGCCCTGGGCGATCTTGATCTCGAGCTGCTCGGCGCGGGCCAGGTACTCCGCGGTCACGCCGAACCGGGCCGATGCGACCTGCTTGATGGCCGCATCTCGTCGATCACCATCGGCCGATGGCGCGTACCACGCCGGATCCTCCCCGCCCTCGCCGGAGTTGGCACTGGCCCCGAGCCTCGCCATCCCGATGCTGATCGCTTGGTGCGCCTCGGGTGACAGCGCACCGAGGCTCATGGCCGAGCTGACGAAGCGGCGGACGACCTGGTCGGCCGACTCGACCTCCTCGATGGAGACGGCCGGGCCGGCGCGCCGCAGCGCGAACAGGTCGCGGGGCTGGCGTGCTCCCATGACGCTCAGCAGCTCCCGATACGGCGCCAGACCTGCGTCATCCGGGGCGACCGCCGTCTGGAGCGCCTTCACGACCTTCGGGGCGTAGGCGTGAGCTTCGCCCGATCCGCGGAATCGCACGAATCCCGGATCCTCGAGAGAGGGCGGCAGCGCGCCGAAGGCTCGGCGATGCCGGTCGATGACGGCGCGTCCCAGGGACGGCGCGTCCACCGTGCCGGGCCAGTGATTCGCCGCGGGGAAGCAGCGTTGTACGAGCCATGCATCGAGCCCGAGCACGTCGAGGATCTGACCGCCGCGGTACGAGCGAAGCGTACTGATCCCCATTCTGCCGAGCACCTTGCGCAGCCCCTGCTCGAGGGCCGCTACGGTCTGAGCGCGCGCTTCATCCGGCCGCAGGTTCTCGACGCCGCGCTCGGATGCCTGCTCCGCGGCGACGTCGAGCAGCAGCCAGGGTTGCACGGCCGATGCGCCGACGGCGATCAGCATCGCCACGTCATGGACGTCGAAGGCGTCGCCGGCCTCCACCGCGACGTCGACCTGCGACCGGCGACCGATCCTGACGATTTCCTGGTTCACCCGGCCGACCGCCAGCACCGTCGGGACGGCCAGGCGCCGTTCCGAGGCGGCACGATCCGAGACCACGATGAGCTGGGCGCCACGCCGTGCCGCCGCCCGCGCCTGGCGGCCCAGCCTGGCAAGCGCGAATGCCAGCCCTCGAGACCCGCGCGACAGCGACCAAGTCGCGTCGAGATGCACGACGGCCGGAAGTTGGCGACACACCTCGGTCAGCTCCTGACGCTCGAGGATCGGCGAGGCGACGGTCACGGACCGGGTATCGCGCCGCGACCCGATGAAGGGAAGTTGCTGACCGAGCACCATCTCGAGCGACATCACGGAGCGTTCCCTGTCGGGATCGATCGGCGGGTTGGTGACCTGCGCAAATGCCTGTCGCAGGTAGTCGGAGACGCGGCGTGGCTTCCGGGCCAACGGCGCGATCGGCGTGTCGTCACCCATGCTCCAGATCGCCTCGTGGCCTTCGACGGCCATGGGACGGATTGCCTGGCGAACGACCTCGGCATCGAGTCCCAGGGCAACCCGGATCCGGTCGTCGCGGGCTCCGGCGCCAGTCATGCCGGCCCGAGACATGCGCAGGGGCGCGGGGGGCGGGGTCCGCGCGGAACCATCAAAGACGGACGTGCTCCAGGCGCCGCGGGTCGGGTCGACCACGACCATCTCGCCCGGCCCAAGTCGCTGGCGCCGGATGACCCTCTCGTCGGGAAGCTCGACACTCCCCGCCTCCGACGACACGACGAGCAGCCCGTCGTCCGTCACGGTCAGGGCTAGCGGGCGCAGCCCATTGCGATCCAGGCGGCAGCCGACGCGACGCCCGTCCCCGAAGGCGATCGCGGCCGGACCGTCCCAGGGCTCGGTGCGCGCCTCGGCACCATTCGGAGCCGAGCCTCCGAGGCCCTCGGCGGCGGGAATCAGCGAGGTCATCGCCTCGTCGATCGGCACACCGGCCAGGACGAGCAGCTCGAGTGCGTCGTCCAGCGACTGGGAATCCGATCCGGTCTCGGTCACCAGCGGGCCGATGTCCGCGAGCCGATGCGCCCAGCGCGCTCGGCCGAGGTCGTGGCGGCGTCCGCGCATGGCCTCGCGGTTGGAGCGGATCGTGTTGATCTCGCCGTTGTGGGCCAGGTAGCCGAACGGCTGGGCCAGGCGCCACGAGGGAAACGTGTTCGTCGAATAGCGCTGGTGGAAGATCGCGTATCTCGCGTCGAGATCACCCGCTCCTAGGTCGAAGTAGAAGCGGCCGAGCTCGGCTCCCACGAAGAGCCCCTTGTAGACCACCTGCGAGGTGCTGGCCGAAACCACGGTAATCTCCGGCCCCGCGGCTTCGACCGCTCGACGCAGGGCGGCCAACCGGCGCGCGAAGCCAAGCTTGGTGAGGCGGCGAGCCGGCCTGACCACCGCCTGGCGGATGGAAGGCGTCTCACCGACCGACCGGCGGGCCACCACGCCGGCATCGACGGGCACGTCGCGCCAGCCGATCACGGCAAGCCCCTCCGTGGCAGCGAGATCGGCGATGAGGCGAGCGGCCGCGTCCGTAGCGCCCCTCGGCAGGAAGCACATGGCAATCGCCGCCCCACGGCCAAGATTTGCGCTGACCCCGGCCTCCGCGATCACCCGGGACCGGAAGCGGGGCGAGAGGGGAAGCGAGATTCCGGCACCGTCGCCGGTGAGGTCGTCGGCGGCTCGCGCTCCCCGATGCGCCAGGGATTCGAGCGCCTCGAGTGCCATCCCGACCACACGAGACGCGTGGCGGCCATCGGTATCGGCGATGAAGCCGACGCCGCACGCGTCGTGCTCCTGGCGTGGATCGTAGAGCGGAGCCGCGATGGGCCCGAAGTGCTCGACCTGCTCGACGTGCATGGAACGGCTCGCCAGTACGGGTTCCCCTGCCACGCTACGGCTCGTCCGAGTCGCGGTCGGCGGCAGAACGGTTGAGGTTCGGGGACCACGGGAGACGCGATCCGTCGCTACCGAATTGCAACCCTGCAGGCTGGTGACAGTGCGGGTCCGTGCTGGTACGGTGACTCCGATGTTCCCCGATCACCACGTCCCGCACTACACGACCATGTGTATGCCCTGGCGGCCCCGCCGCCTGGAGGTTTCTGCCTGAGGTAACTCAGGAAGATCGGGGCCGCACCCTTCTCCGACGAGAAGTGGATGCGGTCTTTTTTCATCCCTTCAAGCGACGCGGATCAGCCGCAGCACCCCCATCTTCGCCGGGGCCGCGTCGCACATCGACCACCGTTCGCGCGCCTGCTCTCCTCGCGTGGTCGAGACGAAGGAACCGATACCAGCCATGAGCGACACCAACGGCAACGGCTCTGCCCCCGAGCGAGCCTACCTGACCGAAACCCTGGCACTCCACGCGGGCCAGCAGCCCGATCCGACCACGGGCGCCCGCGCCGTGCCGATCTACGCCACCAGCTCGTACAACTTCACCGATGCCGGGCATGCGGCGCGGCTCTTCGCGCTCCAGGAGTTCGGCAACATCTACACCCGGATCATGAATCCGACCACGGACGTCTTCGAACAGCGCATCGCGGCGCTCGAGGGCGGCGTCGCCGCACTCGGGCTGGCCAGCGGCCAGGCCGCGGAGACGCTCACGATCCTCAACCTCGCCCGCTCCGGGGACAACTTCGTCGCGAGCACCAGCCTGTACGGCGGCACGTACAACCTGTTCGCGTACACCCTTCCCCGCTTCGGGATCGAGGTGCGATGGGTCGAGGGCAACGACCCAGCTGACTTCGTTGCGCTGACCGACGACCGCACTCGGGCGTACTACATCGAGACCATCGGCAATCCGAGGCTGGACGTGCCCGATATCGGCGCCATCGCCGATGCGGCCCATGCGCAGCAGCTGCCGCTGGTGATCGACAACACGTTCGCGCCGATCCTGGCCAGGCCGATCGAGCACGGCGCCGATATCGTGATCCACTCGGCCACGAAGTGGATCGGGGGACATGGCACGTCGATCGGCGGCGTGGTGATCGACGGCGGCAAGTTCGATTGGGCTGCGAGCCCGCGATTCGCGGACTTCGTGGACCCCGACCCGTCGTACCACGGCGTTTCATACACGGGTGCGTTCGGGGCGTTGGCCTTCATCATCAAGCTGCGCGTCCAGCTGCTGAGGGACATCGGCCCTGCGCTCAGCCCGTTCAACTCGTGGCTGTTCATCCAGGGCCTCGAGACGCTTCCGCTGCGGATCGAGCGACACAGCGCCAACGCACTGGCGGTGGCGAAATGGCTGGACGCCGATGACCGAGTCGAGTGGGTCAGCTACCCGGGGCTTCCATCGCACCCGACCTACGCCAACGCGCAGCGCTACCTGGCCGGCGGATCCGGCGGGATCATCACCTTCGGCGTGCGCGGCGGCGCCGACGCGGGAAGGAGGCTCATCGACTCGGTGAAGCTCTTCAGCCTGTTGGCGAACGTTGGCGATGCCAAGTCGCTGATCATCCATCCGGCGTCGACCACGCACCAGCAGCTCGACGAGGAGGGGCAGCGCGCATCCGGCGTGACGGCGGACCTCGTACGCCTCTCGGTCGGCATCGAGGCGCTTGACGACATCATCGCCGACCTCGATCAGTCGCTGGCCGTGGCCGTCGGGGAGGGGGTCGGCGCGTGACCCTGCTCCCCCTCAGTCCACGGGAGCCACCGCTGCGCCTCGGTCCGTTTCGGACCGAGGCCGGCGTGACCCTCCCCGACCTCCGCGTCGCGTATCGGCGCGACGGTCCTCTCTCCGACTCGGCCGTGCTCGTTGTGCATGCCCTCACCGGCTCGGCCGATGCGGCCGGTGACTGGTGGGCGCCGCTCATCGGCGCCGGACGTGCCTTCGACACCGATGCGCGGCAGGTGATCTGTCTCAACCTGCTCGGCTCGTGCTACGGCACGACCGGTCCAGCCGACTTCGAGGACTTCCCGCCGATCACCCCGCGCGACATGGCGCGCCTCCAGTGGGCCGCGCTCGATGCACTCGGCGTCGAGCGACTGGACCTGGTCGCCGGCGGCTCGCTTGGTGGCATGGTCGCGCTCGAGGTGGCACTCGAGCGGCCCGGTTCCGTCTCAACGGTCATGCCGATCGCCGCGCCGGCGGTCATCGGCAACCTGGCGGCCGGATGGAACCACATTCAGCTTCAGCTGCTGAAGCTGGACCGCGACCGTGGGCTCGAGCTGGC
>JAGXHP010000183.1 GCA_024636135.1 Chloroflexota bacterium
ATGCTGGCCACGCTCGATGAGCTCGGCTACACGGAGGCGATCGTCACCGACCTGCCCGGCGGGTTCCTGCGCATCCGCACCGAGCCGATCGACCTCATTCCGCCCGCGACGCCCGCACCGTCCGCCTCGGCGTCGGTTGGGCCGTCGGGCTCAGCCGATGCAAGCGGCTCGCTGGCTCCATCGGCTTCGGCGTCGGCATCGCCATCCGCTTCGGCGTCAGTGTCGCCCTCCGCCGAGCCGACCCCGGTGCCGGTCGCCGAGGGCACGGAGTTCGCCGGCCTGGAAGACGAGCTCGAGAGCCGATTCGGAGCCGGCGAACCGCGAAGCCTGCGGACGGTCGGGCCGATCATCGGCTCCGACCTCATTCGCAGCTCTGCGATCCTCATCGTGATCGGCGAGCTGTTCATCCTCGGCTACCTGTGGATGCGATTCGGGTTCCGCTTCGGCACCGCCGCGATCGTCGCGCTGCTCCACGATGTGATCCTCGTCGTCGGCACGTTCGCGATTCTCGGGTTCTTCTTCAACGTCGAGTTCGACGCACTGTTCGTGACCGCGCTGCTGACCGTCATCGGCTTCAGCGTCCACGACACGATCGTGGTGTTCGACCGCATTCGTGAGAACCGGGTCCGGCACGCGGGCGAGTCGTTCGGCGCGATCGTCAACCACTCGATCCTGCAGACGGTCAGCCGCTCGATCATCACCTCGCTGACCGTGGTCGTGACCCTGGGTGCGCTGCTCCTGCTCGGCCCGCCGACGATCCGCACTTTCACCCTCGCCCTCCTGCTCGGGGTGGTGAGCGGAACCTACTCGTCGATCTTCAACGCCAGCCAGATCCTGGTGGCGTGGAACGAATGGGATGCGAAGCGCAAGGGGCGCCCCGCACGGGTCTGACCCGGTAAGCGAACGGTGCGGCCGCGGTAATCGCGCCGGGGCTACCATGGTCGGGTGATCGTCCCGAGCCTCGAATGGTTGCTGCCCGAACCCGTGGCGGAGCCGCCCTCGTTCGCGACCTTCGGGCCGGCAATTGCGACGCTCCTGGCGCGCCGGGGCTTCCGGGATGACGCCCAACTCGTGCGCTTCCTGCAGGCCGGCGCGGGCGCGCTGCACGACCTCTCGCGCATGGTCGATGCCGACGCAGCGCTCGACCGTATCGACCTCGCCATCGAGGACGGGGAGAAGATCGCGATCTGGGGCGACTACGACGCCGATGGCATGACGGCCATCGTGGTCTGGGTCAGCGCGTTGCGGCGGCTCGGCGTGGATCCGGTTCGCTATGTCCCGTCGCGTCTCGCCGAGGGCTACGGGCTCTCCGAGAGCGGCCTGCGACAGCTTGCGGCCGCCGGTGTCGGGCTCGTCATCACCTGCGACTGCGGCGTGAGCAACGCCGTCGAGGTCGAGTACGCCCGGACGCTGGGGCTGGATGTCGTGATCACCGATCATCACCTGCCGCCGACGGAGCTGCCGCGAGCCGTGGCCGTGGTCGACCCGCATCGCCTCGACTCCACCTATCCGGATCGCGACCTCACCGGTGCGGGCCTCTCCTACAAGCTGGCCGCAGGGCTCCTCGATCGTCGCGGGCTTCCGGCCGACGGCCTGGCCGCCGTGGCCGCGATCGGGACGGTGGCCGACATGGCACCGATGACGGGCGAGAGCAGGGCGATCGTGCGCCTCGGGCTCGAGGAGCTGGCCTCGACCTCGCATGCCGGCCTGCGCGCCCTGCTGCAGCGGGGGAGCTCGACGCCCGCATCGCCATCGGCACGTGACCTTGCGTTCGGCGTCATCCCGCGCATCAACGCCGCCGGGCGCATCGCCGATGCCGAGCTCGCCATGCAGCTGCTGCTCGAGGAGGACCCCGCGCGCGCCGAGCGGCTCGCGAACGACCTCGAGGAGGTCCACGAGCGACGTCGCGACCTCACGAAGATCGCCGTCGAGACGGCCCATGCGCTCGCCGCAACGGCTCCGGGCGACGCGCCTCTTCTCGTGCGCGACGACAGCTGGTCGCCCGGGCTCGTCGGGCTGGTCGCGGGTCGTCTTGCCGACGCGCTCGCGCGGCCCGTCGCGGCGGCCACGCTGGTCGGGGAAGAGGTTCGCGGATCGGTCCGCGCGCCAGTGGACTTTCACGTCGCGGCGGCGCTCGAAGCCTGCGCGTCGCATCTCACCAAGCGTGGCGGGCACGCGGCCGCGGGTGGATTCAGCCTGCTTCCCGCATCATGGGACGAGTTCACGGCCGCCTGGGAGGCACTGGGTCGCCCATTCCCGGCGGACGGAGCTGTGGAGACGCAGCGACCGGGACGCCAGGTCGTCGACCTCGTCATCCCGGCGCGCCTCGCGGGCTGGGACCTCGCGGACCAGATCGCGCGGCTGGCACCGTACGGCCCGGGCCACCTGGAGCCGGTCATCGCGATCACCGGGTTGCGGGTGGGCAGCGTTCGGCGCGTCGGGAGCACGGAGCAGCACCTGGCGTTCCGGATGCTCCGCGGCTTCGAGACCGTGGATGCCATCGCCTTCGGCGTCGACCCCGGACGAAGGATCCCGGACGAAGGCGCGGCCGTGGACCTGGTCGGAACGCTGGAGCGCGACACGTTCAACGGTGAAGCACGGCTCCGCGTGCGCGTGATCGACTACGCCGATGCCGCCGCCAGCCCGCTCGTCGCCCGACGCCGGCCGGTGGCAGCGGCGGCCACTGGATGACCCCGCTCGAACGGCTCGGTGCGCGTCGGGCGCAGCTCGGCTCGCCGCTGTGCCTGGGGATCGATCCACATCCGGACCAGCTTCCGGTCGGGGTCACGGCGGACGTGGCGGGAATCGAGCGCTTCGCGCGCGGGATCATCGAGGCGGCCGCCGAGCATGCCACCGCCGTGAAGATCAACGTCGCGTTCTTCGAGGCGTTTGGCGCGGACGGGGCGCGGGCCCTTGCCAGGGTGCGTGGCGACGTGCCGCGCGACCTCATCTGCATCCTCGACGCGAAGCGCGGCGACATCGGCAGCACGGCCGAGCGCTACGCGACGGCCCTGCTCGGTGAGCTGGATGCTGATGCGGTGACGCTCTCGCCGTACCTCGGAGAGGATGCCCTCGCCCCGTTCCTGGCGTTCGACGATCGCCTGCTGTATGTGCTGGTTCGGACCAGCAACCCATCGGCGTCGCGGATCCAGGATCTCGATGTCGACGGGCAACCGCTGTACCGCATCGTGGGCCGGTGGCTCTCCGACACCTGGACCGACGGAAGGGTGGGGCTGGTGGTCGGTGCGACCGCGACATCGGAGCTGGAGGCGCTCCGCACCGATCTGCCCGAGCCGGCCTTCCTCGTCCCGGGGGTCGGTGCCCAGGGCGGCGACCTCGTCGCGGCCACGCGCGCCTGCGACGGACGACGGGCGCCCGGGCTGGTGACCGTGTCGCGCGCGATTGCCGGCGCGTCGCGGGCCGATGACTGGGCCGCCGCCGCAGCCACCGCAGCCGAGGCGTTGCGCCGCCGAATGGCCGACGCGGTGCTACCATCAGGGTAACTGCGGATTCGCAGCGCATCCTTGGAGGTTCGTGACGAGATGCCGATTCCCGGCCCGATGGAGCTCATCCTGCTGCTGGTGATCGTCCTCATCATCTTCGGCCCAGGAAAGCTGCCCGACATCGGCAACGCGGTGGGGAAGGGCATCCGCGAGTTCCGCAAGGCGTCCACCGAGCTCGAGGAGTCGGTCCGCGGCGACTCGAAGCCGAAGTCCAGCGACGAGCCAGCATCGGGCGAGAGCCCCAAGCACTGACGGCGACCCGCCGCCGCACGCCCGGTGAGCACTGAGGTGGCGCGCTCCGATTCGGACGCGACGATGAGCCTCATCGAGCACCTCGAGGAGCTCCGCGGCCGCATCATCGTCGTCGCCGTCGCCGTCATCCTCGGCGCCATCGTCGGCTTCTTCCTGTCCGAGCCGATCATCGCGATCCTGCGAGCGGCCCTGCCTGAGGGGCAGGACACGCTGATCCAGATCAGCGTCGGGGAATCGCTGGCCGTCAGGTTGCGCGTCGCCGTGTACGTGGGGATCGCGATCGCCGTGCCCGTCATCCTGTACGAGATCTGGCGCTTCGTGACGCCCGGCCTGACGCGGTCGGAGCGGCGGCTGATCTGGCCGCTGCTGATCGGGGCCGTTCTGCTCTTCCTGGTCGGGATGGGCCTCGGCTATTTCGTCGTGCCGTTCGCCCTGGACTTTCTCCTGGGGCTCGCGTTGCCCGGTGTCGAGACCCAGCTGCGGTTGAGCGAGTACGTGAGCTTCGTGTCAACCGTCCTCCTCGCCTTCGGCCTGGCGTTCCAGTTTCCGATCCTTCTCCTGCTCCTGGCCCGCGTCGGCATCCTCAACTATCGCTTCCTCTCGGCGCGACGGCGCTGGGCGGTGCTCATCATCGTGCTGTTCGCGATCATCGTGACCCCCGGCGGCGACCCCCTGAGCTCCACCGTGCTCTCGCTCGTGATGTACACGCTGTTCGAGGGGACGCTCCAGATCATCCGCACCACCGGCAAGTGAGCGTCTGGCTCCTGACCAATGCGTCCGCGGACGTTCACCGTGCGCCGGGGCACCCCGAGCGCCCGGAGCGCCGGATCGCCGCGGCCGAGGGCATCCGCGCGGGCGCCGGCGCCGCAGTGCTGGAGCCGGCCATCGAGCCAGCCGACGAAGAGGACCTGGCGCGGATCCATGACCCTGCCTACCTCGCGATCCTCGCAGAGGCCGAGTCCCGCGGCGGTGGCTGGCTCGACCCTGATACCTACGTCGCCTCGGGGTCGGTCAGTGCGGCGCGGGACGCGGCGGGTGCAACGCTGCAGGCGGCGCTCGCGGCGAGTGGCGGGGAGGCCGAGGTCGCGTTCGCGGCCGTGCGGCCGCCGGGCCATCACGCAGCCCGGGGCGGCGGGCGCGGGTTCTGCCTCATCAACAACATCGCGGTGGCGGTGGCGGGCCTGCGAGCACGGGGCATGGCGGAACGCGTCGCGATCGTGGACTGGGACGTCCATCACGGCGACGGAACGCAGGCGATCTTCGACGACGATGCCGACGTCTGCTACGCATCGACCCACCAGGCACCGTTCTACCCCGGCACCGGCTGGGCGGAGGAGTCGGGAAGGGGAGACGCGGTCGGCACGATGCACAATCGGCCGCTCGCGGCGAGCAGTGGCGACGAGGAGTTCGTCACGGCCTGGCAGGAGCTAATCGGCGTGATCGAATCCTTCGGCCCGGACGTCATCCTCGTATCGGCTGGCTACGACGCCCACGCCGCGGACCCGCTGGCCGGGCTTGCCGTCACCGAGTCCGGATTCGAGACGGTGGCGCGTCTGGTGGGTGCGCTGAGCGGACGGCTGGGCCACGGCGGGGTCGCGCTCACGCTGGAAGGCGGATACGACCTGGACGCTCTGCGCGCCTCGGCCTCGGCGACCGTTCGCGGGCTCCTCGCCGGGCGAAACGCGTCGGGGGCGTGAGCGTGATCGCGGGCTATACTCGGGTCCCGGCACACACGCGGAGGGGATAGTGGCGCACACGGCACCGATCGAGGACGAGCCAGCGGAGGCCGTCGATGAGCCCGCCGGTGATCCATCGAGCGCTTCCGAGCACCTGCTGATCATCAGCGGGCTCTCCGGCGCGGGGAAGAGCCAGGCGAGCAAGCTCTTCGAGGACCTCGGCTATTCCTGCGTCGACAACCTGCCGCCTGCGCTGCTCGACGATTACCTCGCGCTCCGGCAGGCCGATCCGGAGCAGTACCGGCGCTCTGCCCTCGTGCTCGACATCCGCGCCGGCGATCCCGCACCGGCCATCCAGCGGGCGACGGCGGCGCTCGCCGCCACGGGTTCGACGCTGGAGCTGATCTTCCTCGAGGCCAGCGACGCGAGCCTCGTCAGCCGGTTCAGCGAGACTCGCCACCGTCACCCGCTGCAGGCGACGCGCAGCGGCGTCCAGGCCAGCATCGCCGAGGAGCGTCGCCTGCTCTCGGGCACACGCGACCTGGCGAGCCACGTCATCGATACCAGTGGTCTCTCGATCGGGCAGCTCAAGGACCGGCTGTTCGCCGTCATCCCGAGGGCGACGCACGACGATCAGTTGCGCATCGACATCGTCACCTTCGGCTTCAAGTACGGGATCCCACTCGAGGCCGATCTCGTCTTCGACGTCCGGTTCCTCACCAACCCGTTCTGGAATCCACAGCTCAAGCCGCTTTCGGGGCTCGAGGAGCCGGTACGCGACTTCGTGCTCGGCCAACCGGCCGCGCGGCGCTTCCTGGAGCTCGTCACCGAGCTGCTCGAGCTGACCGTGCCTGCCTATCGCGCCGAGGGCAAGGAGCAGCTGCGCGTGGCACTCGGCTGTACCGGGGGCTATCACCGCTCCATCGCCCTGGCCGAGGAGCTCGCCGGACGGTTGCGTGAGATCGGCGGGGCATCGGTCGGGGTCTTCCATCGGGAGCTGGAGCGATGAAGGGGCCGCGCCTGCCGCGCTGGATGTACCCGGGGATGCGCCTCAAGCGCTGGCTCGTCATGCTGCTCGGCGGCATCGCGATCCTCGGCCTGGGTGCGGCGATCTTCATCCGCGACCTGTACCGCACGAACAGCGCCGACGAGATCCCGATCGTCTATTGGCTAACCGGCGCGTGGCTCGAGCCGGAAGTGCGCGCCGCCGCAGTCGCGCTCCTCGGCCTGGCGCTGACCGGGATCGGGATGTGGGGCCTGATGCGCTCCGTCGTCTCCCCGTTCGTGGCCCGCGGCGACAGCGTGATGGAGGTCCTGTACACCAAGCGCTACCTGGCGCGTGGGCCGCGCATCGTGGCGCTCGGCGGCGGCACCGGCCTCTCGACTCTGCTCCGCGGCCTGAAAGGCTACAGCGCCAACATCACCGCGGTGGTGGCGGTCGCGGACGATGGCGGGAGCTCGGGCAGGCTGCGCCAACAGCTCGGGATCGTGCCGCCTGGGGACATCCGCAACTGCATTGCGGCGCTCGCGGACGCCGAGCCCTTGATGACCCAGCTCATGCAGTACCGCTTCCCCCAGGGATCGGGGCTGGACGATCACGCCTTCGGCAACCTGTTCATAGCCGCCATGACCGCGGTGACCGGCGACTTCGAGGAGGCGGTGCGCGAGTCGAACCGGGTCCTCGCCGTGCGCGGCCAGGTCCTTCCTGCGACCAGCGTGCCCCTCAACCTGTCGGCGCAGCTGGCATCGGGCCGCTACCTCCACGGCCAGGCCGGCATCGGCAAGGCGGATGAGCCGATCGAGCGCGTGTTCATCGAGCCCGCCGACGTACGCGCCAACCCCGAAGCGCTCGAGCGGATACTCGAGGCGGACATGATCGTCATCGGCCCGGGCAGCCTGTTCAGCAGCGTCCTGCCGAATCTCCTGATCAGCGACGTGCGGGACGCGCTGGCGGCGGCGCCCGGAGTCAAGGTCTACGTGTGCAACGTCGCGACGCAGCCCGGCGAGACGGTCAATCTCACGGCCAGCGAGCACCTGCGCATGCTGTTCGCCCACGTTGGCGATGATCTGATCGACTACGTGGTGCTGAATCGGAACTTCGATGCCCGGCGACCGGCCGGATGGGTGGCGCAGCCGGTCGAGATCGACGTCGGGAAGCTCGAGGAGCTGCCGGTCGTGATCATCGAGGAGGACGTGATCGACGCGCACAACGCCCACCGCCATGACCCGGCCAAGCTTGCCGCCGCGATCATGAGGCTTCAGCAGGAAGACGGCATGGAGTCACTGCGCCATCGTCGGGTGCGGCGTCCGACCGCGCACGCATCCTGAGCGCGCCGACGCTCCTCGCCGGCGAGGTGAAGGGAGAGCTGGCTCGCATCCATCCGGCACGCGACTGCTGCCGTCGCGCCGAGCTTCACGGCCTGGTGCACGGCAGCGCGCGATCACAGGTCCGTACCCTGGATCACGCAACCGCGCGAACGGCGGTGCTGCTGGCAACTTCCCTGGACATTCCGACCGATGCGCCGCGATGGCTCGTCGGAGACGCACGCGGGCGAACCCGACCGTCCCGGCATCACATCGTGGTCGAGGTTCCGGCCGAGGCGCTGGGGAGGTGGTCGTGGGAGGACGCGCCGCTGTGCGACCGGCGCTCCTTCCTGCGCGGCGCGCTCCTCGGCTCCGGGTCCATATCGTTCGGGCTGTCCGGCCCGCACGTCGAGTTCGTCCATCGCACCGCCGATGCCGGCGAGTCGCTCGCCGCGCTGATGGCGGCCATGAACGTGCGGACGCTTCGCGCCGAGCGGCGTGGGCATCACGTCGTGTATCTCAAGGGCCACGAGGAGATCACCACGCTCCTGGGCCTGGTCGGTGCGAACCGCGGCGTGCTCGAGCTCGAGACGCAGCGCGTCGGTCGCGATGTCCGCGCGCGGCTCAACCGGCTCGTCAATGCCGAGCAGGCGAACCTGGGGCGGACGGTCCGCGCGGCTGATCGGCAGCTGGCGGCGATCGAGATGCTCGAGCGCGACGGCTCGCTGTCGCGGATGGCGCCCGCCCTGCGTGAGACGGCAGCGCACCGGCGCCGCATGCCCGATGCCGACCTCGATACCCTGGCATCGGCCCTCGGCGTGAGTCGATCCGCCATGAACCATCGGCTTCGCCGGCTGGTGGAGCTCGCCAGCCAGGAGGAAGCTTGATGCGTCGACCCGTCGTCGCGGGCAACTGGAAGATGAACCCAACCTCGCTTCGCGAAGCTATCGAGCTGGCACGGACCGTCGATGCGGCGGCTCCCGACCCCGATGCGGTGACAACCGTGATCTGCCCGCCGGCGATCTGGCTGGCCGAGGTCGAGCGCGCCGTCAGCCGCGTCGAGGTCGGTGCGCAGACAATGCACTTCGCCGATGCGGGCGCCTTCACCGGTGAAACGAGCCCAAGCATGTTGAGCGGCCTGGCGGGCTTCGTGATCCTCGGCCACTCCGAGCGGCGACAGTACGACGGCGAGACGGACGAGGGCGTCGGACGGAAGGTCGTGAGCGCCGTCGCCCACGGACTTCGCCCGATCGCAGCAGTGGGGGAGCGAGCCGACGAGCGCTCCGCGGGCACGACGGCGGCGGTCGTCGACCGCCAGGTCCGGGCCGCACTCGGCGGTCTCGAGCGCCTCGGCGGAACGGGCCTCGTCATCGCGTACGAGCCGGTGTGGGCCATCGGCACGGGCGACGCGGCAACGGCGGCCGATGCCCAGGAGGTCTGCGCTCAGATCCGCGCCATCCTCGCCGACCTCGACCCGGCCGCAGCTCCCGAGATCCCGATCCAGTACGGCGGGAGCGTCACCGCCGACAATGCCGCGGAGCTTTTCGCCGAGGTCGACATCGATGGCGCGCTGGTCGGCGGGGCATCGCTCAAGCCCGAAGCCATCGCCGCAATCCTGCGCGCCGCAGCTGAATCCGCCGCGCGGGAATGACCGTCGTCCTCGTCGTCCTCGATGGCTTCGGGCTCGGTCGCGACCCCGCCCGCAACGCCCTGCTCTCCGCGTCGATGAATCACTGGAACCGGCTGCTTGAGACGTACCCGCATGCTCGGCTCGATGCGTCGGGCGAGGCCGTCGGACTGCCCGCTGGGCAGATGGGCAACAGCGAAGTGGGTCACCTCAACCTCGGGGCCGGATTCCGCGTTCTTCAGGACCTGCCGCGAATCAGCAGTGCCATCGCCGACGGCTCGTTCTTCGAGAATGCCGTGCTGGCCTCGACGTGTCGCGGGGTGCTCGAGCGGGGGAGCCGGCTGCACCTCATGGGGCTCGTTGGTCCCGGCGGAATCCACGCGGTGGACGAGCATCTCGTGGCCATGGTCAAGCTCGCTTCGCGGACCGGCCTGGATCCCGAACGCGTCGCCTTCCACGCCTTCACCGACGGGCGCGACACCCCGCCGCGCTCGGCGGACGCCTACCTGGATAGGCTCGAGGAGCGTTTCGGAGGACGCGCGCACGTCGCCAGCGTGAGCGGTCGCTACTACGCCATGGATCGCGATCAGCGCTGGGACCGCACCGAGCTCGCGTATCGGGCCGTCGTCCAGGGCCGGGGGCTGGCGGCTCCGAATGCGGCCGCGGCGATCGCCGCCGCCTACGCCCGCGACGAGGGCGACGAGTTCATCATGCCGACCGTCATCGGCCAACCGACGCCGATGGTTGATGGCGACGCCGTGGTCCACCTGAACTTCCGGGCCGATCGAGCACGCCAGCTGACGCAGTCCCTGGCCCTCGCGGACTTCGCCGCCTTCGATCGTGAGTCGCACCCCGCGCTCGCGATCACCACGCTGACCGAGTACCAGGCGCCGGACGAGCTCCCGGTCCGTGTCGCCTTCCCGCCGGCAGTGGCGGACTCATTGGCGGCGCACCTGTCGCGTCTGGGGAAGCGGCAGCTTCACGTGGCGGAGACCGAAAAGTACGCGCACGTCACCTACTTCTTCAATGGCGGCGTCGAAGAGGCGTTCCCCGGCGAGGAGCGCATCCTCGTGCCATCCAACCGCGAGGTCGCAACGTACGACCTCGCTCCCGAGATGAGCGCCGCCCCGATCACGGATGCCGTGCTGGCCGCGCTCGAGGACGGTGGCTTCGACTTCATCGTGGCGAACTACGCGAACCCCGATATGGTCGGTCACACGGGGGCATGGGATGCGGGCATTGCGGCCGCGGAGGTCATCGACGGCTGCATCGGCCGGCTGAGCGAGGCCGCCAGCCGGACGGCGAGCCCGCTCGTCATCACGGCCGACCACGGCAACATCGAGGAGATGCGTGACGCCGATGGGCGGCCGCAGACCAAGCACACCACCGCCCCCGTCCCGATCGTCCTCGTCGACACCGATCGCCTCGGCGTGCTCCTGCGCGACGGCACGCTCGCCGACGTCGCGCCGACGCTGTGCGAGCTGCTCGGGATCGAGCCGGGACCGGAGATGACCGGTCAGTCCCTGATCGAGTCGTGACCGGCGTGACGCCTGTCGCCCCGTTCGAAGCCGCCGAGAACCTCTGCTAGAATTCGCGCGCAATGCAGACCCCTCTTCTTCTCGCCCAGATGATCCTGGCCATCGCGCTCATCGCATCGATCCTGCTGCAGCAGCGCGGGACCGGGCTCGGCGGAGCGTTCGGTGGCGAGGTCACCGCCTACCGCAGCCGGCGCGGCATCGAGCGCACGCTCTTCCGCCTGACGGTGGTGCTGGCAATGCTGTTCGTGGCCTTCAGCCTGCTCAACCTGGTGCCGCAGAACTGACCTTGGGGCCGTGCTATCATCGGCCCTCGCAATCGGAGATCGCTCCGAATGCGGCTGTGCCGAGGTGGCGGAATAGGCAGACGCGCTAGGTTCAGGACCTAGTGACCGCAAGGTCGTGTGGGTTCAAGTCCCTCCCTCGGTACCAAACCTCGGGGCCCAGGTGGCGGAATTGGTATACGCGTACGTTTGAGGGGCGTATGAGGCAACTCATCCGGGTTCAAGTCCCGGCCTGGGCACCAATTCCAACTTCCAAGCCGATACGCCGCTCGGCCCAGCCACGGCGAGCGGCGTTCTCACGTGCGGCATCGTCCGCGGCCAACTTCCAGCTCCGCCCCTGACCGATCTTGGCCAGAGGTCTACACTGGCCGGGTGCGACTCATCGTGGGAGTGTCCGTCCTCGGTGCCATCGTCTGGGGCTTTGCGCTCATCGGAATGGCGACGGTTGCCGCTACATTCGTTGCGTCCGAGGACTCGGCCGCGAGCCGCGACCATCTGCTCGAGCAGGGTGATGCGGCATCGCCCGTTGCCGACATCGCTGGCCTCGCGCCATATCCCGGTGCAGTGCGGACCGCCTATCACCGCGATGCGCTCGGGGACCTCACGTTCACCGAGGTCGAGTACACGACCGGCGATTCCCCGTCCGCGGTCCGTGCCTTCTACGATGCCGTCGTGTCCACCGGCCCATGGACGACCTCAGATGCGACCTTCAGGCGCGGTGATTGGATGTACTCAGTGCAGTCCGGCGGCCTCCGCGGTGTCGTCGTGATCCATCCACGTGGTGAGGTCACACTGATCGAGATCGAGATGTCGGAGCCGTCCGCGTCGCGCGGCGACTCCTCGCAACGCTAGTTCACCAGATCGCATCGCGCGCGGGTGCTACGCTCGCCGCGGGGCGGTTAGCTCAGCTGGTCAGAGCGCCTCGTTTACACCGAGGAAGTCGGGGGTTCGAGTCCCTCACCGCCCACCACCCCTGCTAGCATCGTATCCGTCAACTCCCGAGCAGGAGCACCACGCCCATGCCACTCTGGGGATGGATCGTCATCGCGGCCATCGCGATCATCGCCCTCTTCCTGATCTTCACGTACAACGGCCTGGTCCGGCTGCGGAACATGGTCGACGAGGCGTGGAACCAGATCAGCGTGCAGCTGAAGCGGCGGCACGACCTGATTCCGAACCTCGTGAACGCGGTCAAGGGCTACATGGACTTCGAGCAGGAGACCCTGACGAAGGTCATCGAGGCCCGATCGGCGGCGGTGAACGCCCAGCAGGGCGGTCCATCCAATGCGGGCCAGGCGGCGCAGGCCGAGAACTTCCTGACCGGAGCACTGCGTCAGCTCTTCGCCCTGGTGGAGAACTACCCTGAGCTCAAGGCCAACGAGAACGTCATGCAGCTCCAGGAGGAGCTGACGACGACCGAGAACCAGATCGGGTTCAGCCGGCAGCACTACAACAGCACGGTCCGCGAGTTCAACACCACGATCCAGGTCTTCCCGAACGTCCTGATCGCCGGCCTCCTCGGATTCCGCGAGCGCGACTACTTCCAGATCGCCGAGTCGGACGCCGCGGTGCCCGAGGTGAACCTGCGGTCGGCCTGAGCGGATGACGGTGGACGCTCGACCGACGCCCACCACCTTCTACCGCGAGATCGACCGCAACCGAAGGCGCAGCTGGCTCCTCGTTGCGGTGGTCGTCGTCGTCCTCGGGCTCCTGGGTGGGGTCATCGGGCAGGCGAGCGGCTTCGGATGGGGCGGTGTCATCGCCGCGGTCGTCGTCGCGACCATCATGAGCGTCGGAACCTTCTTTGCCGGAGACGCGCTGGTCATGGCGACGAGTGGCGCGCGCGAGGTCGATCGTGCAGATCCGTCCGAGCGTTACCAGCAGCTGACGAATGTGGTGGAGGAGATGCGCCTGGCCGGCGGCCTGCCGCCGCCGCGGATCTGGGTCATCGACGACTCGGCGCCGAATGCGTTCGCGACGGGTCGTGACCCGAAGCACGCGAGCGTGGCAGTCACCACCGGCCTCCTCGACAAGCTCGACCGGGAGCAGCTCCAGGGCGTCATGGGGCATGAGATGAGCCATATCGGCAACCTCGACATCCGGTTCACGCTGCTCGTCGGGGTCCTGGTCGGGAGCATCGCATTGCTGGCCGACTGGTTTCTGCGCTTCACGTTCTGGGGTGGCGGGCGGCGCAGCAACAATGACCGCGGCGGAGGCGGGGGAGCGGGAGCGCTGCTCTTCATCCTGGCCCTGGGACTCGCGCTCGTCGCGCCGCTCATCGGCCGGCTGGTGCAGGCGGCGGTCAGCCGCAACCGCGAGTCGCTGGCCGATGCCACGGCCGTCGAGCTGACGCGGAACCCGGTGGGCCTGGCGCGGGCGCTGCGCGACATCAGCGACGACCCCGAGGTGCTCGAGGTCGCCAACCGCGCGACCCAGCACCTCTACATCGTCAACCCGATCAAGAGCTTCGAGGAGCGGGCGAAGTCCCTGTGGGACACGCACCCACCGGTCGGGGAGCGGATCCGTGCGC
>JAGXHP010000184.1 GCA_024636135.1 Chloroflexota bacterium
CGTGCATTCCCACGTGCGCTCACCGTGCTCCGATGCCAGGGCCGACATGAGGGCCCGGCCGCGGAGCGCGCAGCAGGCGTCGCGCTTGCCATTGGTGCACACGAGGAAGATCGGCTCCTGCCACGGCGCGCCGAACGACTCCACGGGCTCATCGGCGATGGCCTCGACGGAGAGCTCCGCGAGATCCTCGAGCTCGCGAGCTGCCATGCGCCGTGCAACCACATCGACGAGGATGACGCGACGAACCGCATCGGCGGCTGGGTCGGCCTCGCGGCGTTTGATCAAAAGCACGCGG
Source organism: Chloroflexota bacterium (assembly GCA_024636135.1). Lineage (GTDB taxonomy): Bacteria > Chloroflexota > Limnocylindria > QHBO01 > QHBO01 > JACDBZ01. Next base: position 296 of record JAGXHP010000184.1, read on the forward strand.
ACGCCACGCGCCTTGGCCGCGGCTGGAAACTCCGGCCCCAGGACATCCTTGACGGCATCGGTGCCCCAGGCGCTTCGGTCCTCGACCAGCAGCCAGCGGCGTCGCTGCTCCACGCTGCCGATCATCGGCTCGTCGAGCTCGTCGGCCACGGCGCTGCAGCGCATCGGCGGCGAGATGCTCACGTCGCCTCCGCGTCAGGGATGGATTCCAGGCCGCGGACCGGCGACAGCAGAACGGGCAGGAATCCGATGAAGGACCCGATGGCGCCGATCCAGATCGTCGCCTGCAGGCCGATCATTCCGCCGAGGATGCCGCCGGCGATCGACCCGATCGGGATCGTTCCCCACACGATGAAGCGCATCGTGGCGTTCATCCGGCCGAGCATCCGCTCCGGCGTGATGGCCTGGCGGAAGCTCACCTGGTTGACGTTGTAGATCACCGCCGTGGCCGCGCCGATCACACCGCCGGCAACGAGGAACGGGATGGGGGCGTCACGCGGCGCGATCGCCACGAGAACGAGCATGAACGGCGAGAGGGCCGCGCTGACCACGATGACCGGTCCCAGGCCGAACCATCGGGCCAGGCGCTCCGCGCTCAGCGCGCCGATGAGGACCCCGAGGTTGGCGAGGGCGAAGATGAGGCCGAGCGTGCCGGGGGTGATGCCCAGCTCCCGGACGATGTAGAGCACCATGATCACGCCGCCGATGTTGCCGAACAGGTTGAGCGTGCCCGTGCAGGCCGCGATGTAGCGCAGGTAGCGGTGTCCGAGGACGTAGCGCAGGCCCTCGGCCGCCTCTTGTCGCATCGAGGGTCGAGGCCCGGTCGCGAGGTCGTGCGGCTCGGGTGCCGGCTCCGGACTTCGGATGAACAGCAGCATGAGCGCCGACCCGAGGTAGGACAGCGCGTCGAACAGGATCGCGAAGGGAGCTCGGAACAGCTCGACCAGGAATCCGGCCACGCCCGGCCCAATGACCGTCGAGGCCGAGTTCGACAGCTCGAGCTTGGCGTTGCCCTCGACGAGCTGGTCGCGGCGCACGACGGCCGGCAGGTACGACTGGTACGCGACGTCGAAGAAGACCTCGAGGCAGCCGACCGCGAAGGCGACCGCGTAGAGCTGCACGATCGTGAGCCAGCCGCCGATGAAGGCAACCGGGATGGAGACGAGCAGCGCCGCCCGCCCGAGGTCCGCGGCGATGAGGATCGGCCGTCGCCGCATCCGGTCGACCCACACGCCGGCCGGGATGGTGAGGAGGATGAAGGGCAGGAATTGGAACGTCCCGAGCAGGCCGATCTGGAACGGCGTTGCCTGCAGGGTGATGATCGCGACGAGGGGCAGGGCGAGCTGCGTGATCTCGTCGCCGAACTGGCTGATCGTCTGCGCCGACCACAGCTTCAGGAAGTTGCGCTCCCGCCACAGGGTGGTGCGCCGTGGAGTTGCTGCCCCGAGCTCGGCAGGCGACGGCTCCCCCGGTGTCGGCGTCTCGAGCGACAAGGCGGTTAGCGCACCAGGGCCAGGGTCAGGCCGTCGGCCAGCGGCAGCATCACGTGGTCGACGCGCTCATCGACCGCGATCTTCTCGTTCAGCGCACGGATGGCCCGTACGCTCTCGCCATCCTCGGCGCCATCCACGACCCGTCCGCCCTGCAGCACGTTGTCGATCAGGATCAGGCCGCCCGGCCGCACCACCCGCAGGCAGCCCTCGTAGTAGGCGTCATAGCCCGTCTTGTCCGCGTCGATGAAGGCGAGGTCGAACGAGTCGTCGTTCAGCGTGGCCAGCGTCTCCGTGGCGGGACCCAGGCGAAGCTCGACACGGTCGGCAACGCCGGCGTCGGCCCAGGCGCCGCGCGCGATATCGGTCCATTCGCGACTCACGTCACAGCACAGGATTCGCCCGTCCGGGGGCAGGGCGAGGGCCATGACGGTCGAGCTGTAGCCGGTGAAGGTGCCGATCTCGATGATCCGGGCCGCGCCGGTCGCCCGAACGAGCAGCGACATGAATGCCCCCTGCTCGGGCGCGATCTGCATGCCGTGCTCCGGCAGCTTCGCTGTCTCGTCGCGGAGCGCGGCGAGGACCGGGTGCTCCCGCACGCCGAGTCGCTGCACGTAGTCGACGAGGTCGTCGGTCAGGTTGAGGGTTCGGTTCGACATGGCGCGGCGATGGTACGCGTCGCGGCGCGACGATGACGGCGACCGGGGCCACGCATCAATCGCCGAACAGCGAGGTCTCCCGGTGGGTCGAGGCCACGTCCTCGCCGTCGAGCCAGCGCAGGACGAAGGACTCGGTGTCGATCGCGCCGTCGGCCAGGTCATCGGGCAGGTCCAGCAGCCAGCCGAGGTCCTGGCGCTGCGTCTTGTGGCAGTCCATGCTCCGGCGTTTTGCCTCGAGATGCCCCGAAACGTCGACCCGGGTCGTGACCTCGGCGTCGGCGCGCCCGAAGTCCATGCCGTCCTCCTGATCGGCCTCGATGGCATCGCCGACCTGAGCGAGCGCCGCGGCATTCGTCGGATTCAGCTCGTCTGCCGGGGTCGGGACGCTGTCGTCGAGATCCCACGGCAGGGCGATTCCTCGCTCCTTCATGGCGCTCATGAGCTCGAACCAGCGCTCGCGGACGAACGCGATCTCGTAGAAGCGAGCGACGGCCCACTCCTCGCCGCGAGAAGCCTGGTACGCCTGGCGGGCGATGCGCGCCGCGTTGATGTGATCGGGATGGCCGTAGTTGCCGTTCTCGTCGTACGTCACGATCGCCCGGGGACGGGCGTCGCGCACGATCTCGACCAGGCGCCGCGTTGCCTCATCCATGTCGGCCTGCCAGAAGGCAGCGGGATGATCGTTGGCATCGGTGCCGATCATTCCGGAGTCGCGATAGCCGAGCAGGTGGTGATGGATCGCGCCGCCCCCGAGGGCGTCCACCGAGCAGGCGAGCTCCGCCGCACGGATCGCCGCGAGTCGGGGTCGCGCCTCCTCGGGATCGAGCGTCGGATCGTGGATCTCGCCTTCTGCGCCGTCGGTGCACGTCACGAGATCGACCCGCACTCCCTCGGCGGCGAGTCGCGCGATGACCCCACCGGTCGCCATCGACTCGTCGTCGGGATGGGCGTGGACGAAGACGACGCCACCCATCGATTCAGCCTGCAAGTGCCGGGATCCTCGTGCTCGGGTGGTTGATGGTAGCGAGTGCGAGCCGTGCGTCGCGCTCTCCGATGGCAATCGCATGCGCGACCCGGCCGAACTGCAGCGCGTTCATGCGCCCGAGCCGCGGGGAGATCAGGAGGTCCGGCGGGTTGTCCACCACCGGGTCCGCCCAGCGCGCGGTGAGCAAGGCCAGGTAGCGCCGTGCCGTGAGCCGCTCCTGCGGATCGCGCACCCCGAGCCGCGACGACACCGCCCGAAGGAGGAGGGCGCCCGGGCGGCTCGCAAGGAACGCGGGCTTCGGGATGTCGGCCAGGACGCCGATGATCGGATCATCGGCCTGCCACTCGCGGGCCAGCGTCACCGGAATTCCCTCCCAAGGGCCGGCATCACACCACACGCCGTTTCGATCGTGCCGTGGCGGGAAGAAGAACGGAACGGCAATGCTGCGCTCCAGCGCGTCCAGCAGCCTGCCCCGGGTGATGAGGCGCGGAGCCCCGGCGACCAGGTCGTAGGTGGTCACGCCCAATGGCACCGGGAGATCCTCGATACGCGGATCGCCGAGCGCGCGCGCCAGGTGGTCGAGCATCGGGCGCGGATCGAAGAGCGCGAACCGCCCGCGGCGCGTGATGAGCCGATGCATCGGCGCGCGCAACGCCCCGGCCTCGATCTCGTCCGGCGTGCGTCCGGCGGCGAGAGCCGCCCCAACGATGGCGCCCATGCTCGTCCCGACGATGCGTCGAGGCGCGAGATCGTGGGCCGCGAGGGCCCGCGCGACGCCGACATGTGCCCATCCGCGCGCCCCGCCCCCACCCAGAGCGAGCGTGAATCCATCCGAGATGGGGTGCTCCACGGGCGTCAGCCGGATCCCGCGTGCTCCGGGCAGGCGCAGGACTCGCGGAGCTTCGTGTAGGTGAAGAGGCCCGTGTCGTGGCCATCTGCCCAGATGGGCGCAAGCGCGTAGCGGCCGATCCACCGGATCTCGTTGAGGGTCGTCTGCTTCTCGTCGAAGAACGTCTCGAGCGTGACGACCCCGGGCAGATTGCCCTCGCCGGCGCACAGGGCGCACGGACAGGCGCGGCGGAGGTCCTGCCACGACCATTCGCCGAGGTGCCCATCGTCCCATCGGATGCGCATGCGACGTGCGGTCTCGTCGAGCTCCACGCCGATCGGGTTCACGATCTGGGTCATGAAGCGCGCCACACAAGTTGCGTGCCCAGCCACTCCGCGCCGAAGGCGGCACCGGTGGCGGTCAGCTGCATCGGGTCGGCCTCGTTGAGATCCCACAGGAAGAGGTCCTGGAGAACACCGCCGCCGCTCGCCGAGCGTCCGAGCGTGAAGACGACGCGCTCGCCGTCCGGCGCCCAGCGAAGGTGGCTGACCCTGCCGGTGACGCTCACGGCCTCGACCTCGGCGTCTGATGCATCGGTGAGCGTGATAATGGTTTCGCCGCCGCTGTAGGAAAGCCGTATCGTCCGGTCCCCGTCCGGAGACCAGAGGACGGGCACCGCGTCGTCTTCGATCACCGTGACCACGCCGTCGGTGGGGTTCACACGCCAGTTTCCGCCGCCGAGCGCCCAGAAACGGAGGGTCCCATCCTCCAGCGAGTAGAGCCGGATTGGCCCACCTTCATCGGTGAACTGCGCCTCCGACAGCGCATCCTCGTCGCCAAGCGATGGACGGGTGTAGCTGATCGCCTTGACTTCCGTCGATTCGCCACTGAGAAAGTCGATCGCAAAGATCGTCCCAACGTCGTTCGCTCCGTCCTGCGTGATCCTCGCCGCGTAGACCGTCGAGCCATCGGCGCTGAACGCGATCGAGCTGATGCCGTCGGCGAGCCGACGCTTCTCCTTGCCCGGCTCGATCGATACGAGGACGTCAGCCAGAAGGCCCGCGCCGACCGTACCGTCACGTGCCCACGCGAAGTACCGGACATCGAGCGTCGGGTCCTGGGCCATCACCTCCTGGGTGTCGACGTCCTTCGTGAAGTCCCGGCGGAGGAGGTAGATCGGCGCAAGAGCGGCACTTCGGCCCTGGTACACCATCTCGAGCGCGCCGTACTCGGGGACTGGTGCCAGCGTCGGACTGGTCGAAGGCGCCACGGTCGGCGAGGCCGATGAGGGCCTCGCGGTTGGCGTGGCGCTCGAGCTCGCGCCGACCAGGTCGTGACTCGGGATGGCATCGCTGCCGGAGGGTACGGCCCCGCTGCCGCCAAGAGATGCGTCGCCGGCGAAGATCAGGGCCATGAGCACGATCACCATCCCCGCCAGCAGCAGGATGATGCCGATGAGCCACGGGACCGCCTGCTCGGCGGTGGTCGGCTCCTCCACCGGCTCGACCTCATCAGCCGGCGCGCCTGTCGCGGCCGATACGGTGATGCGACCGGCGACCGGTGTGAGCCCTGGATCGGGCTCCGCGGGCGCCGGCTCGATTGGGGTCCAGGTCGAGGGCAGCACCTGCGTCGACTCGCCCCAGTCCGGCAGCCCGGGCGCCGTCGGTTCAAGTTCCGGTGGCGGCGGCGGCTCCGGTTCAGGCTCCGGCTCTGGTTCAGGCTCGGGCTCTGGCTCGGGTGCCGTGGGTTCGGTTTCCAGTAGCGGCTCCGGCTCTGGTTCGGGCTCTGGTTCAGGC
>JAGXHP010000185.1 GCA_024636135.1 Chloroflexota bacterium
AGGCGCTCGAGGAGCGAGATCGAGACCGATGGGGCCTCGGCCTCGAGCATGCGCAACACCTCGTCCCGCACCCGCTCGGCCGAGACGCCGGCGGCGGTGCCGGCCAGCCTGATGATCGCCCGCTCGGTCGCGGGCTCGATGTCGAGATCGAAGCGCCCGGCCAGCCGGGCCGCGCGGACCAGGCGCAGCGCGTCCTCGGCGAATCGCTCATCCGGGTCGCCGACGGCGCGAAGCAGCCCGCCATCGAGGTCGGCGATCCCGCCGAAGGGATCGATCAGCCGGCCCTGGCCGGCGTCGATGTCCACGGGGATCCAGGCGATGGCGTTCATGGTGAAGTCACGTCGCGAAAGGTCCTCGGCCAGGCTGGCGCCGAACCGCACCTCCTCCGGACGGCGCCGGTCGCCGTAGTCGCGCTCCGTGCGATACGACGTCACCTGGACGGCGGGGTCGCCGGCGACGGTCACCGTGCCGAAGCGGTTGTCCCAGGTTGCCTGCGCGAACAGCGGGGCCACCGCCTCGGGGATCGCCGAGGTGGCCACGTCCCAGTCGGTCGCGGGCGGATGAGCGTCACGCAGACGAGCGCGAACGGCGCCACCAACCACCGCCGCCTCGTGGCCGGCGTCGGCCAGGGTTCGCAGCACGTGGGCGACCGCGGGCGGCAGGTCGGGGAACATCGGCTCCCGAGGACGGAGCACGGCCGGCTCCCTCAGCGCGCGGGGGAGGTGGAGCGGGCCGGACCGAGGAAGAGGTAGGAGCGCCAGGCGTCGTTGCGCTCATCGGCGAGGTAGGTGCCGAACAGATAGCGCAGGTCGGCTCGCGGCGCGCGCGGCTCGCGCAGCAGCCGCATCCGTGCCTCGGCCACGGTCTTGCCGCCCTTGCGATGGTTGCAGGCCCGGCAGGCGGCGACGAGGTTGTCCCATTCGTGCCGGCCGCCGCGGTGCTTCGGCATCACGTGGTCGATGGTGAGGTCGCGGCCGGCGGCACCGCAGTACTGGCAGGTGTGCCGATCGCGGCTGAACACCTCGCGGCGGCTCAGCTTCACGCGCGGCTGCGGCCGTTTGACGTGGTACTGGAGGCGAATCACCGAGGGAGCCGGGAGGGCGATCGTCGGGGTATGGATCACCTGGTGGTTCTTCGCCAGGAGCTCGGCCTTCTCCGCGCCGAGCAGCCGGAAGGCGCGCCTGATGTCACAGACGTTGAGCGGCTCGTAGTTCTGGTTCAGGACCAGCACGGGTGCATTGATCATCATGTCGAGCGCCTTCCTGGAGCGGATGATACCAACGACCGTCGCGATTGCAGCCACCCGGCCACCGTCACGGGCATTTCGCCATGGCGCGAGTAGAATGGACCGTCGAATCGAGCGGCCCGAAGCGCCGCGCGGACCTCGCGCAGGAAGTACGAATGACCACCATCGAACGCAGTACCTGGACGACCAAGGTCGGGCTGGCCCGCATGCTGGCGGGCGGCGTGATCATGGACGTGGTGACCGCGGACCAGGCGAAGATCGCCGAGGAGGCCGGGGCCGTGGCCGTCATGGCCCTCGAGCGCGTCCCGTCCGACATCCGCAAGTTCGGCGGCGTCGCACGCATGAGCGACCCAAAGCTGATCACCGAGATCATGCAATCGACGACCATCCCGGTCATGGCGAAGTGCCGCATCGGCCACTTCGCCGAGGCGCAGATCCTCGAATCCCTCGGCGTCGACTACATCGACGAGTCGGAGGTGCTGACGCCGGCCGACGAGGAGCACCACATCGACAAGCATGCCTTCAACGTGCCGTTCGTGTGTGGCTGCCGTGACCTCGGGGAGGCGCTGCGCCGCATCGGCGAGGGCGCGGCCATGATCCGCACCAAGGGCGAGGCGGGCACCGGCGACATCGTGGAGGCGGTGCGGCACATGCGCGCGGTCCAGAAGGGGATCCGCCAGCTGCAGACGATGCGCCCCGACGAGCTGTTCGCGGCGGCGAAGGAGCTCCGCGCGCCGTACGACGCGGTGAAGCAGACAGCCGAGCTGGGCGAGCTTCCCGTTCCGAACTTCAGCGCGGGCGGCGTGGCCACGCCGGCCGACGCCAGCCTGATGCGTCAGCTCGGGGCGCAGGCCGTGTTCGTCGGCTCTGGCATCTTCAAGAGCTCGGATCCCGAGCGCTACGCGATGGCCATCGTCAAGGCGGCGACGCACTACGACAACGCGGAGATCCTGGCGGAAGTCAGCGCCGGCCTCGGGGAGCCGATGCAGAGCACGGCGCTCGGCGATATCCCGCCCGAGGAGCGGCTGGCCGTCCGCGGCTGGTAGGCCGCCGCGAACCATGACTGACGATCCGCGGCGGCCGCGCATCGGCGTGCTCGCCGTCCAGGGTGCCGTCCGGCCGCATGTCGAGGCCATTCGGGCTGTCGGGGGCGAGCCCATCGAGGTTCGACTGCCCCGCGACCTCGTCGACCTGGACGCCCTGATCCTGCCCGGAGGCGAGTCGACGACGATGCGCAAGCTCATCGACGCCTACGGCCTGCGTGAGCCGATCGCCTCGCTGGCGCGCGGCGGGACACCGCTGCTCGGCACCTGTGCGGGAATGATCCTGCTGGCCGAGCGCATCGCGGATGGCGACGAGCCGGTCTTCCCGCTCCTCGACCTCGAGGTCCGCCGTAACGGCTACGGCCGTCAGCTCGACTCGTTCGAGGCCGATCTCGACGTTCCCGCCCTCGGCGAGGCGCCCCTGCATGGCGTGTTCATCCGGGCGCCGTTCGTGACTGACGTCGGACCGCGGGCCGAGGTCCTGGCGCGGGATCCCGACGGCACACCGGTGGCGGTCCGGCAGGGTCGCATCCTGGCCACCGCGTTCCATCCGGAGCTGACCGACGATACCCGCCTGCACCGCCTGCTCCTCGAGATGGTGGGGAGGGGTGCGGGGCACCCGGCGTGATTGAGATCCCGCGGACGATTCGCCCCGCGCGCATCACCGATCGCCAGGCCTTGACTGACCTCACCCGCCGCGCCCACGGTGCCAGCGACTCACATCGGCGCACCCTGGGCGTCCCGGCCCCGAGTGCCGAGTCACCGCGCATCAGCCTCTCGACGCTCATGCCTTCGTGGCTGCCGCTGCGCGCTCCCTCCGTCCACCTGGTGGCCGAGATGGACGGCGAGCTGGTGGGCAGCTGCCGCGCGATCGAGGAGCCGCATCGCGACGACTGGGTCATCACCGAGCTCGACGCCGATGAGGGTCCGATGGCGGCCGAGATCCGGTACGACCTCCTGCGCGCCATCGTCGACGAAGGGGGTGGGCGCGGGGTCGCCCGCTTCCACGCCGCGTGCGCGGACGTTCGCGACAACCTGGAGCTGTTCGGGCAGTCGAGCTTCATGGCCTACGCGCAGGAGGAGATCTGGTGGCGCGCCCCGGAGTCGGCGGGCGGGCCTCGGTCGTGGCTGCGCTCGCTCGTGTCGCGGGACGGTCGCGATCGGTCAGCCGACGCCGTCGACCTCCAGCCGGCCGGGGCTCCCGACGCGTGGCACCTCTTCGACCTGTGGACCCATGCAACCCCACCCGCGATCGCCCGCATCGAAGGCTACGGAGCATCGGACTGGGAGTCCGCGGCCCAGGAGGCGATCGTGCCGCGCTCAGCGCTCAACCCGATCCTCCACTTCAGCGAGGTGGACACCTGGCTGCTTCCGTCGCAGCAGCGGGCCGGAGGATTCGCCCAGCACGGCGCCTGCCGCTCGGGGCCGCACTATCTGCGCTTCCTGGTGCGCGACGGCGCGGACGGGGCGGAATTCCTGCGTGCCGTCCTGGCGCGGATGGGGAGTGACGCAAGCGCTGCAGGCATCCTCGCCCCGGTGCGAACATATGAGACGGCGGGCGCGCGCGCTGCAGAGGCGGCCGGCTTCGAGCCGATCGGACGGGTCACCCTGCTGGTGCGCGAGGTCCGCGCGCAGGTCCGCCAGCCGGCGATGGTTCCGGCGATCCGATGACGACCGAGAGAAAGGCGAGGCGAGACGTGGCACGGCGCGAGACAACCGACGACCTTGATGCCCTGATGGAATCGCTGCCCCCGGAGATCTGCGACCGGCTCCGAGCGCTCGCCAACCGGACCGATCTGCTCGAGGTGGTCATGGACCTGGGCCGGAAGCCGCAGGCCCGCTTCACCACCGGCGAGCAGGACCTGCTCGACCGCGAGATCACCGAAGCTGACATCGCGCACGTCATCGACCACATCGGCGTCTTCGGCGACGACAACCGGGCGGGCATCGAACGCACGTTGCACCGCATCAGCGCCATCCGGAACCGAGCCGGAAAGGTCGTCGGACTCACGTGCCGCATCGGACGCGCGGTCTTCGGCACCATCGACATCATCCGCGACATCACCGAAGCCGGACAGTCGCTGCTGATCCTCGGCCGGCCGGGCGTCGGCAAGACCACGATGCTGCGCGAGGTGGCGCGCGTGCTGGCCGACGATCTCGGCAAGCGGGTCATCGTGGTCGACACGAGCAACGAGATCGCCGGCGATGGCGACATCCCGCACCCCGGCATCGGCGACGCGCGCCGCATGCAGGTGCGCACCCCGACCGAACAGCACCAGGTGATGATCGAGGCGGTCGAGAACCACATGCCCGAGGTCATCGTCATCGACGAGATCGGGACGGAGCTCGAGGCCGGCGCCGCGCGGACGATCGCCGAGCGCGGGGTCCAGCTGGTGGGGACGGCCCACGGCAATACGCTTGACAACCTCATGCTCAACCCGACCCTGTCGGACCTGGTCGGTGGCATCCAGCCGGTGACGCTCGGCGACGAGGAGGCCCGGCGTCGCGGGACGCAGAAGACGGTGCTCGAGCGCAAGGCGCCGCCGACCTTCGACGTCCTGGTCGAGATCGTCGAGCGCGACAACGTGATCGTCCATCGCAACGTGGCCGAGACCGTCGACGCCATCCTGCGCGGCCACATGGTCCCGCCGGAGGCGCGCTACCGCGAGGAGTCCGGCGAGCTGAAGGCGATGACGAAGTACGACTACCGCATCACCGAGTCGGCCAACGGCGCGCCGGCCTTTGCGCCGGTCGAGCCAACGGGGGGCTTCGGCGCCTTCGGTCGGGGCGGCCGAGGCGGCGGGGGCGGTGGGGGCGGCCGATACGAGCGGAGCGGTCTGCGGCCGTTGCCCGGCGGGGTCGATTCGCCGCGCGGTACGCGGTCACTTCCCGGCGAGCGCATCAGCGGCGCCCCGAACAGTGATCCGCGCCGCGAGCTCGAGCAGGCGCTGGCCGACATGGACCAGGCTCCGGACGTGGATCGGCCGATCGGCGCGCAGCGACCGTCCGGTGACCGCGCGCGCTCGCATCGCCCGATGAGCGTCTTCGCATTCGGCGTCAGCCGCAAGCGGCTCGAGCAGGCCGTGCGCGAGCTCGGCGTTCCGGTGACGGTTGCGCGGGAGCTCGACGACGCGGATGCGGTCGTCACGCTGCGCAACTACTACCGGCGCAAGCCGGCATCCCTGCGCGACGCGGAGTCCCACGG
>JAGXHP010000186.1 GCA_024636135.1 Chloroflexota bacterium
GACGGGCGTTGGTCTCCAGCAGGTGGCGCTGCGACTCCGCACGGCGGGTCAGCTCCGTCGACTTGCTCACGAGCTGACCGTACGTCGTCGCGTTGGCCATGGCCTGGGCGGCGTAGCCGGCGAAGATGTTCATGGTCTGCAGGTCGTCGGGGCTGAACCGGTTGAAGCCCAGCTGCGAGAGGACGATGACGCCGATGGCCCGCCTCTCGTACAGCATCGGCACCAGCAGCATCGACTCGGGCACGTCCTCGGTCCCGGCGATCGTCTGCCCGCGATCGTCATCGATGGCGTCGTTGATGAGCAGCGGCTCTCCATGCTCGGCGACCCACCCGGTGAAACCCTCGCCCACGGCGACCCGCAGCAGGTCCTCCGCGTTCTCGGGATCGCCGTCGAGCATCTCGCGGGTGAAGGCGATCGGATCGCAGGAGCGGCGGTCCCAGTCGACCCGGTACACGCGGATGTCGTGGTACTCGGCCAGCGTCGTCGCTTCGGCCACGATCGCCTCGGCGATGGCGCGCACGTCGGTCAGTCGGTTCAGCCGTGCCGACAGGTCCTGGATCGACCTCATGCGAGCCGCCTGATCCGCGACCGATCGGTACAACCGCGCGTTCTGGATCGCGACCGCCGCCTGGTCGGCGAATGCCTCGAGGAGCGCGACCTCGTCGGCCGGCCAGGGCCGATCGGCGCGGTGGTACAGCCCGAGCAGCCCGAGCGCCTCCTCCCCGCCGATGAGCGGGACCAGGCACACGGTGCGGATGCCCTCCGCGGCGTAGACCTGGCTCATGACGCCGGCTCCCGGGTCGGTATCGGCATGACGCAGCGCGCTCGAGCGTCGTTCGCGGATGGCACGCGTGCCCACTGTCTCGGACTCGGCGGACAGTGACCTGACCTGCGCCAGGAACGGCTCACCCAGGTGGTGCTGCGCTGCGAGCTGATAGGGGTGCTCGGAGTCGTCCAGGATCCACAGCCCCGCCTTGTCCGCGTCGAACAACGTGCGCGTCATCTCGACCACGCCCCCGAGCAGGGCCCCGAGGTCCAGCTCCCCGGTCAGCTCCTTTGTCACGGAGCGGAGGGCGCGGGCGCGGCGCAGCTCGCGTCGAGCGCGGACAATGACCCGCGAGCTGGCGAGCGCCGTGCCGGCCATGGTGAGAAGCGCCTGGCGGAATGCGGGCGTCAGAGCGTCCGCGGCCGCCGCGTCCATCACGAGGATGCCGACCGGCCCCCGTCGCGTTGCGAGAGGAAGAGCTCGGTCTCCTTCGGCTGCGGTACGCACCGCGTCGTCCCAGTTCGGTCGCGGCGGAGCGGAGAACCCGGCGTGCGCAACGAGGTCCTGTCGATCGTCCACGAGAAGGTAGAGCGCCACGCGGTCGACATGCATCTCCGTGCGGAGGGCCTCGACCAGCGCCCGCGCGACGGACTCCGGCGATGGCGTTGCCGTCAGCCCGGTCGCAATGCGCTCGATGACCGCCAGCTCGGGATCGCGCGGGATCGGCTCGCCATGGGCGGGGGCTGCCTCGGTCGCCGGCGCGTCGGCCACCAGGAGGCGATCGACGTCATCCCTGCGAAAGCGGCGATCACCGCGGGAGTTGATGCGATACGCGGTCAGCCGACCCGCATCGGTCCAGGCCCGGATCGTGTTCGGGTGGACGCCGAGCACGCGCGCCGCCTGGGCAACGCTGAGGAGACCCGTCGATCCGTGTGGCGCCATGCGCGCTCCTGTCCGTGGTCCTCCGCGCGCCATTGGTCCGAATGGAGCTTTCGGTAGGAACCGTGCACCGGATGCTAGAAACGGCAACCGCGTGCGGCGATGCCTCGTTGGTACCGAATCGGCCGGTACCCATGAGTGGCCTAGGTCGCGAGCATCGCGCTGAGCAACGCCCCGACGCCGCCGACCGCGAGAAGCGCGATGGCGACGCCGAGCCCGATGATTCCGGCCGTCAGCAGGCGCCGGTGACGGCCGCCGAGCAGGCGCATCGCGTCGTCGAGCTCGAGGCTCGTGAGCAGGAAGCCGCCCTCGGGAGCCTCGAGACGAACGCGGCCCGCCTCGTCACGGGTTGCGCGCGCGAGGACGAGCAGGCGATCGGTGACATTGATCGTGCGGGTGATCGCGCGGGCCTCCGTCGCCGGCCCGTGACGCTCGACCAGGCGCTGCATCGCCGATGCATGCGGCTCCTCGAGCTCTCCGGGGTCGCCGTGCCAGACCTTTGGAATCACGATGAGGGGCTCGGCCGCCGACGCCGGGTCGAGTGGGGTCGAGCCGTCGTGGTCCCACAGGTCGAACGACCGCGACTCGCGCAGGCGTTCGATGCTGTGCCAGGACCCGCCCACCCGGACGTCGACGTCGCGATGAAACGCGACCAGGCGTTCTCCAGCGCCCATCTCGAGGGGTTCGGCGCAGCGGATGCGGCCCGCCACGCGGACGGCGCGGTCGGGAAGGGGACCATCCCCGAGAAGGTCACCGACCCGCGCCTGCGACGGGCCGGCGAGGCGTCGCGCGACGGTCCCCCGCGCGCCGGACGCTCGGAGTGCGAGGAGGGAACCGGCCGCGACCAGCACGCCGAGCGCCACCATGATCGCGAACGCGGAGCCGAGCGGCACGGGTCAGCCCGGAGCGCTGGCGGCCAGGTCGGCGACCGTCCCGCCCGACACGCGAACGAGGTCGTCGGGCCGGATCGCGAACACCGCATCGGGCAGGCCGGCCGCGGCCCATACGCGGTCGTGGTGCAGCAGATCGGGATCGACGACCACGCCCACCGCTCGCTCATGCCCGAAAGGCGGGACGCCGCCGATCGCGACCCCGGTCGCCTGCCGCGCCTCGTCGCCGTCCGCGCGACGAGCGGTCGAGGCCCCGAGCGCGGCGCACAGCTTCGTCATGTCCACGCGGTTTGCACCCGACACGAGCGCCACCACGGCGGTGTCGTCAACCATGAACACCAGCGACTTTACGATCTGGGATACCTCGCAGCCGACGGCGCGGGCCGCGTCGTCCGCGGTCCGGGTGCCCTCGGGAAAGCGGTGAATGGTGATCTCCAGGCCGGCGTCGGCCGCCGCAGCCACGACGCGGGAGACGTTGGGGTGCATCGCCCGATGATAGGGCCCGTGCTAGGCTGGTCGGAGTTCTTGCACACGACAGGGGAGCGCGGAAGCGCTGAGAGTGTGGACGGGATTCGTCCACAGACCCTCGAACCTGATCCGGGTCATGCCGGCGAAGGAAGTCGACGAGCGCCTCCCCGCCCTCCCTGTCGTCCGACGGCATATGCGCATGGAGGAGCGGCGGATGGTGGTCATGAAGGCGGTCGTTGTCGCCTCCGGCGCGCTCGACGCTGCCGACGTCGCGCAGATCGACGACGCGGCTCTCCTGATCGCCGCCGATGGTGGAGCGGTCGAGCTCGAGCGCCTGGGACGTCGACCGCATCGGCTCATCGGCGACCTCGACTCGGTCGACGCCGCCCTGGTCGAGCGGCTCGCTGACCAGGGGACGCAGGTGGAGCGCCACCCGGTCGACAAGGACGCATCCGACAGCGAGCTTGCCCTGGAGGCGGCCATCGCCGCCGGCGCTGGCAGCATCGTGATCCTCGGCGCGCTCGGCGCCGAGCGACTCGATCATGAGCTGGCGAACCTGCTTCTTCTGGCCGATCCCGCGTTCGCCGGTCGCGACGTGCGGATCGTGCGTGGCGCCACGACGGTGCGCGCGGTGGGTCCCGGCGGCTCGCTCGACCTTGATGCGACCGTCGGCTCGATCGTGACGCTGCTGCCGATCGGCGGCGACGTGTCCGGCGTCTCGACGCGAGGCCTGCGCTGGCACCTCGAAGGTGCCGTCCTGCGCTTCGGCCGCTCGCGGGGTTTGTCCAACGAGATCGCGGGCCGGCCGGCGTCGGTGAGCATCGGCGCCGGCTCGCTGCTCGTGATCGAAATCGAACGTGGAGGAGGTGACTCATGACGACCATCGGTCGCGATGGCAGCAATTGGCGGACGGTCGACATCGTGGTCGGGGCGGTGGTGGCCGTGGCATTCGGCGCGGTCTTCCTGGCCTGGAACGCGTTCTACATCGCCACGGAGCCCGTTTTCGTCTTCCTGCCCCCCGCGCAGGCGATCCTGTACGGCGTCTGGCTCCTGCCGGGTGTGCTGGTCGCGCTCATCGTGCGTCGACCGGGGGCGGCGGTCTTCGGGGGCCTCGTAGCGGCGGCAGTATCGGTGCTGCTTGGCTCGCCGTATGGCGCCGACGCGTTGATCTCGGGGGCGCTCCAGGGCGCCGGAGCGGAGCTCGCTTTCGCCGTCGGCCTGTACCGGCGCTGGACTCTTCCGTGGGCGGTGCTGGCAGGCATGCTCGCGGGCCTGTTTGCCGCCGCGCACGATATTCCGATCTATTTCCGTGAGACCGGTCTGGACTTCTGGGCGGTCTTCACCGCCGCGACGATGTTGAGCGGCGCACTCATCGCCGGCGTCGGTGCATGGCTGCTGCTTCGGGCGCTCATCGGGACCGGCGTCCTGCGTGATTTCGCGGCCGGGCGCGAACAGCGCGAGATCTGAGGGCCCGATCGCGGAAGATGGGCCGATGCTCCCCGCGGCACGACCCGCGCGAATCGAGGCCCGTGGCTGGGGGGTCCGACACCCCGGTCGGGAACGCTGGGCGGTGCGCGGGCTCGACCTGACGATCGATGCCGGCGAGCGCGTCCTGCTCCTCGGGCCGTCGGGCGCGGGGAAGTCCACGTTTCTCACCGCCCTGGCCGGCCTGCGGGATCCCGCGACGGGCGGCGAGGTCGAGGGTTCCCTGCTGATCGATGGCCTCGACCCCCGCGAGGCGCGCGATCGAACCGGCCTGATGTTCCAGGACCCGGAGTCGCAGCTCGTGCTCGGGCGGGCTGGCGACGACGTCGCGTTCGGGCTGGAGAATCGATGCGTCCCCGCCGACGCCATCTGGGGTCGCGTCGATGCCGCCCTGGCCGCAGTCGACTTTCCCTACGGTCGCGACCGTCCGACCCATGCGCTGTCGGGTGGAGAGCAGCAGCGCCTGGCGCTGGCGGGAACGCTGGCCCTGCAGCCAGGCCTTCTCATGCTCGACGAGCCCACCGCCAACCTGGATCCGGAGGGAGCGGCCGAGGTGCGGTCCGTGCTGGCGCGGGTGGTCGAACGTCTCGGGGCCACGCTGCTGCTGGTGGAGCACCGCGTCGACGAGTCGCTTGCCCTCGTCGAGCGCGTGGTCGTGATCGACGGCGAAGCCGGCGTCATCGCCGACGGGCCGCCCGGCGAGGTCTTCCGGGAGCACGGCGTCCGGCTTGCCCGAGCCGGCGTGTGGGTGCCGGACCATCCGCCCGCGGCGCCGCCACGACGCCAAGGCCCCGCCGTCGAGACCCTTGTCCTCGTCGAGCACGCGGGCTTTCGTTACCCGGGGATGACGGAGGACGCCGTGGCCGAGATCGACGTCGCGGTCCGATCGGCGGAGGCGCTGGCCATCACCGGCCCGAACGGGAGCGGGAAGTCGACGCTGGGCCTCCTGATCGCCGGGCTCCTGCGTCCGCGTCTCGGGCGGGTGATCGCCGGCGAGGCGCTCTTCGCCGGCCATGGTCGCGAGCCGATCGCGGATTGGCGGCCGCGCGACCTCGTTCGGCGCATCGGCACCGTGTTCCAGGATCCGGAGCACCAGTTCCTGGCGCCGACGGTTCGCGACGAGCTCCTCCTCGGCCCACGCCGCGCGGGTGTTGCGGAGGCGGAGGCTCGCCGGCGGGCGGACGAATTGATGGAGCGCCTTCGGCTCGCGCACCTTGGCGCGGCCAACCCCTTCACGCTGTCGGGCGGCGAGCAGCGCCGGCTGTCGGTCGCGACGGCCCTGGCCAGCGCCCCGGCCCTGCTGGTCCTCGACGAGCCGACCTTCGGCCAGGACCGACGCACATGGGCCGAGCTCCTCGCGCTGCTCGCCGCGCTGCGCGACTCCGGTCGCGGCATCGTGTTCGTCACCCACGATCGGCCCTTTGCGCACGCTCTCGCCGATCGCACGTTCCGCGTCGGGCCGAGCTGATGCAGCTTCTCACGCCGCTCATTCCCGACGCCAGCGCCCCGCTCGGGCGTGCCAACCCGGTCGCCAAGCTGGCCGCTGCCCTCATCCTCATGTTTGCCCTGTTCGCGTCCCTCGACGGCGTCACGGCGCTCGTGGTGCTGGCCGGCCTGGCCGCGCTGCTCCCGCTGTCGGGGTTGTCGCCACGCGTGCTGCTCGGAAGAGCTCGCCTGATCGTGGTCATCGCCGTCTCGATCGGTCTGTTCAACATCCTGTTCGCGGCCGATCAGGTCGGGCCGATCGTCCTTGGCCTCGGACCGCTGCGCATCGGCGCCGAGACCGTGGTCGCCGGCGCGGGCCTCGCGCTCCGCCTCCTGGCAATCGCGCTCGCCGGGCTGCTGGCCACCGCGACCAGCGACCCCGTCGAAGTCGCCGATGCGCTGATCCAGCAGCTGCGCGTTTCGCCTCGTTTCGCCATCGGTGCGCTCGCCGCCCTGCGTCAGCTTCCGCTCCTGGCCCGGGAGTGGGAGATCATCGGCATGGCCCGCCGCGCGCGGGGCATGGATGGCGGCCACTCACCCGTGGCGGCCATTCGGCTCATCGGCAGCCGGGTGTTCGGCCTCCTGGTCAGCGCCATCCGCCGCGGATCGCGCCTGGCGCTGGCGATGGAGGCTCGTGGCTTCGGCGCCGCGTCCTGCCGTACGGTCGCGCGACCGCGGCGAATGGGTCCGTCGGACTGGTGGTGGATCGTGGGGGCCATCGGGCTCGCGGCGGCGGCGATCGGCATCAGCCTCGCCCTCGGGACGTGGCGACCGCTGATCGGGTAGTGGTCCGCGGTGGCGCGTACCATCGGCGGATGGATCGCAGCGAGGAGCTCACCTTTCGCGCCGGCGACGTCGCGCTGACCGGCGTGCTGACCCTGCCCGACGGGGATGGCACGCATCCGTGGGCCATTCTCGTCCCGAGCTGGTTGCCCCGGGGCTCCGACGGTGGCTGGGATCGAATCGGGCATGCGAGCTGGTATGCGCCGGCCGAGGATGCGGCGCCTGCCGGGATCCTCGAGCGCGTCGCGGGAGCGCTTGCGTCCCGCGGCATCGCCAGCCTGCGCTACGACCCGCGAGGATGCGGTCGCTCCGCGGGGAGCTGGGCGACGAGCGACCTCTTCACGCGGATCGACGACGCCCGAGACGCCGTGGGCGCCATGCGGTCGCGGCCCGAGCTTGACCTGCGGCGGACGGCGATCGTGGGCCACGGCGAAGGAGCCGGAATCGCGCTGAGTGTCGCGATCGCCGACCCGGCCATCGGCGCCGTCGGCCTGATCGGGCCATCGGCTCGATCACTCAGGGACGTGCTGCGCCGGGCCGTCGCCGAGCGCGCCAGGACCGGGACCGACCGCGAGCACCCGATCGTGGGGGCCATCGACCGTGCGTTGGAGGAGATCATCGAGAGCGTGACCCGAGGCGAGCCGACGTTCCGGCTGAACGTGAACGGCGAGCACGTTGAGCTCGGGCTGGCCGGCTGGGAGCAGGCGTTCGGCACGCCCCCGCTGGCGCTCGCCACGATGCTGCACCGGAACGTCGTGCTGGCGCACGGGACGGAGGACGCGTGGGCCGATCCCGCCGAGTCCACGCTGCTCGCGACGGTGCTCTCGGACGCGGGGAACGACCCGCATCTGCAGCTGGTTGCCGGGGCCGGCCACGAGCTCGAGGCCCCCGCCGCCGTCGACGGCTTCGCCGAGGCCATGGCCGAGCGCATCGTGGCGCGCGAGCTCCCTCCGGTGCTGCTCGCGATCGAGGAGATGCGCTGACCGCGGTAGACTCGGCGGCGATGACCAGGCCCGCTGGTGGTGAGCCGGCACCCGAATTTGCGATGACGGCCGACGATGGCAGCGTCGTGTCGACGCGCTCCCTCGCGGGAACCCGCCACGTCCTGATGTTCTACCCCGAGGATGACTCTCCGGGCTGCACGAAGCAGGCCTGTGCGATGCGCGACCGCTGGGCGGCCGTCGCGGCAGCGGGCGTCCCGGTGTTCGGGGTGTCGCCGGACAGCCGCGACAGTCACGTCGCATTCCGCGAGAAGTACGCGCTCCCGTACCCGCTCCTGACTGATGACGACCATCGCGCCGCCGAGGCGTTCGGAGTCTGGGTCGAGAAGGCCTCCGAGGGTCGTACGTACTTCGGCAACGAGCGCACGACGTTCGTCATCGGCGAGGACGGTCGCGTCGAGCACGTGCTGCCGCGCGTCAAGGCCGATGAGCACGCGGCGCTTCTGCTCGAGGTTCTGGGCTCGTGAACGGCGAGCGATCGGTATGGGTGGCGAGCCTCGCCGTCGGTGCCGCGATGGTGCTGGTGATCGGGGTGGTCATGGCCCTCGCGGCCGCGATCAGCCCAATCCGTTGACGTCGTGATCTGGATCGTCATCGCCCTCTCCCTGGTTGCCTGGCTGGCCGGCGTGATCCTGCGACTCGGGCAGTGGGTCAACCTCCTGCTCCTGCTGGCCGCTGTCCTGTTGGTCTACCTCGTGATCGAGGGCCGTCGACCGCGGAGCGAGTGAGCCCCTGGCGGCTCGGCTGGCACGCTTTGTGCGATATCACGGGCATTGAGGTCGCATCAACGCGGCCGCGGGGTTTCGACACAGGAGTGAGGAGAATTCGATGCTCTGGACGATCATCGTCATCCTGCTGGTCCTCTGGCTTCTCGGCCTGATCGGCGGCATTGGCGGAAACCTGATCTACCTTCTGCTGGTGATCGCGGCCATCGTGCTGCTGTTCCAGCTGCTCAGCGGACGACGCTCCGTCTGACGCAACCACATTCCGGTGCCGGCGGGCGCGGTCCAGCGTGGATCGCCCGGGGGGAGCGGCCGGCACGGACGGAGGGCACGAGCCCGCCTCGCGACCGATGAGCTGTCATGTGCATCGGCTACGCTTGGCGGGCCGTGTCGTCTCTCGCATCGTTTCGCTTTCTCCACACCGGTGACCTCCATCTCGACAGCCCGCTCGAGGGCCTGAGCTCGGAGGCGCCGCCCGAGATCCGAGCCATCCTGCGGGCCGCGACCACCGACGCCTGGCGCAACGTGGTCGATGTCGCGCTGCGCGAGCGGGTCGACTTCGTCGTCATCGCGGGCGACGTGTTCGAGGTTGCCAGCCCCACCCTGCTCGGTCAGACCCGCTTCCGCGACGGCCTCGCTCGGCTGGCGCAGGCGAACATTCCGAGCTTCGTCGTCCACGGCAACCACGATCCTGCCGATGGGGCGACCTGGGCACCCTCCCTCTCCTTCCCCGTGCTCGCCCATCGCTTCGGGACCGACGCCGGCGAATCGACCCCGGTGCTGCGCGACGGGATCGAGATCGCGCGCATCCACGGCCGTTCCTACCCGAGACCGGCGGTGACCGAAAACTACGCGGCGGGCATGCGCGCCGATGACGAGGCGCCGTTCAACATCGGCCTGCTCCACACCAACGTCGGCGACCGACCCGGTCACGCGAACTACGCCCCGTGCTCCCTGGACGACCTCCGCGCGTCGGGCATGGATTACTGGGCGCTGGGCCACATCCATCAGCCCGGGCCGGTCCTCGACGACCCGCCCGCGTACTACAGCGGCATCCCGCAGGGCCGGGACCCCGGCGAGCTCGGCGCTCGCGGGTGCTACCTGGTCGAGGTCGACGCCGGGCGCCGCGTGACGGTCTCCTTCGTCGCGACCGATGTCGTGCGCTGGCGGCCGATCGACATCCCGATCGCCGAGCTGCGTGACGACGAGGCCCTGATGGCCGCGGCCCGAACCGCGATCGCGGCTGCACTGGACGATGCCAACGATCGATCGCTGGTCATTCGCCTGCGGCTCACCGGCCGCGGACCGCTCCACGGATCGTTGGCGCGTCCGGGGTACCTCGATCATCTGAAGCTCTTGTTGGGCGAGGAGCTCGACGGCGCTCGACCATTCGCATGGGTGGAGTCGATCCGCGACGCCACGCGACCGGAGATCGACCTCGAGGCTCGCCGCGAGACACCGGACTTCGTCGGAGACTTCCTGCGGACGGTGTCCACCGCTCGACGGAGCGCGCGCAGCACGGACCCCGAGGAACATGCGCGCTGGCAGGCGCTGCTCCGCTCGTCGGTCGCCTCCCTCTTCGAGGAGTCGCCGCGTGGTCGACGCTACCTTCGGGCCGCCGCTCCCGACGACGGGCAGCTGGTGGGGGACATCCTCGACGACGCGGAGGCGCTCGGGATCGATCTGCTCCTCGCGGTCGAGGGGGACGGCTGATGCGCATCGAGCGCATCGAGCTCGACGGGTTCGGGCGCTTCCACGACGAGTCGTGGACGCTCGAGCCGGGGCTGACGGTCATCCATGGCGCGAATGAGGCGGGCAAGACGACCTTCCTCAACGCGGTACGCGCGCTCCTGTTCGGCTTCGATGCCACGCGCGAGGGCCGCACCTGGTATCCCGCCTTCGCCGGCGGACGCCGCGGCGGCCGGCTCGTGATCGCCACCGCGGAGGGGGAGCGCTGGGTGATCGAGCGCCATGGTGAGCGAGGGGGCGGGGGAGCGCTGACGGTGCGCGCACCCGGCGGGAACCAGGGAGGCCAGGAGACATTGGATCGGCTCCTTCACGGCGCCGACCGCGACCTCTTCGCAAACGTCTTCGCGTTCGGGCTCGGCGAGCTGCAGGATCTCCACACGCTTTCGACCAGCGGCGTGCGGGGCCGAATCTACGGCGCGGGGGCCGGCCTTGGCGGCGCGAGCGCCGTCGACCTCGAGAAGACACTGCAGGCGGAGCTGCGCGACACGTTCGTGCCCAGTGGCAGCAAGCCGCCGCTCAACGCGCTGCTGAGCAGGATCGAGTCACTGCGGGCCGAGATTGCTGCCCTCGCAACGCAGCCGGAGGACTACGAGGCCGCGAACGCCGAGCGCGACGCGCTCGAGGCTCGGATCCGCGCCCGAGGCACGGAGTCCCGGGCGCTGCGAGAGCGGGCCGGCAGGCTGCGCAGCCTGCGAGATGCGGCGCCGGTCCTCGCCGAGCTCGATGAGATCGAGGCCAGGCTCAGCGCGGGCGACGCCGCCCTCGACGACCTGCCAACGGACGTGGTCGCCGTCCTCGACCGTCGCGTTGCCCAGCTCGAGGCTGCCGAAGCGGCCCTGGCGGCCCTGGACAACGACCTCGCGGTGGCATGCCGGGACCGCGAGGCGATCCACCCGGACCTCGAGGTGCTCGATCGCTCGGACGCGATCGTCGCCATCCGCGACGGCTCGGCCGCCATCGTGGCGGGGACCGCTCGGCGCGCCGAGCTTCAGGGCGGGATCGCGCGGAACGCGACGCTCGTCGACGACCAGCGGGCACGGGTGGGCGGGTGGAGCGAGTCGCGACTGCTCGAGCTGGACGACTCCATTCCGAGCGTGCAGGCCACCCGCGACGCGGAGGAGCGCCTGACGGCGACTCGCGCGGATGCGGCCGCGGCCGTCGGCCGCTGGGAGGCGGCACATGCCGATCTCGATGCCCGCGAGACGGAGATCGCGCCCACCACGGACACGGACGACATCGATGCCCGACGGCGTGCGGTGCGGGACCTCCAGCGATTGCGCCAGCCCACGCGACCGACCGTCCGCGCGCCGCGGCCGATCATCGTCCTGGTCGCGATCGGCGTCGTTGCGGCCGCAGTCGTCCTCGGAAGCCTCCTCGGGCAGGCGCTGCTCGGGGCAATCGTTGGGCTTGCCGCCGCCGGAGTCGCCCTGCTGATGGACGCGCGAACGGGCAGCCCGGCGCAGGACCGCGCTCCGGAGCGAGCAGCGCTCCTGGCACGCGCCGGCCTGCCTGCCGACGCGGGAGATGACGAAGTGGCTGCGCTGGCCGATGAGCTCGCGACGGCTCGTGCCCGCGCCGACCTGGCACGCGATCACGTGGCATCCCTGGAGCAGCGACGGGCCGATGTGGCTCGCCTGGCCCAGATCCGCGATGCGGCGGTGGCGCGCTGCTCTGAGGCGGAGGCCGCCTGGGCGTCCTGGCTGCGCGACCGCGGAATGCCGACCGATCTCCCGCCTGCTGCCGCGCGGGAGATCCTGGGAGCGGCGGGCGTGGCGCGGGCCGCCGCGACCGAGCGCGAACGCCTCCGCGAGCAGCTGGCGATCCTGGAAGACGACGAGGCACGCCATGCCGCCCGGGCCGACGCCGTGCTGAGTGCGCTGGGGGCGTCGTCTCCCGCCGATGCGGAACATCGCGGGGCCGCGGTCATTGCGCTCGCCTCGCGCCTCGAACGAGCGCGGGCCGACGAACAGCGGTTGGCCGACATCGGAGCCGACATCGCCCGAATGGAGGAACGGCGCCGAACGGCAGCCGACCTCGTGGCGCAGCGGGCCGCTGAGCTGTCCAGCCTGTGTGCGGCGCACGGAGTCTCGAGCGCCGACGACCTCCGATCCGCCGCTGCGTCGGCGGCCGGACGGCGCGAGCTCAGCGCGCGCGCGCGTGAAATCCGATTCCACCTTGCCGGGATCGCGGGCAGCGCGGAGGCGGTCGACGGCCTGGCTTCCGAGGCGCGGGCCACGGACGCCGGAGCGATCGACGCCGAGCTGGCGGACGTCGCCGACCACGCCGACCGCCTGGATGTCGAACTCGCGGATGCGCACAGTCGCATCGGCGCCCTCGCCGCGCGGATCAGCCAGCTGGAGGCTGCCGAAGAGATCGGAGCACTGCGGCAGGAGCTGGCCATCGTCGAAGGCACGGCGGCGGCCATGGCGCGCGCGTGGGCCGTGCGGGCGGTCGCGCTGCGCCTGCTGGCGGAGACGCGCCACCGATACGAGCGTGAGCGCCAGCCCGACGTCATCCGGGCCGCCGAGACCCAGTTCGCGCGGATCACCGGCGGGCGATACACCAGGATCGTTGCGCCGCCGGGGGATGCCAGCGTGCGGGTCGAGACCGAGGGCGGCGAGTCCCGGGTCACCGACGAGCTGTCGCGTGGCACCGCGGAGCAGCTCTACCTTGCGCTGCGCTTTGGCCTGATCGAAGAGTTCGCCCGTCATGCCGAGGCCCTGCCGGTGGTGATGGACGACATCCTCGTGAACTTCGACGCGGAGCGAGCCGCGAGGGCCGCCGACGCAATCCGCGACCTGGCCCAACGCCACCAGGTCCTCTACTTCACGTGCCACGCCTGGACGGCCGAGATCCTCGACCCCGGCGGCGCTCGGACCCTCGCCCTGGCCTGACTGTTACGATCGACCACGACCCGATGCCTGACGACAAGCTGCCCACCCCCGACCGCGTGCTCGTCGTCGCCGCACACCCGGACGACATCGAGTTCGGTGCCGCCGGCACGATCGCCCGATGGATCCGCGAGGGCGCCGGCGCGCGCTACCTCCTGGCGACGCGCGGCGAGAAGGGAAGCGACGACCCCACGGCCGACGTCGAGGCCGTCGCGGCGCTCAGGCAGCGAGAGCAGCGGGAGGCCGGTGCCGTGCTGGGGATCGAGCGCGTCGACTTCCTCGAGGAGCCGGATGGCCAGGTCGAGCCGTCCCTTCGGCTTCGCGAGCGGATCACGCACGCCATTCGGTCCTATCGGCCCGAGGTTGTGATGACCCACGATCCGACCGTGCTGTTCGTCAACAACGAATGGGTGAACCACCCCGATCACCGGGCCGTCGGGCAGGTCACGGTCGATGCGGTGTTCCCCACCGCGCGCGACCCGCTGAACTTTCCCGAGCACCATGCGGAGGGTCTCGCCGCCTGGAAGGTCGCCGAGCTCTACCTGTGGAGCACGAACGAGGCGAACCAGCTCGTGGACATCGCCGCGACCCTGGACGTCAAGATCGAGTCCCTTGGCCGCCACGCCAGCCAGTTCCGATCCTTTGATGAGATCGCGCGGTGGGTCCGGCGCCGAAGCGAGGAGCTCGGCGAGCGGGTCGGGTACCGCGCCGCCGAGGGATTTCGCCGCGTGACCCTGGCCCGATGATCGGGCGCCGCCCGACGGGTTGGATCTTCGCCGCCCTCCTGGTCCTGGCCGCCTGCTCGAGCGGTCCCGACCCCGACGCCACCCCGACGCCCTCGACGTTCCCCGTCGCCTCGTCGGAGGCTGCCGTCGCCCTGGCCGCCGGGTATGCCACCGATTGGGCTGCGGGGAACTATGCGTCGATGCATGCCGCGCTCGATCCCGCATTGGCCGAGCGATACCCGCTCGAGATGTTCGTCGCGCTGCACACGGCATTCGCCGACATGGCGCGGGTCGAGCGCCTCGCCGGCACGCCCGGCTCCCCGCGCACCGTCGGGCTGCCGGCCGAGCCGCGCCCCGCCGACTTTCCCGACCCGACGCCCGCCCCGAGCCCCTCGAGCGAGCCCTCGGCGAGCCCTGCAGCATCCGCCGATCCACCCGCGCCGAGCTTCGATCCCGCGCAGCCGGTGCCCGGCCCGGTCCCCGGGCTCGTCGTGCCGCTGGATCTCGAAGTTGTCAGCGAGCGATTCGGGACGCTGGATCTCGAGCGCGGCCTCACCCTGGTCCAGGGACGTGACGGTTGGCTGCTGCGTTGGACTCCCGAGGTGATCTTCCCCGAGCTCGGACCTTCCGGAACCTTGCGTCTCGACCGATCGCTCGGGCCCCGCGGCCGCATTGTCGGCACGGATGAGACGGTGTGGGCGGCGAACGCCGACGACAGCGTTCGCATCTACCCGCAGGAATCGCTGGCCGGCCAGGTCGTCGGCTACGTGAGCGAGGTCAGCGCCGAGGATCTCACGCGGCTCGCGGATTCCGGCTATCGCGCCGGGGATGTCGTCGGGCGCAGCGGGCTCGAGGCCGGCGCCGAGGCGATACTCCGCGGGACGCCGGGCTGGAGCCTGGTGGCCGCGCGACCCGACGCACCCGACCAGGTTCTCGTGGCGACGGACATGGTGCCCGGGGCCGACGTCACGACGACGCTGCGCCCGGCGGTGCAGGCCGCCGCCCAGGCGGCGCTCAGCCCCTATGCGGCGGGTGCCACCGCGGTCGTTGACCCGACCAGCGGGGACGTCTGGGCGCTCGCCAGCCAGCCGGCGTTCAACCCGAACGCCATGACGCTGGGCAGCACGCTGGAC
>JAGXHP010000187.1 GCA_024636135.1 Chloroflexota bacterium
CCGGATGAGCATGCGCGCCGCCGTCCGCGAGTTCAAGCGTCGCCGCGCGAGGTCGACGCTGGCATGCAGCTGAAGCTCGTCGTCCTCGAACTCGTTGATGGTGATCCTCAGCCGCTGCGGCTCATCCCTGACGCGGACGACATAGCTGCCGACCGGGCCGATGAACGGTGAGACGTAGAAGGCCTTGGCCATCGACGACACGAAGGTCTCGCCGTCCGCCTGCGGAGCGAGCGTGTAGAGATGACGCTCGTGATGCGTGTTGTGGACCTCCACGACGACCCGCCGCAGCGTCCCGGTCGCGTCCCGGCAGAGATAGAACGAGGCGGGGTTGAACACGTAGCCGAAGACGCGAAGGCTCGTCACGAGCGTGATGCGCCAGCCGTCCGGGGCGACGCCATCGTCGCGCAGAAGGTTCATGACCGCGCGCCGCAGGTCGTCGGCGGGCGGATCGAAGTGGTCGACGTCCCGGAAGGTCAGGATGTTCGGGCGGTTGCGAGACACGAGCCGGGTCCGCCGATCGACCTCGTCGAGCTCTTCGAGATCAAGCGCGAAATAGTAGACGTCGTGCTCGAGCTCGTAGGTGAAGGGCCGGGCGCGTCGGTGCCGCACCACGCCCTCGAGAAGATGCGACCTCATGCCGCGATCTCCTCATCCACGGAGCCGATCATCTGCGCCGCGGCGAAGCCGGAGCGGCAGCCGTCCTCGTGGAAGCCGTATCCAAGGTGGGCGCCGGCGAACCACGTGGAGCGGCGACCCTGGAGCTCGCCGACGGCCTTCTGAGCCTGCAGCGTGCGAAACGTGTAGAGCGGATGTCGCATCGCACGTTCGACGATGACCTTCTCCGGACGCAGCCGATCGTCGGGATTCACCGACACCAGGTATTGCGTCGGCCCGGGGATCGATTGCAGTCGATTCATGTGATAGGTCATCGTCAGCGCTTCACCGGGGACCGCGCAGTCGGCCTCCGTCACGTTCCACGACCCACGAGCGGCCGGCTTGCGCGGAAGCATCCGGGCGTCGGTGTGCAGGACGACACGGTTCTCGGTGTACTCGAACCCGTCGAGTGCGGCGCGCTCGCGCACGTCCGCGTCGCGCAGGAGCTCGAGTGCCTCGTCCGCGTGCGTGGCGATCACCACTCCGTCGAAGCGCTCGGACTTGCCGGCCAGCGTCCGCACCAAAGTCCCCGCCGGCTCCCGGGTCACGCCGATGACGGAGTCGCCCGACCGCACCGTTCCGTCCGGGAGCCGTTCGACGATGCGCTCGACGTAGCGGCGGGATCCGCCACTGACGGTGCGCCACGAAAACGCATTCCCATGGCCGATGAGTCCGTGATGGTCGAGGAATCGGAGCAGGTAGTCGAGCGGGAAGTCGAGGATCTGATCGGCCGCCGTCGACCAGACCGCCGACGTGAGGGGGACGATGAAATGGCTGCGGAACGCGCGCCCGTACCCGCGCTCATCCAGGAAGCCTCCGAGCGTCAGGCCGCTCCACTCACCTTCGAGGACCTGGCGCGCGTCGCGGTAGAAGCGGCGGATGTCGTTCAGCATGGCCCAGTGCCGCGGCCGCCCCACGGATCCGGGGTGTGCGAAGTACCCGCGCAGGCCGCGGGTGCTGTACTCGAGATCGCAGCGCCGACATGACCCCGACAGCGACATGTCGCTCGGCTGGGTCTGGACGCCGAGCTCATCCAGGAGACCGATGAAGGTCGGGTAGGTGTGCTCGTTGTAGACGATGAACCCCGTGTCGATCCCGACCGGTCCATCCGGGGTGTCGACCTCGACCGTCTTCACATGCCCGCCGACGGCGGACTCACCCTCGAAGAGTCGAATGTCGTGACCGTCGCGGCTCAGCGCGTACGTCGCGCTCAGTCCGCTGACCCCGGAACCGATGACCGCCAGCTTCATGGCCGTTGGGCGCGCGCCGCGCGGTCATCCAGGGTGCGTTGCATTCCCCCTGCCGCATCGCGGCCGATCCGCTCAAACGTCGAGCCCATGAAGGGCTGCACGAGGCGCAGAAGCCCGCCAAGGCGGATGTCGGCGACGTACTCGATCCGGGTCGTGCCGTCGACGTCCTGGAAGCGAATGTCGTCGATGGCGGTGACACCGGAGCCGGAGCCATGCAGCACGACCCGGCTCGGGCGGTCGTAGCGGGTGATCTCGTACTCCATCGGCGCCGTGCGTCCGCCCATGCGAACCTGCAGTCGGTAGCGCGTTCCGACACCGACGTCGCCCGCCTGATCTCCGGTGCGCTCAGCGCTTTCCACGCCTGGATCCCACTCGGCCGAGCTCGCGAAGTCGGCCACGTAGGCGAAGGCGTCGGCGACCGGCAGGGCGGTCTCGATCTGCTTGCGTATGGTGGTCATGGGTGGCTCTGCTCCGAATCGTTCATCATTGGATGCGTGTTGGACGACGTTCTGGACGATCTTCTGGAGCTGACGGTGGTCGGCAGCTTCACTCGCATTGGATACGCGATTCGCCGGCGTTTGCATGACTGGAAGACCTTCGGTCCCGACGCTCTGCGCGGCACGACGGTCCTGGTGACCGGCCCGACGTCCGGGCTCGGGCGCGCCGCGACCGACGAGATTGCGGCGCTCGGGGCTCGCGTCATCCTGGTGGGCCGCAACGTCGACAAGCTCACCGGGGTTGCCGACGAGCTGCGCGAGCGGCATCACGAGAATCGCTTCCCGATCGTCGAGGCCGACCTCGGCTCACTTGCCTCGATCCGCGCCGCCGCCGAACGCATCCTGGCCGCCGAGGACCGGCTGGATGCGCTCGTTGACAACGCGGGGGCGATCTTCCCGGAGCGGCACGTGGGCCCGGATGGCATCGAGGCCAGCCTGGCGCTCCTCGCCGTCGGGCCGTTCGCCCTGACCGCCCGAGTGCTGCCCCTGCTCGAGGGGACGCCCGGGTCTCGGGTCATCGGTGTGACGTCCGGCGGGATGTACACCCAGGCGCTCGACCTCGACGACCTCCAGTGGGAGCGGTCCGCCACCGAGTACTCGGGAGCCAAGGCCTACGCGCGAGCGAAGCGCGCCCAGGTCACCCTGGCCCGGGAGTGGGCGCGGCGGACCGCACCCGGTGGCGTCCGATTCAATGTCATGCATCCCGGCTGGGCCGATACGCCGGGCCTGGCGGAGATGCTGCCCGGCTTCCACCGCTTCATGGGGCCGGTGCTGCGCACCCCCGCCGAGGGAATCGACACCCTCGTCTGGCTCGTCGCCGACCCCGACGCGGGCCTTCCGGACGGACGGCTCTTCCTCGACCGGCGCGAGCGACCGTTCGACCGCATCCCATCCACCCGAGTCGACGCGAACGATCGGCGACGGCTGTGGGAGGCCATCGTGGACCTCGCCGGGGTTCCCGATCCTCGGCCATCGCCCGACCCAGCGGGGCGCTAGCCCTCCGAAGGCAGCTCGGCGCCGTGCCCGCCGAACAGCGGCCTTACGCGGAGCCTTCCGCCTCCGGATCGCGGCCGCGGGGCACCCCGAGCAGCACGACGGCCGCCAACAGCGCGACGCCGAACCCGATGCCTCCAATCACACCGAAACCCCAGCCGAAGCCACCGGCGTCTGCCACACCGCCCGCGACGAACGGACCGATGCCCAGCCCGGCGGAGAGCGACGTCCCGTAGCCTCCGAGGCCGGTTGCGCGCAACTCGGGTCGCGCCACCGCGCTGATCGTGACCTGCACCAGCATGAGGGTGAAGGCCAGCATGATCACGCCGGCGACGAGCACGAGAAGAATGCCCGGGATCCCGTCCTGGAAGCCGAGGAGCGCGATCACGGCCGCGTACCCCGCGGCGCCGATCGCGGCGGCCACCGGCGAGATCCGGCGGCGGTCAATGAGCCGGCCGAGCGGGACGCGGGAAGCACCATTCGCCAGCGATTGGGCCGCGAGCAGCAGGCCCACGGTCCCGGCCGCGAGCCCGACGCCGGTCCCGAACAGCGGGAAGAGACCGGCCACGGCGCCCCACGGCAGCCCGATCGCCAGAGCCGCCAGCCAGGCGCCGAGAATTGCCCGCTGCCCGGCGACCTCCGCCACCATGCCGGGAAGGCGAGACAGCTGGATCGTGGTGCGCAGGCTCGGCGCGACGAACACCGCCCCGACGATGGCCGCCAGGCCGGCGGCCGATGATACGAGGTAGGTCGGCATCGGCCCGCCGAGGTCCCAGACCAGCCCGCCGAGCGCCGGCCCGGACGCCACGCCGGTGTGGGTGAACAGCGTCAGCCAGCCGAAGGCGCTGCCCCGCGACGCGTCCGGCGCGCTGATCGCAACGTACGCGCTGATCGCCGGCAGGAAGAGCGACGCCGTCACTCCGGAAAGCACCGCCCAGGCGAACAGCGGGATGACGCTGCCCATCGCGAGCGCCACGAGCGGAACGAGGTTCACCAGCGCATTGCCGATGATGGCCAGCATGAGCACGCGACGTGTCCCCCACGCATCGGCCACGGCCCCGAACGGCAGCTGGAGGAACGCCTGGAGCCCGAAGCGCACGGACGCCAGCAGTCCCGCGTCGGCGAGCGACCCGCCGAGGAGCTGAACCTGGAGCGGCACCGCCACGCCGGAGGCCCACTGGCCGAGCATGAAGGTATACGTGGCCACGTACGCCGGCCACAGCGGCTGCCGGTGCGAGTCGCTCATTCGGTGCCGAGGTCCTCGTGCAGTCCGCCGAGGAAGGCGACGGCGTTCGCCCCCAGCGCCTCGACCGCGTAGCCGCCTTCCTGGATCGCGACGACGGGACGCCGCAGGGCGGCGATCCGCGAGCCGATCCGCGCGTAGTCGTCGGTGTGGAGGGCGAGGTTGGCGATCGGATCGGCGTGGTAGGTGTCGAATCCGAGCGAAACGACCACGGGGGCATCGGGATCGAAGTCGGTGATCGCATCCAGCGCGACATCGAGCGCAGTGAGGTATCCGTCGCCGTCCGTCCCGGGAGGCAGCGGCAGGTTGATGGTCGTGCCGACGGCTCGGTCGCCGCCGACCTCCGTGGCGTAGCCCGAGAAGTACGGGTAGATCCCACCGGGATCGCCGTGAAGGCTGGCGTAGAACACGTCCGGGCGCTGCCAGAAGATCTGCTGTGTCCCGTTGCCGTGGTGGAAGTCGACGTCGAGGATCGCGACGCGCGACGCCCCGCGCGAGACGAGCCACTCCGCGACGATGGCGGCGTTGTTGAAGTAGCAATAGCCGCCAATGAGGTTGCGGCCCGCGTGGTGGCCGGGCGGCCGGCACAACGCATACGCCAGCGGGGCGCCGGCGAGGACGCGATCCGCCGCGGTCAGCGCGATGTCGACGGCGGCCCGTGCCGCCGCCGCCGTGCCGCCGACGATCGGGGTGGCGGTGTCAAAGCAATAGGCTCCGAGTCGCAGATGACGAGCGGCCGGCAGGGCATCGAGCGGCATCGAGCCGGCGTACGCGCGAAGCAGGAACGTGTCGGGCAGCAGCGCTCGGCGTTCATCCCACCCCGCCGCGATGGCATCGGTCCAGGCGTGCTCCACCACGTCGATGAGCTCGAGCTCGTGGACCGCCGCGATGGGATCGGGGCCATGGGTCTCCGGCGCCTGAAGGTCATAGGCGCCGGTCTCCAGAAGCGCGCCACGGATCGCGGTCGCTCGGGCGGGCGATTCAAAGCACGGCACCTCGCGCCCGGCGACAAGCTCGATCAGCCCATCGTGGGCCAGGTGGTGGTCGGAGGCGATCAGCGGGATCGTCGGATGGGTCATGGGCTGAACGAGAATAGCGACCAGCCCGTATCCTCCGCACACGCAGACTTCGGAGAGGCGATGACCGATTCCCACGCCGGCGAGCGCCTGTGGCGCAGCATGCGCGACGAGGTGGCGCACGCGGTCGTCGGGGGAGAGCCGGCACTGCGGCTCATGATGGTTGCGCTCCTGGCCGATGGGCACGCCCTGGTCGAGGACGTGCCCGGCGTCGGAAAGACGCTGTTGGCCCGGGCGTTCTCCCGCGCCCTCGGCCTGGACTTCGGGCGCATCCAGGGAACGCCCGACCTTCTGCCCACCGACGTCACCGGCTCCAGCGTTCTCGCCGATGGCGCATTTCGATTCATTCCCGGGCCGATCTTCACGAACGTCCTGCTGGTCGACGAGATCAACCGCGCCACCCCGCGCACCCAATCCGCGCTGCTCGAAGCCATGCAGGAGCGCCAGGTCAGTGTCGATGGCGAGACTCGCGAGATCGCGGCACCGTTCCTGGTGCTCGCGACGCAGAACCCCGTCGAGCTCGAGGGCACCTTTGCGCTCCCGGAGGCGCAGCTCGATCGATTCACGGTACGCATCCGGATCGGGTACCCCGACGAGGAGGACGAGCGGTCGATCGCGCGTCGCTACCGCAGCGTGGAAGAGCCGCTCGATGGCGTCCAGCGCATCATGGATCCCGCGGAGCTCCCCGCCCTGCGGACCCTGGCCCGTTCGGTCACCGTGAGCGATGAGGTGGAGGCCTACGCCGTTCGACTCGTCCGCGCCACCCGCGAGCACCCCGACCTTCAGCTCGGTGCGAGCCCGCGCGCCTCGGTTTCCCTGTATCGGGCGGCGCAGTCGTTGGCGGTCCTCGAAGGTCGTGACTTCGTGCTCCCGGACGACGTGGCGGCCCTGGCCGGCCCGGTCCTGACCCATCGCCTGGTCGTCGACGTCGACCGCGAGCTGCGGGGCGCGACCGCCCCGGCCGTGATCGAGGAGGTCCTGGCGACGGTTCCGGTCGGCGTCGGCGCCGGAGCGCACTGACGCCTCGGACATGAACGGCTGGACGGTCATCGGGATCGCCATGGTGGTGGCGGGTGCCGTTTTCGCGGCGCCGGGGCTGCTGCTGGTCGGCGGCTTGACCCTGGTCTCGCGCTGGCTGACGACGCTGTGGTCACGCTACGGCCTGGACTCGATCGACTACGAGCGCCGCATCGGCACCGAGCGCGCCGTGTGGGGCGATGAGATCCCGCTGGACATCGAAGTGTGGAACCGCAAGCTCCTGCCCGTGCCGCTTTTGACGGTCGATGACCACGTGACGGATACACTCCGCGTCACCGGCAAGCCGCTGGTCGCCAGTGAGCGCCCCGGCCAGGGCGCCCTCCAGAACTCGTGGTCGCTGCTGTGGTTCGAGCGCGTCACTCGGCACCTGGTGATCGACGCTCGACGACGCGGCGCGTTCAGCTTCGGTCCCATCCGGCTCACGGCCAGCGACCTGTTCGAGCGAGGCACGACGAGTGAGGAGCGCGAGCTCCCGGCCGAGCTCGTGGTGCGTCCTCGAACGGTCCCGGTGCGCGCACCGCCGACGGCCCGTGCGCCGCTGGGCTCGGTGCGCTCGCGCGCCAGCCTGTTCGTCGACGACTCGCGCTACGCGGGGGTCCGTCGCTATGAGCCGGGAGATCCGTTACGGCGCATCCACTGGCGGGCGACGGCTCGGATCGGCGAGCCGGTCAGCCGGCGATATGAACCGGTCCACGAACGCCAGGTGCTGCTGGCCGTCGATCTCCAGACGGTCCCCGGCCCGTACTGGCTCATGATCTTCGACGACGACCAGGTGGAGGCGCTGTGCGTCGCAGCGGCGTCGCTCGCCCGTCGTCTGCTGCGCGACGACACCGCATGCGGGCTGCTCGTCGGGGCACAGATGGCGGGCGGGCGCCGCTGGGCCTACCTGCCCCCGTCCGCGGCGGCGAACCAGCTCGGTCGCATCGAGGACGCCCTGGCCCGACTTCAGCCGATCGTCTCGCTGCCGTTCGAACGTCTGCTGGGAGTCGTGCCGCGGCGACTGGCCCCGGGCGGGACGCTTCTGACGCTGTCGGCGCGGGATCCGGAGCCGTACGCGGATCGCGTGCTGCGCCTGGCGCGGTCCGGATATGCGGTCACCCACCTGGCGTTCGGCGACGAGCGGGGGGCGCATCGGGCCTCGATGGCCGGCATCGGCGTCGCAGCGCACGCCGCGGACCTCGCCCCGGGATGGAGGGACGCCGATGCGCTCGTCCTGGCTGGCTGACCGCGTCATCGGCTGGATCCTGCCCATCCTGGCGCTCCTCGCCGAGGGGGCCTGGCTGGCGGTCGTGTACGCCGCGGTGGAGACGACGATCGACGGCCGCGAGCCGATGCTCGGCACCCTCGAGCTCGCCGTCGCGGCGGGCGGCGCGGCCCTTGCCGTCAATCGGCGCCTGCTGCGCCCGGACGACCGGCCACTGACCTTCTTCGGCGTCCTCGTGGCCATCGGCGCCGTGGGCTGGCTCTGGGACGATCGGGTGCGAACACTCGTGCTGGCGGGCGACCTGGCGGGTGCGATCGTCCTCCATCCGGGTGGATGGCTGATCCTCGTGGCGGCCATGCGCGGGGTGGGCCGCGGCTTCGAGTTCGACGATCGAGCGCTGACCCGCCTGGTGCTGGTGGGGATCCCCGCGCTCGCCATTCCGTGGACGCTCGGTCAGCTGGGAGCCGGGCCGCTGCATGGGGTCTTCGTCGAGGAGGCGTTCGTCGCCAGCCTGACCTTCATGGCCGCCGGCTTCATGGCCGCCGGCCTGGCCCGCCTGCAGGAGATCGGCCGCGAGACCGGCGTGGACTGGCGAACCAATCGCTCCTGGCTCGGGACGGTGCTCGGCGTGCTCGGGATCGTCCTGGCCGTCGGGATCCCCGGGTCCTACCTCCTGGGCCTGCCCGTCGACACCGTCGCGCGCGGCGTGCTCGGACCGCTGCTCAGCCTGATCGGCTATGGGCTGCTCGCGCTCGCATTCGTCGCCTCGATCCTGTCCGCCGCGCTGTACGAGCTCCTGAGCCGCATCGGGTTCGCGCTGCCGGCCCCGCTGACACCCGAGGAGATCGCCCGCTTGCCGGAGCTGCGCGAGTACACGATTGAACAGCTCCAGGGCCCGATCATGACCGTTGCGATCCTGTGGCTCGCCATCGCGCTGCTGGCGGTCATCGTCATCCGCGTCTGGGTTCGGCGGCGGGTGCGCGGCCGCGTGCGGGGCGGGAGCGAGGAGCGAACGTTCGCGATCCCGCAACGCTCGCTCCGGATCCGCACGCCGCGCTTGCCGGCCCTGCGGCGCGGACCCAGGAGGGGCTCGCCGGCCGACGCCGTTGCCGCCTACCTCGCAGCGCTCGACGAGATCGCAGCGCACGATCCGGCGCTGGCACGGAGGGAGGAGGAGACGCCGCGCTCGCATGCCGCCCGCGTGCGCCTCGCCGAGATCGGACCGCTGCAGGCCGACTATGCCCTGGCCCGCTACGGCACCCGCATCCTGTCCGGCGCCGAGCACCAGCGTGCGCTGGGCCGATGGCGTCGGCTCCGGGATCGGCTGCGCCGCCTACACTGACCGACCATGAAGATTGCTCACGTCCGGGAGCGGAACGCCCCGGCCGGAACACCGTGGCGGCTGGCGGCGGCGCTGGATGCTGGCGGGGCCCGCTGGCTCGACCTTGAGATTGCGCGACGCGCCCTCGTCGCAGCCCAGCCCGCGCGTGCACACAACAGCGGCCTGTTTCGGCAGCCGATCACGACGCTCGACGCGCACCTGGCCGCGGGAATGCGGATCGATGCACTCGCCGATCTCCTTGACGCCGATCCGGAGGAGCCCCTCGACGGGGAGGCGCTCCACTTCGGGCCACCGATCCTGTCCCCGCCATCCTTCCGCGACTTCTACGCGTTCGAACGACATGTGGGCACGATGTGGAAGCGGCGCGACATGGAGATCCCGGAGGCATGGTTCCGCCTGCCCGTCTTCTACTTCAGCAACGTCTCCGAGATCCGTGGTCCGGGCGACCCGGTGTGGGCGCCGCGCGAGTCAAGCGAGCTGGATTACGAGCTCGAGGTGGCAGCGATCGTCGACACGCCGGCGCGCGACATCGACGCCGCTCGAGGCGAGGAGGCGATCGGCGGCTACATGATCCTCAACGACTGGTCGGCGCGCGATCTCCAGCGCGAGGAGACAACCGTCCGACTCGGCCCCGCCAAGGGCAAGGACTTCGCGTCGTCCATCGGACCCTGGATCGTCACCCCGGACGAGCTCGCGGATGCGCGTGACGGCACGGGGTACGATCTCTCGATGACCGCCACGGTCAACGGTGACCAGCTCTCGCGCGGCACCTGGTCGAGTGCCCATTTCAGCTTCGGCCAGATGCTCGAACGCGCCTCTGCCGACGTCCTGCTCCGGCCCGGCGACATCATCGGCTCCGGCACGGTGGGAACCGGCTGCCTGCTCGAGATCCGCGACGAGAAGCTCGGACGCTATCTGCAGCCGGGTGACACGGTCACCCTGGAGATCGAACGGCTGGGGTCCCTGACGTCGCCCGTCGTCGAGCGACCGAGCCGATGACGGCCTCGGTGGATGCGCTCGTAGCACGGCTCGCGAACGCGGAGCGGCGCCTTGCGGACCACGCCGGTGGTCCGGTTCCGGCCGGCCTCACCGAACCCGATATCGGCGGCGACGAGCGCTGGGAGGCCGGACAGGTCTGGGCACACCTTGCGGAGTTCCCCAACTACTGGCTCGGGCAGATCCGGCAGGTCATCGACGCGGCGTCGGCCGAACCCGTCGCCTTCGGCCGGGTGAAGACCGACCCCGGACGTATCGAAGCCATCGAGCGCGACCGGCACACCGATCCCCCGGCGCTTCTCGAGCGCGTGCGCTCCTCGCTCGCCGAGCTGAGCAACGCGGCGCGGGCCTGGGAGGCGAGCGCGTGGCGCTCGCGAGGCGCACACCCGACGCGGGGCGAGATGACGGTCGAGCGCATCCTCGAGGAGTTCATCGTGAGCCACCTCGAGGAGCACGCGGATCAGCTCGACGGCCTCGTCGGGGACGGCACCCCGGTCACCTGAGGCGCGTTCCTCCTATCCGGACCCCTGTGCTCCCCAGCGGGCCACTTCAGCCTCGAGGTCCAGGGGCATGATGGTTGCCTGGTCGGCGAACTCCCCCCAGGCCTCGCGCGGCACCTCCCACATGACCTCGAACTCGTTGCCATCGGGATCGCTCCCGTAGAGCGACTTGCTCACGCCATGGTCGGACATCCCGCCCAGCGCACCCATCTCGCGCAGTCGCTCGGACATCTCGGCCAGCGCCTCGATGGTGTCGATCTGCCATGCCAGGTGGTAGAGGCCCACCGATCCTCGGGGCGGTCGCGGAGCCTGGGCTCCGACCTCGAACAACCCGAGGTCGTGGTGGTTCCCGCCCGTCGGCGAACGCATGAACGCCGCGCGCATGCCGGCGGGTCGCGTGAGCTCCTCGAAGCCGAATGCCCGGCCGTAGAAGTCGGCCGCGGCGTCCGCATCGCGGACGAAGAGGACCGCGTGGTTGAGTCGGGTGATTGCCATGAGGTAAGCCTACCGCTGGAGGCGCCAGGCGGAGCTCCAGCTTCCGCCCGGTTGTCACGCTGAAGCCGATGAGCAGGTGCAGCGCATCCACCAACCCTGCCATCAACCCTGCCGTTTGACCCTTGCCCGCCGGGCGTGGCGCGCGACGATAAGGCCATGGCAAATCGCGCTTTTGGCTGGACTGCGGGCCTCGGCCTGGTGCCGGCCGCCTGGCTGGCGGCGGGCGTCGTCA
>JAGXHP010000188.1 GCA_024636135.1 Chloroflexota bacterium
CGGTAGTCCTCCGCGGTGTACATCAGGCTGCCCTGAAGGCGCAGCTCCCGGTCTTGGACCAGGCCGGCCTGAATTTTCGGGTCGCTGCCGTAGACCCCGACGACGATCACGGTCGCCCCCTTGCGCAACGCGACGACCGCGCCACGCAGCGCGCCCTCGTTGCCGACGCACTCGAACACCACGTCGAAGCCGCGTTCGCCGAGCGTCTCGAGCGCGGTGAACCCGAACCCCTGCGCGCTCTCACGCCGTGCAGCATCGAGGTCGCTCACCGTCACCTCGCCGCCGGCGGCACGCGCGACCTGCGCGCAGAGCACTCCGATCGTTCCTGCGCCGATCACCGCCACGTCGCGTCCGCCGAGCGATCCGACGATCTGCTCGGCCAGACGCAGCGCGTGGGTCGCGACGGCCACCGGTTCGACGAGCGCCCCTGCGGTGTCCGAAAGGACGTCGGGCAGTCGGTGCAGCCGGTCGAGCGGGGCGTTGAAGGCTTCGGCCATCCCGCCGGGCGCCTGGAAGCCCATCACCCGGAGGTTCTCGCAGATGTTGTAGCGCCCCGCGCGGCAGGTCCGGCACTCGCCGCACGCCAGCGACGGCTCGAGCGCCACGCGCGCACCGATCCACGCACGGTCAACGTCGTCGCCGACCGCCACCACCTCCGCCGCGATTTCGTGGCCGGGGAGCACCGGGTAGGTGACGAAGGGATGATGGCCCGCGAGCACGTGCAGGTCGCTGCCGCAGATGCCGATGGTCAGCGGGCGCAGGCGCGCCTCGCCCGGTCGGGGCTCGGCCAGGTCGACCGGCTCGAGCCGGAGGTCGTGGGGACCGTCGATCGTCACGCGCCGGGTGGTGCCTCGAGGCGAGCTCACGAGCCCGCGACGTCGAACTGGACCTTCATCCGGTCGGGATCGTGCTCGGCGAGCTCGAGGCCCGCCTCGAACTCCTGGAGGGGCACCGTGTGCGAGACCAGGGGCGCAACATTCACCACGCCCCCTTCGATCATGGCGATCGCCTCCTGGAAGGTCCGGTTGATCGCGAACGTGCCGACCACACGAAGGTCGCGGCGGAACAGCTCGTACGGGGACAGCTGGAAGGTCGCCGACTCGGGCGCGACGCCGAACACCCAGAGCGTGCCGGCCGGGCGCGCGTAGGCGATCGCGCCCTCCATGACCTTCGGGATCCCCGTCGCGTCCGCCACCAGCTCGAACCCGTGTGGGGCGGCGCTGCGGGTCGCTTCGGGGGTGAGCCCGTCCGCTTCGAACACGTGGTCGGCGCCGAGGCGGGCGGCCATCTCGAGCCGCTTCGCGGAGCGGTCGACCACCGTGACGCTCGAGGCGCCCGAGCCCTTGACCGCCTGCATCAGCAGGCAGCCCATCGGCCCGGCACCGAACACGATGGCGTGGTCTCCGGGTTGCACGTGCACGCGCTTGAGTCCCCACACGACGCAGGCGAGCGGCTCGATCAACGCGCCGTCCTGGAAGCTCAGGTCACCGATCGGGAACACGTTGCGCTCGGGCGCCACCATGAAGTGGGCGAAGGCGCCGTTCGTGGTCACGCCCAGCGCCTTCAGGTCGTGGCACTGGTTGAACGCGTTGCGTTGGCACTCCGGGCAGGTGAGGCAGGGAACGTTGGGATCGGCGGTGACCCTGTCGCCCACCTCGTAGCGGGTGACCTCGTCTCCCACCGCCACGACCGTTCCGGCGAACTCGTGGCCGGGGATGAGCGGAAACTTCGCCAGCTCGTAGTCGCCGTGCCAGATGTGGATGTCGGTACCGCAGACGCCGGCGCGCGCCACCTCGATCAGAACGTCGCGGGGCCCGGGGGTGGGACGCTCGGCCTCGATGATGCGGGACTGACGGGGCGCGGTGATCTGGGCGGCGGTCATGGAGTTCGTGGCGGTGCTGGTCATTTGACGGCTCCCATCGTGAGGCCGGTGACGAGGTGGCGTTGCGCGACCCAGCCGGCGATCAGGACCGGCAACACGGCAGCGGTCGCAGCCGCCGACATCTTGGCGAGGAACAGGTCGCCATACGCCGACTTGAACGTGCTGACGTAGACCGACAGGGGGGACGCGTCGCGGGTCGTGAGGTTGACGGCGAAGAAGAACTCGTTCCAGGTGAAGATCAGCGCCAGCAGACTGGTGGCAGCCAGGCCGGGGCCCAGCAGCGGAAGCAGGACGGACGTGAACTCCTGCCACAGGTTGGCGCCGTCCAGGCGTGCGGCCTCGATCAGCGCGAACGGCAGATCCTCCATGAACCCCGTGACCATCCAGACGACGAGGGGCAGGTTCATCCCGGCGAAGACGATGATCAGCCCGAGGTGCGTGTCCAGAAGGTTGAAGTTGCGGAACAGCACGAACAGGGGCACGATCACGCCGGCGGGCGGGAGCATGCGGGTGCTCATCATCCAGAGCATGCTGCCGTCGGAGCGCTCGGTCCGGTAGAACGCCATCGCGTAGGCGGCGGGCACGCCCAGCAGGATGGCCAGCAGCGTCGAGCCGACGGTGATGAGCGCGGTGTTCCCCATGAACTCGAGCAGCGGTCCGTTGAAGACGGATTGGACCCAGTTCTCGACCGTCGGCGTGAAGAACAGCTGCGGGGGAAAGGCGATCGCCATGGTTTCGGTCTTGAATGACGTCAGCACCATCCACAGCACGGGGAAGATCATCAGGAACGCAAGCAACAGGGTGACGACGTTCAGGGTCCAGCGGAGCGCGGGGGAGCGGATCACGAGGTGCCCTCCAGACGGTGGCGGCGGACCACCTGCAGGAAGAGGATCATCGCGACGTTCGCGAGGATGATGGCGAAGATGCCGTAGGCGGAGGCGCGGCCGATGTTGAAGCTGCTGAACGCCTCCAGGTAGATCTGGTACGGGAGATTCGTGGTCTGGATGCCGGGACCGCCGGAGGTGACGACGAAGATCTGACCGAAGACGCTGAGCACGAAGATCACTTCGAGCAGCAACGCGATCTCGATGAACCTGCGCAGGTGTGGAAGCGTGATGTTCACGAACATGCGGAGCGGCCCAGCACCGTCGAGCTGCGCGGCTTCGACGATCTCGTTGGGCAAGGACTGCAGTCCGGCCAGCAGGATCAGCATCACGAACGGGATCCACTGCCACGACACGATGCCGATGATGGACAGCATGGGCGCGACCTCGACCAGGTAGACGCTCTGGATGCCGAGCACGCTACGGAAGACCC
This sequence comes from Chloroflexota bacterium, assembly GCA_024636135.1. Classification (GTDB taxonomy): domain Bacteria; phylum Chloroflexota; class Limnocylindria; order QHBO01; family QHBO01; genus JACDBZ01. The sequence goes on from JAGXHP010000188.1 coordinate 3,200, forward strand.
AGGCCGACAGCCCGTTCGACGGGTCGAGCAGCAGGAACTTCCAGACGATCGCGGCGGCCACCGGCATCACCAGGAACGGGCTGATCAACATCGTGCGGGCGATAGCGCGTCCCGGGAACGGCCGATTGAGGAGCAGGGCGAACATCATGCCGAACACGAAGCTGAGGACGACGACCGATCCGGTCAGGAAGAGCGTGTTCCAGAGGATCGTCCAGAAGTCGGGGTTCGAGAGGATGCGGCTGAAGTTGCGCCACATGCCGTCCCAGCCGAGGAACCCGGTGCTGGTGGGCCGAAGCAGGTTCCAGTTGGTGAAGCTGTACCAGATCGTCATGGCGAAGGGGACCTGGGTGACGGCGATCAAGAAGACGATCGCCGGCGCCGAGAGGAACTTGCGACGTTCACCCACGCGGCGTTTCGGCGCTGGGGCCGACGTGGTCGCGGCCGGCGGCGTCGGTTGAGAGCTGGCCATGGGCTGCCTCCTCGCGATGGAGTCATCGACAAGATAGGGGGAGGGGATCGCCGCGGCGATCCCCTCCGACGAGGAGCTCAGTAGTAGCCGGCGTCCTGCATCGCGTCGGCAGCGATGCGTTGCGCGCGCTCGAGCGCCCGGTCGACGGTGATGTCGCCGGAGAGCGCTTCGGCGACGATCTGTCCGACCTGGGCGCCGATCCCCTGGAACTCGGGAATCTGGACGAACTGGATGCCGGGCGCGACCTGCGGCTCGGCGGTGGCGTCGGTCGGGTCGGCGTTCTGGATCGCCTGCAGCACCAGATCGGCGAATGGAGCCGCCTCCTGGTACTCCTCGCGCTCGTACGTGCTGATGCGCGTGCCGGGGGGCACCTGCGCCCAGCTCTCCTCCTGCGCCACGAGTTCGATGTAGTCCTTGCTCGTGGCCCACATCATGAAGCGGAACGCCTCTTCGATGGCGTCGCTGGTGGTCGGGATCGCGAGGTTCCACGACCACAGCCACTGGTTGCCCTTAGGCACCGGACCGACCGGTGCGAGCGCGTGGCCCATGTCGTCGCCGACGGGCGAGTTGGCGAGGCAGCCGGCGGCCACGGTGGCGTCGACCCAGATCGCGGCCTGCCCCTGGCTCATCAGGTTGAGGCCTTCGGGGAAGCTGATGCCGGTGACCCCGGGCGGCCCGCACTCCTGCACGAGCTCGCTGTAGAAGGTGAGCGCTTCGTGCCACTCGGGCGTGTCGATCTGCGGCACGCCTTCCGCGTCGAACCACTGCCCGCCGAACGTGTTCACGACGGTGGTGATCGGGCCCATGTTGTCGCCCCAGCCGGGCTTGCCGCGCATCACGATGCCGTTGACGCCGTTCGCCGGATCGTGCACCTCGCAGGCGATGTCGCGAACCTCTTCCCAGGTGGGCTGTTCGGGCATCGTCAGGCCGGCTTCGGTGAGCATCGCTTCGTTGTACATGGTGAAGCTCGACTCGCCGTAGAACGGGACGGCGAACAGTTCGCCGTCGACCCTCAGGCCGTCCGCGATGGCGGGCAGCAGGTCGTCGAAGTCGTAGCCTGCAGCGGCGTCGGGGTACTGCTCGGCCAGGCCGTCGATCGACTCGATCCACTCGTTCTGACCCCACAGCGGCGTTTCGTACGCGCCGACGGTCACGATGTCGAACGACCCGCTCCCCGTGGCGATGTCGGTGGTGAGGCGCGAGCGCAGCGTGGCTTCGTCGAGGACCAGCCACTCGACATTGATGTCGGGATTCTGCTCTTCGAACACCGATGAGAGCTCTTGCATGATCTGCATGTCGGGGTTGTTGACCGTTGCGATGGTGACGGTCGTCTGAGCGAAAGCGAAGCCCAGAGCGAGCGTCAGCGCGAAGACGAGCGTAGGCAGGAATATGCGTCGTGTCATGAGGTCCTCCAGCGGATTCTTGCTCCAGATGAAACGGGCTTCGGGTCGCCATGGCCTCGTGGCCACGAGGGCACTCGGTGTTCCATGGTCGGTACGCTCACACCCCTCTCTCGCTTCGGCGGGGAATCGCGGCCCACCCCCCACGCCTCGGCGGAACTCAAGATCACGGATGGGCACGTGGCCATGACTGTAGGGCTGCCTCCCCGACCTGTCAACGCCTGAGACCTGTGTACTATGGCCTCGTGGCCAACATCACCGATGTCGCGCAACGTGCTGGAGTCAGCGCCACCACCGCGAAGCGCGCCGTGCGCGATCCCGACAAGCTCGCACCGGAGACGCTCGCCCGTGTACGCAAAGCGATCGAGGAGCTGAACTACGAGCCCGACGAGATCGCCGCCGCGCTTCGGCGGCAGCACAGCAACACCATCGGCATGGTCGTCGGCAGCATCGTTCAACCGTTCTTCGCCCTTCTCACGCGCGCCGTGAATCGGGCGGTGCGGGCGCGTGGCTACACGTTCATCCTCGGCGACAGCGAGTACCGAACCGACCTCGAGCTCGAGCTGCTGCAGAAGTTCCACGGACAGCGCGTGGCCGGGATCATCCTGCGGAGCGGGTACGGCGAACCGAACCACGACTACCTGCGGCGGATCCAGGCGTCGGGTACACGCGTCGTCGAGGTCGATCACATCTACCCGGACAGCCCGTTCGCCCACGTGATGCTGGACGGAAAGGGCACCGTCGAGGCCGGCGTACGCCACCTCGTGTCGTTCGGCCACACCCGCATCGCCGCGCTGGGCGACTACCACCCGATGCTCAACCCCGACGAGCGCTCCGCCGCGTTTCCCGGCATCATGGCGGCCGCAGGGCTCCCGTTGCCGGACGCGTACCGGCACCCGATTCCGCCCGTCGAGAACGCGGCCTACGAAGCGACGCGGAAGATCATGGCGCTGCCCGAGCCGCCGACCGCGCTGTTCGCGCTCAACGGCTCC
>JAGXHP010000189.1 GCA_024636135.1 Chloroflexota bacterium
GGCATGAAATGGCGCTAAGGCCGAGATCCCAGTTGAAACGCTGCTGGTGTAGAGGGCGACCAGCTCACCATCACTCTCCGCCACGGCTCGACCGTCAATGCTGACATTCGGCAGGTTGGCCGTACGGCGCTCGAGTTCGGCGCGGTTGGCCGGGTCAGGCTCAAGCGCATAGACCCGCCATCCGTCGGCGGCGAATCGCCGGAGTGAGCTTCCAAAGTGCGCGCCGACGTCGACCATGACGCCCGGCGGTCCTCCGCGTAGCAGCGTGTGGAGGACGCCGACCTCATCGAGGTTTGGTCTGATGACGGAACTGAGCACCCGGGAAATCATCGATTGTTGGTTGGCTATGGCCGTCGCACGCCCAGACCAGACTCGTACCAGCTGGTCGCCGCTGCGAGCCCGGTTGCGAGTGGTGTCTGTGCGGTGAAGCCGATGGCCTGAGTTGCTCTTGAAGTATCGAGAGCGCGGCGCGGCTGGCCGTCCGGCTTGGAGGTGTCCCAGCGGATCTCGCCGCGATAGCCGGTGAGCGACACGATGAGCTCAGTCAGCTCCCGAATGGTGATCTCGGAGCCAACGCCCAGGTTGACCGGCTCGGGCTCGTCGTAGTGCTCTGCGGCGAGGACGATTCCTCGCGCCGCGTCGTCCACGTAGATGAACTCGCGGCTCGCGGCACCGGTGCCCCAGACCTCGATGTACGGGTCACCGGCCTCCCGAGCGTCCACGCACTTCTTGATCAGGGCCGGGATGACGTGGGAGCTCGCGGGGTCGAAGTTGTCGCCTGGCCCATAGAGGTTGACCGGGATGAGATGGATGACATTGAAGCCGTACTGCTCCCGATACGCCTGCCCCTGGACGAGAAGCATCTTCTTCGCCAGGCCGTACGGGGCATTCGTCTCTTCCGGGTACCCATTCCACAGGTCGTCCTCATGGAACGGAACCGGCGTGAACTTGGGATACGAGCACACGGTGCCGATGGTGACGAACTTCTCCACGCCCGCCCGTCGCGCCTGCTCCACGAGCTGGATCCCCATGACGGCGTTCTCGTAGAAGAACCGGCCGGGGTTGTCCCGGTTGGCGCCGATGCCCCCGACGACCGCGGCCAGGTGAATGACGAGCTGCGGCTCTCCATCCGCGAGAGCGCGGCTGATCCCATCAGCCGTTCGCAGGTCGAACTCGAGCGAGCGCGGCACGAACAGCGAGTCGGCTCCAGCTCCTTCGAGCTGGGCGATGACGGCCTTCCCCAGGAATCCGCCGCCTCCCGTGACCGTCACCCGCCGGCCGCGCCAGAAGTCCGTCATCCGCGAGCCTCGACACCGGCCTCGCGCATGTCGTGCTCGAGCATCACCGCCACGAGCTCTCGGAACTTCATCGTCGGCTGCCAGCCGAGGCGCTGCTGCGCCTTGGACGCATCGCCGCACAGCTCGTCGACCTCGGTGGGTCGGAAATACTCCTCGTCAATGCGGACGTGGCGCTCCCAGTCCAGCCCGGCGAGGCCGAAGGCGACCTCGCACAGCTCCCTGACCGTGTGCATCTCGCCGGTGGCGATGACGTAGTCGTCGGGCTCATCCTGCTGGAGCATCAGCCACATCGCCTCGACGTATTCCTTGGCGTAGCCCCAGTCCCGCCGCGAATCAAGGTTGCCCAGGTACACGTGCTCGGACTTGCCCGCCAGGATGCCGGCGATGCCCTGGGTGACCTTGCGCGTCACGAACGTTCCGCCCCGCCGAGGCGACTCGTGGTTGAAGAGGATGCCGTTGCTGGCGTGGATGCCGTACGCCTCGCGATAGTCCACCGTCATGAAGTGCGCGAACACCTTGGCAATTGCGTACGGGCTTCTCGGGTTGAAGGGGGTCCGTTCACTCTGGGGGCTCTCCAGCACGCGGCCGAACATCTCCGAGGACCCGGCTTGATAGAAGCGGATCGGCCAGTCGGCGGTGCGGATGGCCTCGAGCATGCGCAGCGTGCCCATCCCCGCGGTCTCCGCGGTGAACTCGGGCATCTCGAAGCTGACCTTCACGTGACTCTGGGCGCCGAGGTTGTAGACCTCGGACGGCTTGATCCGGTGGAGGTGGCCGATGAGCGAGGACGAGTCCGTGAGGTCTGCGTAGTGGAGGAACAGCCGGGCATCGGCCTCATGCGGATCGACGTAGAGGTGGTCGATGCGTTGGGTGTTGAACTGGCTCGACCGCCGGATGAGTCCATGGACCTCGTAGCCCTTCTCCAGCAGCAGCTCGGCCAGGTACGAGCCGTCCTGGCCGGTGATGCCCGTGATCAGGGCCTTTGTGGCGGATGTCAAGCCTTCGCCTCCGGTTGTGCGGGGTCTGGTGCGCCCCCAGTATCGGGTGCGGAGCCGATGCTCGCGGGCATCCGACGGGCATCTCGCAGCACAACCTCGAAGGCATCGGTGATGGCTCCGATCTCGAAGGCCTCCTCCGCGTACGCTCGCGCGGCCGCGCCCGCAGCCGCCAGGCTATTCGGGTTCGCCAACATTTCCGTGGCGGCCTCCACGAATTCCTCGTGGTCGCCCGGCTCCACCGTGCGCCCGGCGCCGGCCCGGTTGATCGTCCGGGCGGCCAGGTTCGCGCGCGGAATGGCGGCAAGAATCGGACGACCGGCCGCGAGGTAGGTGAGCACCTTGGACGGGACCGAGAACACGTTCGCGTCCTCGTCCAGGATGGCGACCAGCACGTCGGCACTCGCCAACACCTCGGGCAGCCTCGGCGCCGGCTGGATCGGGAGCAGCGTGAGATTGTTTCGTCGCGTCCCGGCCGCCTTGCCCAACTTGCGGGCACCGGCGCCTTCGGCGACAACGACGACGCTCGCATCGGGCAGTCCGTCAGCGAGCCCGAGAAGCAGCCCTGGATCATGCTTGCGGCCGAGCGTGCCGGAATATACGAGATTCTGCCGGTCGGTAAGCCCGTGCTCCTTCGACCACGCGTTCACCTTGGCCAATGGCCGCAGATCCTCGAGGGGCGCCCAGTTCGGGATCACCGCGACCGCGTCACGCGAGATGGCCCAGCTCCGCAACGGTGCCACGAAGTCGTCGGTGATCGCGATGACGGCATCGGAGCGGCGAAGCGTATCTCGCTCCAATCGAGCGAACGGCGCGGCGAGCAGCCGCCCGGCCGCGGGCACGTGCCGACCAAGCAGTCGCTCAACGGCCTGGGAGTAGAAGTCCTGAAGCCAGTACACGAAGCCGGCTCCACTGCCGGTTGCGGCGACCAGCGCTGCCCGCTGGGCATCCAGGGAGCTTGGAACGGAGAGGACGACGTCCGCCCGGTATTGGTAAACCTGTCGCGCAAGCGCCGATCCGTAGCGGCGTTCCTGCATCAGTCGGCCCGGCCCGGCCCGGCTGAGCAGTCGCTCGTGGATCTCCACCGTGGCGATGCGCAGCGAAGTCGGATCACTGGGCCGGCCCTGCATGTTCCCCCGCGGGGCTCTGAGCCCACCTCCATGGAGATAGAGGACCTCGTGGTCGCGCGCGGCCAGGGACCGCGCAAGCTGAAGGGTGAACGCGTGCCCGGCATAGTCGTGAACCAGGATCCGCACCCTAAACCTGAGCCTCTGCGGCGGCGGCCGTTCGCAGCGCAACGTTGCAGCTGCGACGGGCGGCGACCCGCCGGTACGCCCGTTCGCCCAGGGCCATGATCGGCGGCAGGCGCAGGAGCGGAGCCCACAGGAAGGAGACGGGGAGCACCTGGAGCACACGCTGCACCGCCGCAAACCCTGAGGCTCGCCGTCCGGTGGAGTGCCAGACGAGCTGGATCGCCTGGTCCGCCTCCGCCTGGGAGACCCCGAGGGCCTCGCGAGCCTTCGCGTCCGACGAGGGGATCGGGTCGATGACATGCAGCCAATCGAGGCGGCGGACCCACGTCATGATTCGGCCGCAGAAGCCACAGGAGTCATCCCACACCAGGGCACGGGACCGCGGCCGCGTGTCGACGAACAGCAGGTAGGCCGGCAGGATCATCAGGCCGAAGATCAGGAGCTGAATCGGCGGGTCGAACCAGATCGCGATCGTGAGGTGGAGCCCCAGACCAACGACCAGCGCGGCTGCGCGCCACCGCGGAAGCCACAGGCCGATAGCGACGAATCCCTCGGCGAGGATGGAGAGGATGGACAGGGTGGCCATGACCTCGAACGTGCGCCATCCGTCGGGGATGGCAATGGGCCCATCTCGACGCAGGTACGCAGCGACGACCGATCCGGACAGGTAGGCGGCGTTCAGCTTTGCCAGCGCCGCGAAGCCGTACACGATGCTGACCTGCGCGCGAAGCAGGGCAATCGGCCAGGCCGGCACCTCGTCCCGCCCGCGACCCAACCACGCGTCAATCGACAGTGCGCTCCCCGCGCGCCCGATGGTCAGCAGCCCGACCAGCAGGATCAACAGGTACAGGTGGTTGCTGTACAGCTGCTGGTCCGATACGAAGATCCCCGCCAGCAGGACACCGAGCGTCACGCCCGAAACCGTCGTGCGTGCGCCGATCGCGAACAGCGCGGCGCTGACCACCCAGGCGGCCAGGAGCACCGCGGCTCCGGCCCCGGTGATGTCGAGCCCGTCGAGGTAGGGAATGCGAAGCGTCGCCGGGTCGTCCATCCGCGCCAGCACGGGCGCGAGCTCCAGCGCCTTCAGCGTCGCCGCGAGTCCGACGGTGATGCGCACGACGCCCAGGGCCCGCGGCGATGCCCGCCGTTCCACCAGCCGAAGCAGCCACCTCAGGTGCATGCGACTCGTTCCTCTTCGCCGCCGGACGTGACGAGGACCGCTGCAGCATCGGTCGTCGCGCAGAGGTGCCGGGCCAGCGCCGCCGAGACGTCGACGTCGGCACGCTCTCGCGCCAGGAGATCCGCAAGGTCGACCGACGAGGTGGTCCCGTCAGCCGCCTCCAGGCGCACTTCAGGGAGCGAGGAAACCGCCGTGTACATCTGCCAGCCGAAGCGCGCCGGACGAGGCTGGCCGAGCGCCAACAGGGGAATGGCCAGCTGGATGACGACGAACGCGACCACGACGGACGCGGCGAGCGCTTTCATCGGGTTCCATCCGCTGTGGCGCGCGGCTGTTCCGGTATCGACCAACTGACCTCCTGGAGCGTGGGATCTGTCGCGAGCGCCATTATCGGCGCCCAATGGCCCTCCTCGGCTATGGGTCGGACGGGCTATGCCTGCCATAGACTGTGCGGCGACCCCGAGATGGAGCAGCGTATGAGCCACAGCACGGCCGTCCTGGGTGCCGGCGCACTCGGGCTGACTGCCGCCCTGCGCCTCGCGCAGCGGGGAGATCGCGTGACGGTCATCGAGCGCGAGCCCTTGCCCGGGGGCCTGGCATCGGGGTTCGAGCTCCAGCCCGGCGTGTGGCTCGAGAAGTTCTATCACCACCTCTTTCGCTCGGATCGCCGCGCGATTGGAATGATCGACGAGCTCGATCTCGGCGATCGGCTCGTCTGGAAGCAGCCGGTGACGGCCACGCTTCGCGACGGCGTCCTCCATCAGCTCGACTCGCCTCGCTCCCTGCTGGGGTTTTCACCGCTGCCGATCTCGGACCGCATCCGGATGGGCGCGGCGCTGGCCGGCCTGAAGGCGATGCCCGATCCGCGACTCCTGGAGGGCGGCACCGCGGCCGAGTGGACCCGTCGTTGGATGGGCGAGAGAGCGTACGACGTTGTCTGGGAACCGCTCCTTCGCGGAAAGTTCGGCGACGCCGCTCCGGAGATCGCCATGCCGTGGTTCTGGGCGCGCGTCCACGACCGCACCCAGTCTCTGGGCTACCTGCGCGGCGGATTCCAGCAGCTCTACGACCGCCTGGCGCAGCGTATCCGCGAGACGGGTGGAGAGACGCGGTTTGGCATGTCCGTGACATCGGTCCGCCCGGACAACGGCAGCCTGCTGGTGGAGACCGAGGACGGCAGCGAGCGGTTCGACCGTGTGATCTCCACGTTCGCGCCTCGGCTGACCGCGCGGCTCGTCCCCGATCTGCCGGCAGCATGGCGTGACCGTCACGATTGGGGCCGCGCCTACGGAGCCCACTGCGCGATCCTCGCCCTCGATCGCCCTCTGACCTCGGCGTACTGGTTGAATGTCAACGACCCGGGATTCCCATTCATGGCCCTGGTGGAGCACACGAACTACCTGCCGGCCGCGGACTACGGTGGGCGTCACCTCGTCTATCTCGGCAACTACCGGCCCATGGACGATCCACTGATGTCGGCTCCCCTCGACACGGTCCTGGATGACTTCCTGCCGCATCTCGCCCGCCTGAACCCCGCGTTCGACCGGTCCTGGGTCACCGATGCCTGGGTCTTCGCGGCCCCGTTCGCCCAGCCGATCGTGACGGTCGACTACCGCGACCACATCCCGCCCTTTCGCACGCCGATCCCGAACCTGTGGGTCGCGAACATGTTCCAGGTCTACCCGCACGACCGAGGTCAGAACTATTCGATCGCGCTGGCCGAGCGGGTGGTCGCCGCCATGGGCGACGCGTCGTGATCGACCCGAGCAGCCGAGGCGCGGCGCGTCTGGCGCAGCTGGTCATCGTGGCCATCCTCGTCGCGATCGGCGTGAATCATGTCGTCTTCGCCATCCGTGACTGGCCGCTCGGGGACATGGACGTGTACCTGGCCGCTGCCGAGCGGCTGCGGGATGGGGATCCGCTCTACGTGTCCGGCGACGTGGCGGTGAACTCGTATTGGTACGCGCCGTGGTACGCGGCCGTGTGGATCCCGCTCACGTACCTGCCGCGCGAGGTCGTCGCCGCGGGCTGGAGCGCCGTGCTGCTCGCCGCGACCGCGGGTGTCTGGGTCGTTCTGTGGCGCATGGGACGGCGTGGCGCCGCCGTGGCACTGCTCGTCGGGCCTCCGCTGTTTGCCGTGTCGGCCGGTGGGAATGTCCAGTCCCTGATGGTGCTCGCGCTGATCCTGGGCTTCCAAACGCGGTGGGGGCCCGTGGCGGTCGCGGTTGCCGCATCCATGAAGTTCGCCCCGATCCTGCTGGTGGCTGCCTACGTGGTACGCGGCGAGTGGAGACGGGCGGGGCTCAGCCTGGCGCTCGCGGCGATCCTGATGGCGCCCGCCGTGCCGATGGGCATCGCCGGCGCAGGAGTCAGATCGGAGGCAGCACCCTCACTGCTCGGCGTCTCACCGGTGCTATATGCCGTGGTGGTCGCGGCTGCTCTCATTGGGACCTTGCTCGTGCCGCGACGCCACGCGCTGCTGGCCGCGACCGTGGCCACGATCCTGGCGCTACCGCGGCTCTTCGTCTATGACGTATCGCTCGTTGCCGTGGGGGCGGCCGCAGAGGAGGCTCCTCAGGGCGCCTCGAATTCACCGAAACCGGGCGCGTCGATCTGAACGTCCGGCATTCCCGGACCGGTTCCCGGCCCACCGATGGGACCCAGCGGGTAGTCGATCAGCGGTAGCCGCGCGCCAGCCAGCTTCAGCCCACCGCCGATGAGCAGCACCACCAGCGCCAGGGTAAGGAGCGCTCTCAACGAGACATCCGGCGGTGCTGGACGATGGCCCGATCAGGCCGGAGGTTCAGTGGGGGTCGTCTGCGGGGCTGCTTCATGGTTCTCGACGGGGTCGGGTGCGGCGTCGGCGTCGGTGCTCGTGCGGGCCTTCGCGCGCTGCAGGTAGAACCAGGCGAACGCCAGGACGGCGAAAAAGAGCAGGAAGATGATGATGAGTTCTTGCGGCATCGGGTTCGGGACCTCGGGCGGATAAGGACTGTCGCGGGAGTATCGTCTTCAGACATCGCGTGAGACATGGCCCGCAAGGCCCATGGCGGCCCCGGACTCATGGCGCTTCAGGATCAGGCATTGCACCGTTGCCCCTGCCCGTAGACTGCGGGAATGGAGATCACAGCGCGGCTCACGGGCTTCCCCCGCATCGGGCCGAACCGGGAGCTCAAGTGGGCGTTGGAAAAGGCATGGTCCGGCCGCATGGATGCCGATGCGTTCACCGCCCGCATCACCGAGCTTCGCCAGGCGCACCTCGACGAGCAGCGCGACGCCATCGGCTCGGCGGTCGACGACTACTTCCTGTACGACGAGGTCCTCGAGACCGCGCTGATGCTCGGGATCGCGCCGGAACACGAGGCCGTCCGCATCGGCGACGAGGCCTTCGAGGTCCTCACCGACCTGGCGCGTGGCACGCCCGAACGCGAGGCGTGGGAGATGACGAAGTGGTTCGACACGAACTACCACTACGTCGTGCCGGAGATCGATCGGCCGATCGCCACCCTGCGACCGCTGCCGTGGCGCGAGCCCACCGGTGATCCCGACACGACCTGGGCCATCCTCGGGCCGTACTCGCTGATCAAGCTGAGCAAGGTGGATCCGGCGCTGGATCCCATCGACCTGGCGCGTGCCGCCGGCGAGGCGATCTGGACCTGGGTCCGCGACCGCGCCGCCTCCGACCCGCAGGTCCGGCTCCAGCTCGACGAGCCCTGCCTCGGGATGGTCATGGACGAGGCCGATGCCGCCCTGCGCGACGCCGCCTACGAGGGCGCCGACGCCGCCAGCCAGCAGTCGACGCCGATCGTCACGGTCCAGTTCGGGCGGGCATCGGCGCAGACGCTCGAGGTCCTTGGTCGCGCCGGCTTTGCGGTCCAGGTGCCCGTTGATGCGGTGCCCTCCCTGCGCGGGACGCCCGCCTGGGATGCCCAGCCCGAGCACGTCGTGGCGGTGATGGACGGCCGCAGCGTGTGGCCGGACTCCTTCGATGCGGCCCGGACTGCGCTGACCGAGGACGACGGCAAGGTCACACAC
>JAGXHP010000027.1 GCA_024636135.1 Chloroflexota bacterium
ACCGACAACATCGGCGGTGATCTGCGCCCGCGCAGCCGGGCCGCCTACACCTCGCCAACCAACATCGGCATGTACTTCTGGGCCACGCTGGCCGCTCGGGACCTGGGGCTCATCGGCGCCAGCGAGGCGCTCGAGCGCATGAACAAGACACTGACCACCGTCGAGAGACTCGAACGGCACGAGCCGTCGGGCCAGTTCTGGAATTGGTACTCGCCGCGGACCGGCGAGCTGCTGACAACGTGGCCGGAGCCGCCTAACAACCCGGTGGAGCCGTTCGCCTCCAGCGTCGACAACGGCTGGCTGGCGTCCGCCCTGCTGATGGTCGCCGACGGCGCGCCCGAGCTGCACGATCGGGCGTTGGCGCTGGCCGAGAGCATGGATTTCGGGTGCTACTACGATCCGAACGCCAAGGGTCCCGATGCCGGCGCCGGGCTGATCCGGGGCGGTTTCTGGCTCGCGCCGCAGAGCGCATCGGTCAGCGGTGACTATTGCGGCATGGGCGAGACGGTTGAGTACACCGGACATCACTACGGCGCCTTCAACACCGAGCCGCGCATCGCCAGCTACATCGGCATCGCGCTCGGCCAGATTCCGCCCGAGCATTACTTCGGGGGCTGGCGCACGTTCCCCGACACCTGTGACTGGAGCTGGCCGGAGACCAAGCCGATCGGGGAATGGCGCAGCTATCTGGGGATCGACGTCTTCGAAGGAGCCTACCCCTACGATGACCAGCTCGTGGTCCCAACCTGGGGTGGCAGCATGTTCGAGGCGCTCATGGTGCCGCTGGTGGTGCCCGAGGAAGATTGGGGCCCGGATAGCTGGGCCATCACCCACCCGCTGTATGTCGAGTCACAGATCGAGTTCGGACTGGACGAGGCGGGATACGGCTACTGGGGCTTCAGCCCAGCCAGCGACCCGGCGGGCGGCTATCGGGAGTACGGCGTGGACGCCATCGGCATGGAACCGAACGGCTATGCCGCCGATGTCGAGCGGCTGACACTGGTCGACGGTGGTTGGGATGATCCCAGTTGCTACCGGGCGCCACGCCCGATCAGCGCGTACGGGCAGGGCGTGGTCACGCCGCACGCGGCCTTTCTGGCCCTCGACTTCGACCGCGCAGCATCGCTGGATAACCTCGCCAACCTGGCCGCCGACTTTGAGGGGCTCTACGGCCGTGGCGGATTCAAGGACTCGGTGAACGTCGCGACCGGACAGGTGGCGGACCGCTACCTGGCGCTCGACCAGGGAATGATCATGGCGGCGCTCGCCAACGAGCTGACCGGTGACCGCCTGCAGGGGTACCTCGCCACAACCCTGGCGCCGGCGCTGGTACCGCTCATGGCGATGGAGGATTTCGGCGCCGGCAGACTCGCCCCGTGACGTCCGCGGGCATCGATTCGGGCGGTGCGCGCTCGCCCCGCCCGAATATCGTCTTCATGATGGCCGACGATCATGCCTCGCATGCCATCGGGTCGTACGGCAGTGCCATCAACGAGACGCCCGCCATTGACCGGCTCGCACGCGAGGGGATGCGCTTCGACGCGTGCTTCTGCACGAATGCGATCTGCTCTCCCTCGCGTGCCGCGATCCTGACCGGCACATACAACCACGTGAACGGCGTCACGACGCTTGACACCCACTTCGACGCCCGGCAGCCGACGTTCCCGGGCATGCTCCGCGACGCGGGGTACCAGACCGCTCTCATCGGGAAGTGGCACCTCGGGCACGGCGGAATCCACGATCCAACGGGGTTCGACTACTGGACCGTCCTTCCCGACCAGGGCGAGTACCACGATCCGATGTTCCTGGAGGCTGGTGGGCGGACCGTCGTTCGGGAGGGTTATGCCACCGATCTCATCACCGACCTGGCGCTGGACTGGATCAAGGCGCGCGATCCGGGCCGACCCTTCCTGGCGATGATCCAGCACAAGGCTCCACATCGGTCGTGGGAGCCTGCAGCGCGACATGCCACCCTGTTCGACGATGGCGAGATCCCCGAGCCGGCGACGCTGCGCGATGACTACGTGGGGCGTGCCACGCCCGCTGTCGAGGCAAGAATGCGGATGCGCGACCTGAGCGAGGAGGACCTCAAGGGGCTCGTGCCTCCCGGCCTGACCGAGGACGAGGATCTTCGGTGGCGGTACCAGCGCTTCATCAAGGACTACCTGCGCTGCGTGGCCGCCCTGGACGAGAGCGTCGGTCGCGTGCTCGACTTCCTCGACCAGATGACCCTGGCGGCCGACACCGTGGTGGTCTATACCAGCGACCAGGGCTTCTTCTTGGGCGACCACGGCTGGTACGACAAACGCTTCATGTACGAGGAGTCTCTCCGCATGCCATTGCTGGTGCGCTACCCACGCGAGGTTCAGGCCGGGTCCACGAGCGACGCGATCGTTCTCAACGTCGACTTCGCCCAGACCTTCCTTGACCTGGCGGGGGTCGAACCCACTCGGCCGATGCAGGGACGCTCGCTCAGGCCGCTGCTCAACGGCGAGCGTCCGGCGGATTGGCGCACGAGCATGTACTACCGCTACTGGATGCACCTCGATCCCTCTCACGGCGTCCGGGCGCACCGCGGTGTCCGAACGACGCGCCACAAGTTGGTCCACTACTACGATCCTCCCCAGGAATGGGAGCTGTTCGATCTGCAGGAGGACCCCTTCGAGATGCGCAGCCTGGACGGCGACCGGGCACATGCAGCAGCCTTCGCCGAGCTGCGCGTCGCGCTCGATCGGCTCTCCGACGAGGTCGGAGACATCTCACCCACCGCCGATCTAGGCACACCGCGGGACGCGTCGAGGTGACGGACATCAAGGGGCCGGCCGCCCGTGCCGATTGGGAAGCTCGGATCGGAATCCGCAGCGATGCTGATGCGGGCCTCGAGCTCCCGGCTCTTGCGGCTCCCGGTGGCGTTCGTGCCAGCGCTGGCCGGGGCCAGGTGACGCTTGACTGGGAGCCGGTGGTGGGTGCTGCCGGCTACATCGTCGAACGGTCGTGGTCGCCGGCGGGTCCGTGGGACCTGCTGGTCATCGGTGAGCCTGAGGTCCGACCGGTGCCGCATCCGCCATTCACCGACACGTCAGGCGAGGCCGGGCGCGAGGCGCACTATCGGATCGCCGCATCAGCGTCGGTCAAGGACTATGACCAGCCGCGTTCCGACGTGGTCGCAGCGACCTCGCTGACCGCAGGTGAGGCGGCCGTCGAGATCACCGTCGACGCGGCGACCGTTGTCGGTCCGATCGCGCGGCCCTGGCGACCGATGATCGGTGCCGAGCACCTGAGCCAGCTCGAAGCCGGCGCGGGGCCGGGTGGCCGGGTCATCGGCGCCGAGTTCTCTATCGCGCTCAGAATGGCCCACGATGAGCTGGGCATCGAGGCGGTGCGGGCCCACGCCATCCTCAATGACGACCTCGGCGCGTATCGCGAGGTCGACGGGCGACCCGTCTACGACTTCAGCGGCATCGACCGCGTCTACGATCACGTTCTCGGGCTTGGCATGCGCCCCATCGTCGAGTTGGGATTCATGCCGCGCGACCTTGCATCGGACCGCTCCATAACCGTGTTCGAGTACGGCGCCATCATCAGCCCGCCCAAGGATTGGGACCGGTGGGAGAGCCTGGTTTACGAGCTGGCGTCCCACCTGGTGGATCGATACGGCCTCGATGAGGTCCGCCAATGGGCGTTCGAAGTGTGGAACGAGGCCAACCTGGAGGTTTTCTGGTCCGGAACCCGGGAGGACTACCTGCGCCTCTACGACATCAGCGCGCGCGCCATCAAGGCCGTCGATGCGCGGCTGGTCGTGGGCGGGCCAGCATCAGCGGCCGGGAAGTGGGTCGACGATCTGCTCGCCCATTGCCAGGTGAGCGGAACGCCCATTGACTTCATCTCGACGCATACCTACGGCAATGCTCCGCTCGACCTGCGACCGATCGCGGCTCGCCACGGCTTCCCCGGCCTTCCGCAATGGTGGACCGAGTGGGGCGCCCACGCCACCCATTTCAACCCGGTCCACGACTCGCCGTGGAGTGCCACGTACTTGGTGCGTGGCATGGCATCGGCGATGGGGCGCACCGAGGCGCTCGCCTACTGGACCATCTCCGACCACTTCGAGGAGCTCGGCCGTGCGCCACGGCTGCTGCATGGCGGGTTCGGTCTTCTCAGCATCGGCAATCTGCGCAAGCCTCGTTGGTGGGGCCTCTGGATGCTCGAGCAGCTGCTCACCGACCGGCTGGCCGCCTCAATCAGCGGAGACGGCGCTGGTGACATGGTCCAGGCCATCGGCTCGCGCGCCGATGACGGGCGGATCACGATCGTCGTCTGGAATGGCACGGTCGACGTGAGCAAGGCCGATGGTGACCCGCTGCTTGACCGGGCGGCGGTCTTGCACGTGACTGGACTCTCGGAAGGCGGTTATCGACTCCGGCACCGTCGCCTGGATGCCGTCCACTCCAACCTGGTGGCCTCGTGGGCCGACATCGGGGGCGGCCGCGAGTGGCCGAACGACGATGGCTGGGAGCGCCTCTCGGCACGAGATCACCTCGAAGAATTCGAGCCGGATCGCATGATGACCGCCGATGGCAATGCGCTCGGGGTCACCTTCCAGCTGCCGATGCCATCGATCTCGCTCATCGAGCTCACGCCTGCGTGAGGAGATTGGGCCGATGTCGGCGCGACGCCGGTCATCAGTCCCGATGCATCGGCGTCGGATGCCGAGCGCCTCCTGAAGACGCGCGGATGCCACTCGGCACGGTGTGCGCGGGACGAACGGCACTGCCGAATCGGTGGATGGCAGCGGGAAGATGCTCGGGAGTGTCGTGCGGCGCTGACGCGTCGGGCGCGTCTCGATGCAGTCAAGAGGTACCCGACACGTGAGCCTTCCCCGATCCCTCGTCATGTTCCTTGCCTTCTGCGGCGGGGCGGCCCTGTTTGCGACGCCCCTGCTGCTGGCGGCGATGGCCCTCGGCGGCGACCCAGCCGTGGCGGTGGCGCCAGGCACATCAGGCGATGCCTCACCGACGGCAAGTGCCGACCCTGGTGCCGCCCCGATCGGCTCCGTGATCCCCGAGCTCACGCCAAAGGCCGATCTGCCGCTGGCACCCGAGTCGGAGGTCAACGTATCGGTGGCGCCGGACGTCCCTCAGGCGTCAGACCGGACCTCCCAGGCCATCGTCGAGGTGCACTTCGACATCGTGGAAGGGGTGCAGTCGATCGATCCGGCGACCGGGGTCGAGTACGAGACGTGGGGCTACCGAATCAACGGCGGCGACGATGTCGAGACCGGCACGCCGGGACCCATGGTGCGGGCGCGCGTCGGTGATGTCCTGCGCTTCACGATCACCAACCTGGCGGACAACACCCACCCCCACAACGTCGACTTCCACGCCGTGACGGGGCAGGGAGGGGGAGCGGCCGACACGACGGTGGCACCCGGCGAGACGGTGGCCATCGAGGCGCGGCTCCTGTATCCGGGGATCTTCATGTACCACTGCGCCTTCGGCGACGTGCCGCTGCATATCGCACAGGGCATGTACGGCGGCATCCTCGTGGATCCCGAAGAGCCGCTTCCCGAAGTCGAGCACGAGCTCTACATGGTCCAGTCGGAGTACTACACCACGGGCGACGAGGCCGGCACCGTCGAGACGGACCGAGCGGCGGCTACCGATGAGCATCCCGAGTTCGTCGTCTTCAACGGAGCGGTGGGCTCGCTGACGGGTGACAATGCGCCGCGCATGCAGGTCGGCGAGACGATGCGCATCTACTTCGTCAACGCGGGCCTCAACCTCGACTCGAACTTCCATCCGATCGGCTCGCACTGGGATGCGGTGTACCCCGAGGGTGCGCTCCTCAATGCGCCGATCCGAGGGTCGCAGACCACGCTTGTCCCGGCCGGCGGTGGAGTGGTTGTGGACCTCATCGCCCAGGTGCCACAGACGGTGGTTCTCGTGGACCATGCACTGGCGCGCGCGTTCGACAAGGGCGCCATCGGCCAGATCGTGATCGAGGGCGACGCCAACCCCGAGATCTTCGAGGCCCTCGGCGCCGTCGAGCCCGGGGGTCCACCGCCGTCCGACGCATCCAGCTCGCCGGTGCCATCGGCATCAAACGGGCCATCGGGCGCCGTGGAGTCGGTCAGCATCCTGGCGGGAAGCGGGACCTTCCAGCCCGATGATGCCGCGGATGAGTTCGCGGAGACCGAGGCGCAGGGCGACTACAGCGTCAACGTCCTCCGCATTCCCGTCGGGACGACGGTGACCTGGACGAATGACGATCCCGACGCGATCCATACCGCGACCGCCGTCGATGGGTCGTTCGATTCCGGGTTCCTCGACCCCGGCGACAGCTTCTCGTTCACGTTCGACACGCCGGGCGAGTATGAGTACTACTGCCTGCCGCATCCGTGGATGCGGGCGATGATCATCGTCGAGGGGTGATCGAGCCGAGAGCCTCCACGGGGCGCCTCGATGAGCGGCTCGTCCTGCGCATTGGTCTGATCCTGGCGGCTGGCTTCGTCGTCGCGGCCATCGTGGCGTACGCGATCCCTGTCCTCAACCAGGGCCATTGGGCGGGGTTGCACCTGGCGCTGGCCGGCGCGGCACTGGTCGCGGTGGGAACCTTCATGCCCCATTTTGGGGTCACGCTGGCGGGGAGCGTCCCCGAAGCTGCGCGACTGCGGCTTGGCGGGGTCGGCTCCCTGGCGTCGGGGGCGGCGCTCGTCGTCATCGGCGTGACGGCCCGGCTGCCGGTCATCGCGGTCATCGGGGCGGGGCTCCTGTGGCTGGGCGTCGCGATCACGGGCTGGACGACCGTGCGACCCGGACGACGCCCGCTGGCGCGGCGGCATCCGATCGCCCAATCGGCCTATCTCGTCGCACTCGCCGATGTATCGATCGGGATCGGGCTGCCGGTCCTATTGCTCGCCGGATGGGAGCCGGCCGTCGCTGGCTGGGTTCGGCTCAAGCCGGCGCACGTCTGGCTGAACCTGTTCGGATTCGTTTCGCTGACCATTGGCGCCACCCTCGTGTACCTGTATCCAACCGTGGTAGGCGCCCGGATCCGGCTTCATCCGAGCCTGGCGCCGATGATTGTCGGTGGCATGCTCGGACCACCATTGGTCGCCCTTGGGGCCGTGGCAGGTCTCGCCGCCGTCGCGACGATCGGAGCTGCCGTCGCCGTTATGGCGGCCGCTGGCCAGGTGCTGTACGTCGCGGACGCGTGGATTCGGCGCGGCAGGTGGACGACCGATGCCGGCTGGCATGCCCTCACGATTGGCCACTTCTCGATCGGCGCCGGATGGTACCTCCTGGCGGTTGTGGTGGCGGCCGTCGGCATCGTGCGCGACGGTCCGACGCCGGATGGATGGACGATCGGGGCGCTTGCCATGCCCCTGATGGCAGGCTGGGCGCTCCAAGTGCTCGTTGGCGCCTGGACCCACCTGCTGCCGGCGGTCGCGACGACGGACCCCGCCCGGCGTGCGCGTCAGCGCTCAATCCTCGGGACTGCCGCCCTTCCCCGGCTCGTCGCCTGGAACTTCGGCGTCCTGTTCGGATGGGTGGGCCTGGCGGCGAATGTCCTTCCCGTGGCGCTGGTCGGCGCGGGGCTTGTCGCGGTCGCAGCCGTGTCCGCCGTCAGCCTCCTGCTTCGCGCGCTGGTCGACACCACGATGGGGAACCCGGCGGTCCGACTGCCCCACGCCGGTCCGCGCGAAGATCAGAGATCGCCCGGAAGCTGACAGCTCGTCCGCCGGCTGCGTTCGTCGGACAGCGTCTCGAGAAAGTGACAGTCGAGGCACTCGGCTGCCTGGAGGGACCCCCGGAGCGGGCATTCGACGAATCCATTCCGCGATTCACGGAGTTCGCCTCGGCATTGGATCCACGATTCCGCGTCTCGGGATCGGGG
>JAGXHP010000028.1 GCA_024636135.1 Chloroflexota bacterium
ACGAAGGTCCAGTTCCACTGGAACCCGTCGACCTGGATCGTGACGCCCGGATTCTCGCTGCGCGCCTCGACGGCGCCGAGCGTTGCCATGCTGAAGCCGAACAGGATGAAGACGATGACCGTGGGGATGATCGTCCACACGATCTCGATCAGCGTGTTCCCGTGGTGCTGTTCGGGCAGAACGTCATCGCCGGGCTGCCGGCGGTAGCGAACGATGGCGTAGATGATGAAGCCCTCGACGCCGACGAAGACGATCCCGGCCAGGATCAGAACGATGATGTAGAGGTTGAAGACCTCGCGGCCCGTCTCGGTCACCGGCTCCGGCGGGAGCAGGCACCCCGACAGGAGCGCGATGAGCATCAATGGGGCGGCGGAGCGAAGGATCGTCCGCAGCCGGGATCGGGCCACCGTTCGTTGCATCAGATGGTCTCGAGGCTCCTGGTTCAACCGACACGTCGCGTTGCGTACGAGGGTTCAGGCACGCACGCACAGGCGGGCTGACGGCGGCACGCGGCACATTGTAGCGAAGCCCGTCGACCCGATGCGACCCGATACCAACGTCGCGCCAATCTAGCCGATGCATCGGCGAATTCGCGCCAGATCGGCCGCTCCGGCGCCGTGGCGCCGACATATCGGCCTTTCCGTTGCCCAACCCGGCCTGTCGCCGACAGATCGGCGAATTAACGCCAGATCCGCGGTTTCGGCGTTGAGCCACCGATATATCAGCGGATCCGTGGCCCACTGCCGCCCCTTGGGGTCCTTCGGGCCAACTGACAGCCGATAGATCGGCGCTGGAGCGCCGAGAACGGCCTCTGGGCTCCTATCCGCCGATAAATCGGCATGGAGCGGTCAGACCCCCGGCGCCCTGCGGTCAGGCAGGCGCCCCCGGAACTCAGGCGGCCCCGTCGAGATCGGGGCAGGCCGGGTCCTCGTGCGGAAGCACGGGCCGAGCCAGCACGGTGAAGCGGCGATCGCCGCCGTCGGTCCAGCGCGTCATCTGGTTGGCGGCCGCCAGCTCGCCGAGCCACGTGGCCCCCAGCTCGCCGTCGACGACGCCACAGCGCGTGCCGTTACCGAAGAACGAAACCTCGTCACCGAAGGCGGCAGGATCGTCGTCGGTCGGCCACTGGCGAATCTGTGCCGGCAGGTCGCCGCCCTCGACCGGCTCGCCGCTGGAGTCGCGGACGTAGAGCCGGAACGCCTCGGGCTCGTAGGGCTTCCACCCCTCGGCCTCCCACGACCCATCAGGCAGCCACGTGTCGAGCGTCATCAGGCCGTCGTTCAGGAGCCCGAGGATGCGGTGCGCCTCCAGCTCGCCCGAGGTGATGCCCGGAGCCGGCTCCATGTCCGGCATGAGCGCGCCGAGCCCGTAGATTCTGACCGTCACGTCCTGCCCACCGGCGTCGAGGATGAAGAGGGTGTCCGATGCGTCGGCCACCATGTTCTGGGCACCCCGCAGGTCGAGATCGCTGGTGAACAGGTTCGTCTCCTCGACCGCGGCGAGGACCGCCTGGATCCCGTCCTCGGTCAGGGTGCGCTCGATGAGCGCCGGGTAGGCAGGTCCCGGGAACTCGAGGCTCTGCGGCCCCTGCATGATCACGCGGCCGTCGCCGAGCATCACGAACATCGGCAGCGCGGTGGCGAGAAACTCGACGGGAACGAATCCCCCCTCGAAGCCGACGACGAGGATCGCCTCGCTCCCCCCGGGATGCTCGATTCCGTCGCCGCCCGACCCCTGCGAGGCACCGGGCGATTGCGAGCCGGATTCCTGGCTCGGATCCGGGCCGGCCCCCGAGGTGGCGCAGGCCGACATGGCGAAGAGCATGGCGAAGAGGACGGGCATCGTTCGATTCATGCGGCCCCTGACGCCGCGCGGGCGCGCGCGGTTCCCCGAGGTTCGGGTGACAATGTTCACGATGCATCGCGCCACCTCCCTGATCATCGCGCTTGTCCTGCTCGCCGTGCCAGGCGCCGCCCTCGCGCATGGCGATGTGGCGCCGTCCCCGACGTTCCCTGCCGTGCTGTTCGAGTGGAGCCTCGATCCGCTGGCGATCGTCGGACTGCTGCTCGCGGCACTCGTCTATCGCTGGGCCGTCGTGCGGGTGCATCGCGCGCATCCGGGCAATCCCCACCCGACGTATCGGTCCTGGCTGTTCGGCGGCGGTCTCGCCGCCATCGGCGTGGCGCTGCTGTCCCCGATCGAGGCCTACGAGGGCACCCTGTTCAGCGTCCACATGGTGCAGCACATGCTGCTCGAGCTGGTCGCGGCGCCGCTGCTGCTGGCCGGTGCGCCGATCACCCTCACGCTGCGCACGTCCTCCCCGGCCGTCCGCCGCGCGCTGCTCCGCGTGCTCCACAGCCGAGCGCTGCGGGCGCTCTCGTTCCCGGTGGTGGCCTGGATCCTGTTCGCCGCGGTGAACTGGGGATGGCATTTCAGCGTGCTGTACGACGAGGCGCTGGAGAACACGGCGCTGCACTACCTCCAGCACGCGACATTCCTCGGCGCTGCGCTCCTCTTCTGGTGGCCCGTCATCGGGGCCGACCCCTCACCGTGGCGGCTGCCGCACCCGGTGCGCCTGCTCTACCTCTTCCTGGCGATGCCCCAGAATTCGTTCCTGGGGGTGGCGCTGATGTCCGCGTCGACGGTCCTCTACCCGCACTACCTCACCAACGGGCGCACCTGGGGCATGACGCCGATCGACGACCAGGCGCTGGGCGGCGTGATCATGTGGGTCGTTGGCGACCTCGCGTTCCTGGCGGGCATGGCCGCGGTGGTCGTGATGTGGATGCGGCACGAGGACCGTCGTACTGTGCGCCTCGATGCCCGGCTCGCGACCGAGCGGGCCGCGCGAGCCGAGCCGCCGTTCAGGCGAGGGGAAGGCGGATGAGGGCGTCCACCGCCACCGCGGCGAAGAGCAGCGTCAGGTACGTGATCGAGTAGCGGAACAGCCCGATCGCCGCCCTGCCACTCCCCGCATCGGATCGCAGGCGCAGGGCCTGGACCAGGAACAGGATCCCGAGCACGACGGCCGCCACGAGGTAGACCCAGCCCATGCCTGCCGCGGGCAGCAGCAGCAGGCTGACGCCGATGAGCAGGACGGTGTAGAGCACGATCTGGCGCGCGGTCTCGGCCTCGCCGCGCACGACCGGCAGCATCGGCACGTTGGCCGCCGCGTAGTCGCCGCGGTAGCGCAGCGCGAGTGCCCAGAAGTGCGGCGGGGTCCAGTAGAACACCACGGCGAACAGGACGAAGGCCGGCAGACCGACCTCGCCGGTGACGGCGGCCCACGCGACGAGCACCGGAACGCAGCCCGCAGCTCCGCCGATGACGATGTTCTGCGGCGTCGATCGCTTCAGCCACATCGTGTAGACGAACACGTAGAACGCGGTGGCGCTCATGGCGAGCAGCGCGCTGAGCAGGTTCACCGTGGCGACCAGGAACACGAAGGCGATCGCCGTGAGCGCGATCCCGAACCAGAGCGCGGCGCGCGGATGAACGGCATGCCGCGGCAGGGGCCGATGGCGGGTTCGGCGCATGATGTCGTCGATGTCGCGGTCCACGTACATGTTGATCGCGTTGGCGCCGCCCGCCGCCAGGGTGCCCCCGGTGACCACCGCCACCATGAGCCACAGCGACGGGATTCCCCGCTGGGCCAGGACCATGGTCGGCACGGTGGTGATCAACAGCAGCTCGATGATCCGCGGCTTGGTGAGCGCCACGTAGGCGCGAATCGTGTCGATCCGCCGCGCCTCGGATACGGAAGCGGATGGCTGGGAGATCTCGGCCGGTCGAAGCCGGCGGCTCGTCAACAGCAGCCACACCGACGCGCCCCACATGGCGGCCCCCACCGCGAGATGCGGGACCACGAACAGGGCCGAGAGTCGCGAGACGACGTTCAGCCCGCCGAGCGCGATCTGAATCACCACCAGCACCACGAGGCCGATCGCCAGGCGGCGTGAGAGCGCATCGGTGGTGGCGGAGCGCACCGAGACCGCGGTCCAGATGGCGAGGGCCGCCACCACCACGCTCAACGCCCGATGCGCCAGGTGGATCGCCTCCCGATCGTTCGTGACGACCGGCACAACTGCGCCGTTCATCAGCGGGAAGTCGCCGAAAGCGAGGCCGGCGGCATGGCCCGTCACCCACGATCCCACGAGCATCTGGGCGAAGACCGCCACGGCTGTGATCGCGACGAGCCGAGTCAGCGACGGCCGGGCGTCGAAGCCGGGCATGGGACCGCGAGCGGCTCGCTCCGCGATGAAGATCGTGGCGGCGAACACCGTGAGCGCCATCGCGAGATGCGCGGTCACCAGCTCCGCCGCAAGGCCCTGAAGCACGACGGCGGCGCCCAGCAGCGACTGGACGATGACGAGGACCCCGGCGACCACCGCGGCCGCGAGCAGGGGCCGATCGCGACGCCGGCGGGTGAAGACGGTGATGAGCCCGACGGCCCCGACCAGTGGCCCCACGAAGACGGCGGCGGTGAGCCGATGGGAATGCTCGATCCACGCGTGGAGCTCGGCCGGCGGCAGCCAGTCGCCGAAGCACAGCGGCCAATCCGGGCAGCCGAGTCCCGAGTCCGTGGCGCGCACGAGGCCGCCGATGGCGATCAGGACGAAGGTCGCAGCGGCAGCCGCCACCGCCAGCTTGGCGAATCGGGTCAAATCGATACCTCTCACCGCTCGCGGGGCTCCGAGCGGGCGTCGTCATGATAGCGGTCACCGTCGCCGGCGCGAACGCGGCTACCATGCCCCGCATGAGCGACGGTCGGCTACTCCAGGTCAACGTGTCCCCGGGCGGCGTCCCGAAGCTGCCGGTCGGCTCGGCACGGGTAACGAGTGCCGGAGTCGAGGGCGACCGCCAGGCGGCCGACACCGTGCACGGCGGGCCGCATCGGGCGGTGGCGCTGCTGGGCATCGAGGCCATCGAGCGCCTCCGGGCCGAGGGTCATCCCATCGGCCCCGGCACGACCGGCGAGAACCTGACGACCTCGGGCTTCGATGTGTCGTGCCTCGCGGTCGGAACGCGCCTGGCCATCGGCGACGAGCTGATCCTCGAGGTGTCCCACGCGGCGAGCCCGTGCCGGACCATCCGTGACTCGTTCACTGACGGGCGCTTCGGGCGGCTGTCGATCAACGTCCACCCCGAGGACAGCCGGATGTACGCCCGGGTCATCCGGCCGGGCGTGGTCAGGCCGGACGACCCGATTCGGATCGAGGCCGCGACGGACGCATCGGCGGTGGACTACCAGGTCGCCGATCGCCTGGACCAGGCGGAACGCGAGAGCTCGGTGGCCTTCTGGGAATCGGCGATCGCGGCTGGCATCGACGTCAAGCTGCTGGACGACGGGGAGATCGCCGTGGCTGCCACGCCGGAGCTGCCGGGGCCGATCTTCAACGCGGGGCTCGGGTTCGCCCATCTGCCGAACCTCGTCGATCGCGCCCAGGCGCACTTCGCCCGGCACGGCGTCCGCGGCTGGATCCTGGCCGATGATCCGCCCTGGGAGGGTGCGCGCTCCGACGTTACGCTCGCGCGCTACGCACTCGACGAGCCGATCCACGCCGTCAGCGCTGACGACGTGAGCGTGCGCGAGCTGACGCGACGCGAGGTCGGGCCATGGGCCGACGTCATCGTGGCGGCGTCAGAGATGCCCCGCGCGGTCGGCGAGGCATGGCGCCGGCTCGAGCAGCACCTGGCGCTCGTGCCCCACCACCATCGCTTCGTCGCCGAGATCGATGGCGTGGCGGTCGGGGCCGGCAGCCTGCACCTCCATCACCACCTCGGCTGGCTGCGCGCCGGATCGGTGCTGCCCGCGCATCGCGGACACGGGATCCAGCGCGCGCTCATCGCGCATCGGGTGGCCCATGCGCACCGTCTCGGGGCGGATGCCATCGGCGCCTCCACGGTCGAGGGTGGAGCTTCCGCCGCGAACGTGGAACGGCTGGGCTTTCGGCGGATCGGGACCCGTCGCAGCTACGCGGCCGGCCCAAAGGCCTGACGCACCCGCCGGTCCGCGGCGCGGGCCTGCGGAGCGTGACGGAGCGGGGCGGGAACCCACGGCAGCGCACTTCGGCTCACGGCGGCGAGCCGCTCGATCCCCCGATCCCGCGCCGGCGACCACGAGATCCCGTACTGGCGTCGCAGGATCGGCGGCAGGGTCGCCAGCGACACGAGATGGGCGACGTCCTGGAGGGCACCCGGCACCAGCGGCAACGGCCGGAGCACGGACCGCGCGATGCGGCGCGCCTCCGGGGTAACTCGCACCGTGCCGTCGGCCATTCGCGCATCCATCCAGGCCCGCAGCTCGCCGATCGTCGGCGGGAGCAGGGAGGACGGCACGCCGAGTCGTTCCGCCACCCGGCAGCTCTCCGCGTGGTATGCCTGCTCATCGGAGGGATCCAGCGGCGCAACGAAACGCGCGTAGACGCGCAGTGCCGTGTCCACCAGCGTCACGTGCACCCACAGCAGCGCCTCGGGATCGGTGGCGGCATAGGGCCGTCCGTCGGCCATGCGCCCGGACACGGAGCGATGAATGGCGTTGACCCGCCGGATCGCGGCGTCGGCGGTCGATCGGCTTCCGAACACCACGTCGAAGCTGGATTCGAGCGTGCGCCGTAGCCGGCCGAGCGGGTCGGTGGCGTACGTCGAGTGCTCCACGACGCCTGCGGCCACCACCGGGTGGGCCGCCTGCATCAGCAGGGCGCAGGATCCGCCCGCCAGCACCATCAACTCGCGATCGATCCGCCACGACACCGAGTCAGGGCCGAACAGGCCGGCTGCTTCGTGCGCAGCGGTCATCGGAACGTGGGTGCGTTCCTCGGCCGCCGCGGCTCATGGAAGATCGCACGGAACACCAGGCCGGCCACCAGCCCGGCCACGAAGCCGCCGATGTGGGCCATGTAGGCCACGCCCCCCGCGGTCTCCTCGGTCACCGCGAAGGCGCCGAGGCCGTTGATGAACTGGAAGACCGCCCATAGCCCGATGGCAACGATCGCGGGCACGCGCATCGGGAAGCGCAGGAAGAGAACTGTGACCCGGTTCGTGGGGAACATCACGAGATACGCGCCGAGGACGCCGGAGATCGCACCGGAGGCGCCAAGCGTCGGGATGATCGAGCCGGGATCGATGAGGATCTGGGCCAAGCTCGCGATCACCCCAGCCACGAGGTAGAAGACGAGGTACGGGATGTGCCCGATCCGGTGCTCGACGTTGTCACCGAAGATCCACAGGAAGAGCAGGTTGCCGCCGATGTGCAGCCAGCCGCCGTGCATGAACATGCTCGTCAGCAGAGTCAGGAAGATCGGCGACGGGCCGGGCTCCTGGGGGATCGGCACCGGCGTACCGTCGACGACGATCTCCTCTGGCCCGACCAGGTCGACGTTGTTCGTGATCTCGAACGGGACGGCGCTGTAGCCGTAGGTGAACTCCTCGCCGCTCGGGCCGCCGCCGCCCTGGAGCAGCAGGAAGACCGCGATGTTGAGTCCGATGAAGGCCAGGCTGACGAACGCCGGCCCGTGCCCGCGCTCGTTCTCGTCGCCGATGGGGAACATCGGCCGGATTCTAGAGCACGTGCCGCGCCATAATCGCGGTGTGCCCATTGACGTCAGACCCTACGACGGGACGGCCCGTGACTTTCTCGCCGCGGCCGAGACCGCCTTCGGCGAACACCTCCGCGACGATGATGCCGCGATCTTCGCGCCGGTCTTCGAGGCCGACCGATCGATCGGGACGTGGGACAGGGATCGGCTGGTCGGTACCGCCTCGGCATTCAGCTTCGAGCTGACGGTCCCCGGCGGCGTGCTGCCGGCCGCTGGCGTGACGATGGTCGGGGTGCATCCCACGCACCGTCGGCGCGGTGCCCTGCGCCGGATGATGCGGATGCAGCTCGACGACGTCCGCGCGCGCGGCGAACCGCTCGCGATCCTGTGGGCATCGGAAGGAAGCATCTATCAGCGCTTCGGCTACGGCCTCGCCACCCTGCGTGCCCGGATCGGAGTCCAGCGCCATCGTTCGAGTTTCGCGCGGCCGCACGCGCCGTCGGGAGAGATGCGGTTCGTCAGCGTCGACGAGGCGAAGCGCCTCTTTCCGCCGATCCACGACGCCATCCTGCCGTCGCGACCGGGCTTCTTCCACCGGACGCCGGCGTTCTGGGACGAGACGCTTCACGACCCTGAGCATTGGCGGCACGGCGCCGGGGCCGCGTTCCACGTCGTGCACGAGGTCGCCGGCACCCCCGACGGCTACGCCCGCTACCGGATCAAGGACCAGTGGGACGAAGGCGGCCCGAACTCCACGCTCGTGGTCAACGAGATGCTCGCCACCAATCCGGCCGCACATCTCGACCTGTGGCGCTTCCTCCTCGACGTGGACCTCATCGGGAAGATCGAGGCCTGGAACGTCGCTCCCGACGATCCGCTCATACTCGCTGCCCTCGAGCCGCGTCGGCTCGGGCTCGGGCTCGCCGACGGGATCTGGCTGCGGGTCGTGGACGTGGCCTCGGCTCTCGCAGGTCGCCGCTACCTGGCGGACGGGCAACTGGTGATCGAGGTTCACGACGAGTTCTGCGATTGGAACGACGGCCGCTGGTCGCTGCGCGTCGAGGCGGGCGTGCCGCTCGTCGAGCCGACCGCCGCCGCGGCCGATCTCGCCTGCGACGTCACCGACCTCGGGGCGGCCTACCTCGGGGGATTCACGTTCCGGCAGCTGGCCGACGCCGGGCGCATCGAGGAGCTTGCGCCGGGCGGGGTGTCGCGCGCCGACGCGCTGTTCCGAACCGAGCGCGCTCCATGGTGCCCGAAGGTCTTCTGACTCCCTAGCCGGCGGCCGGCGTCGCTTCCGGCGCCGCCTCCATGTCGCGCCGCGACGGATTCCGGATCCAGGCCGCATTGATCGCCGCTCCGGCGAACAGCAGCATCGCCGAGACGAACATCGCCAGGTGGAAGGCGTCGGTCGAGGCCTCGACCGCAGCCGCGGCGAGTGTCGGATCCGTGCCCTCCGGCACGCTGGTCAACGGCTCGATCTGCTGTGCGCGGGCGTCATCGGCGGTGAGGCCCGGCACGCGCTCGGCGAGCAGCGGGTAGAAGCTGGCCGTGATGGCGATGAACAGCACCGCGCTCATCAACGGCGCGCCGACCCTCGAAACCGCGTTGTTGATCGCCGAACCGAGCCCGGCGCGGCGCACGGGAACCGAGCTCATGAGCGCCGTGGTCAAGGGCGCCACGAGCAGGGAGATTCCGAGCCCAAAGACCACGAGGGCCAGGATCACGTCGACCAGGACGTCTCCGGGCGGGATGAGGGTCGCCGGCTCCGTCAGATCGGCGATCCACGCCTCGCTGTCGGGCGGGATGCGCGCCAGCCACAGCAGTCCCAAACCCATGATGATCGGGCCGACGGTCAGGAACAGGCGGGGTCCGAGACGGCCGGCGAGCTGGCCGGCCGGCGTCGAGAGAAAGGTCAGCAGGATGCCCACGGGCAGCCCGACGGCCCCGGCCGCGATCGGCGAGTAGCCGAGCGTGCCCTGGAGGTACAGGCTCTGGAAGATCAGCGTGACGTAGAGCGCGCCATAGATCACGAACGTCGAGATGTTGACGACCGTGAAGTTCCGCGATGCAAAGAGGCTGAGCGGCACGAGCGGGTTCGCACGCATTCGCATGAGGAACGGGAAGGTGATGAGCGCCAAAGCCCCGATCCCGAGCGAGATGAACGCCACGGCATCCTGCCACTGGCGTTCGGCGCCACGCGTCGCGCCGAAAGCCAGACCGCCAACCGCGACGGCGATGACAGCGGCGCCCAGCCAATCGAAATTGCCCTCCGCCTCGTCATCACGGCTCTCGAGCACCGCGGCGGTGGCCCACAGTGCGACGAGCACCAGCGGCACATTGATGAGAAAAGCGGCCCGCCAGCTGATCGACTGGACCAGGAATCCGCCGAGGAACGGCCCGAGGATCAGCGTTGCCGAGGTGCCGGACGCCCACAGGCCGATGGCGCGGCCGCGCTCCTCGCCCTCGAACGTGGCGGTGATGATCGACAGGCTGCCGGGAACGAGCAGGGCGCCGAAGGCACCCTGGACCAGGCGTGCGAGGATGAGGATCTCCATGTTCGGCGCCAGCCCGCACGCCACCGACGCTGCGCCGAAGCCGGCCAGGCCGATGCGGAACATGCGCCGGCGTCCGTAGAAGTCGCTGATCCCGCCGGCCAGGATGAGGAGCGCCGCAAGCACGGCGAGGTAGCCGCTGTTGACGTAGGTGAGGCCCTCCACCCGACCCACGAACGTCGCCGGCAGCTCGCGGCCGATCGTCTCGACCGCGACGTTCACGATCGTCCCGTCCAGGAATACGATCGCCGAGCCGAGGATGACGGCCAGCAGAGTTCCGAATCGAGTGCTCATCGCGACATCCTAAACCGCGGGAGTGCAGCGATTGAAGCCCCGCTTCGCCGATGGAAGTTCACGCTTGGGGAGTACCGTGAGTCGATGAGCAACGCCGCGCTCGATCGGCTTCTGGCGCTGCTCGTGACGGTCCAGCTCGCGAGCGGGCTGCTCACGCTGCGATCGGGCGTTCCCGCCACCGCCCCGCTCTTCTGGCTCCACGGGCTGATCGGCGGCATGCTGCTGGTGGCGTCCGTCGAGAAGCTGCGGCGCAGCGTCGGGCCGGCGATCCGTCGGCGTCGGTGGCGACGCCTGGCGCTCGGCGCCGGACTGACGTTGCTGGTGGCCGCGGCGCTGGCGGGCGGGTTCGCGTGGGTGGCCGGCGGTCGCATCTGGTCCATCGGGCCGTGGACCATCCTGACTCTCCATGTCTGGGCCGCACTCGCCATCATCCCGGTTCTGCTCTTCCACCTGCTGCCCCGGAGGGTCGCTCTGCTGCGACCACGCGGCGTCCTGGCCAAGCCGATCCGACGTCGGACCCTCCTGGCCATCGGCGCGATCGGCATGCTCGGCGCGTTCGCGTGGGGCGGCGCGAACCTGCTCGACCGGCTGCGGAGCGGTGACCGCCGGTTCACGGGCTCGCGCTGGCTACCCGATGGCGGCATCCCCCCGCCGACCACGTTCTACGGTGAGGGCACACCGCCCATCGACGCGCCCGACTGGAGGCTGCGCGTCACCGGGCGCGTGGCCACTCCGCTGACCCTCGACCTGCAGCAGCTCACCGCCGTCGGGCTGGTTGACCGCGACGCCGTCCTCGACTGCACCTCCGGCTGGGTGCTGCGTACGAGCTGGCGCGGAGTCGCGCTCAGCGAGATCCTGCGCATCGCAGGCGCCGATCCGGACCCAGCCTTCGTGAAGGTTCGATCGGCAACCGGCTGGATGGTGCCACTCGAAGCTGCGGACCTTGCTGATGCGTTGCTCGCCACACACGTCGCGGGTGAGCCTCTGCCGACGGCGAACGGCTGGCCGCTGCGGCTGGTGGCGCCGGGCCGGCGCGGGCTTGACTGGGTGAAGTGGGTGACGGAGGTCGAGGTGACGTGATTGCCGATCAGCTGATCGGCTCGAAGCGGGCCGTGAAGTGGCGCAATGCGGACGGCTGCTCGACGATCCGGTAGCCCCGCAGATCGGCGGCTCGCTCCGCAACCCAGCGGATGACCTCGATGCAGTAGTCGAT
>JAGXHP010000029.1 GCA_024636135.1 Chloroflexota bacterium
CCCGCGGCTGCGCAACATGATCATCACGCCTGTCGCGAGCTACCTGTCGCCGCTGCACAGCGTGGTCGCCGGCGAGGATCACGTGGTGAGCCTGACCCTGCGCGAGGCGGCCGACCCCGCGATCGTGAGCATCGACGGCCAATGGGACGTCGAGCTCGCTCCCGGTGATCGGGTCGAGGTGCGCGCGCTCGCGGAGCCGCTGCGACTGCTCGAGCCCTCGGGCGCGACGCCCTTCTACGATCTGCTTCGCACCAAGGCAGGCCTGCTGCCGTACTGATGGCACTCCGCGAGCTGACGGTCGAGAACCTGGCGGTGGTCGAGTCGGTGCGCCTGCCGCTCGGCGATGGCTTCACCGTCCTCACCGGCGAGACCGGGGCCGGGAAGTCGCTCGTGGTCGACGCGGTCGCCCTGGCGCTTGGCGCTCGGGCCTCCAGTGACCAGGTGCGGGCCGATACCCCCGCCGCGCGCGTCGAGGCGATCTTCGACGCTCCGGAGCTGGCACTCGACGACCCGATGCGCGACGTGGTGGCCGCCGGTGACGGAAGCGTGATCATCAGTCGTGAGGTCAGCGCCGATGGCAGGTCGATCGCTCGCGTGAACGACCGGACTGTGACCGTCGGTGGCCTGGCCGCCCTCGGCACGGCCCTCGGCGAGATCCATGGGCAGCACGACCAGCAGCGGCTGCTCGAGCCTGCACGCCAGCTGGCGCTGCTCGACGGGTTCGGTGACCATGGCGACCTGGTGGAGCGGGTCGCCGACCGCTTCCGGGCATGGCGCGCAAGTGTCGCGGCCGCCGCGGAGTTGATCACCGACGCCCACGAGCTCGCCCGTCGCATCGAGTTGCTGCGGCATCAGGCCGATGAGATCGCGTCGGCCGCACCTCGACCCGGGGAGGATGCCGAGCTCGAGGCTCAGCTTCGTGCCGCCGAGCACGCCGAAACCATTGCCCGATCTGCGGCCGAGGCCGTGGCGGGCCTGCGCGACGAGGGGGGTGCCGGCGAACAGCTGGGGCTGGTGGAGCGAAGCCTCTCCACGGCGGCCCAGCACGATGAGCGCTTCGACGAGCTGGCCACCCGCGCCGCAGGCCTCGTGGCCGAGACCGAGGAGCTGGCGCGCGATGCCGGACGCCTGGCAGAGGCCGTGGACCTCGACCCCGCGACGCGTGTCGCGGCCGAGGAGCGCCTGACCCTGCTGTACGACCTGAGGCGCAAGTACGGCGAGACCCTCGACGCGGTGATCGCCTTCGGTGAGAGCGCCGCTCGGGAGCTCGAGGAGCTCGAGAACCAGGGTGAGGCACGCGAGCGCCTCCGTGCGGAAGAGGGTGCACGTCGCCACGAGCTGGAGGAAGCCGCCGCCGAGGTGACCACGGCCCGGCTGGCTGCCGCACAGCGCCTCGCGGCACGCGTCAACGACGAGCTGCCACCGCTCGGCCTGCGCGCCGGGGCCTTCGGGATCGATCGTCAGGAGTCCGAGATCGGGCCGTCCGGAGTCGATCGCATCATCTTCACCTTCGCGCCCAACGCTGGGGAACCCCCTCGCCCGCTCGCGCGAATCGCGTCGGGCGGGGAGTCGAGCCGGCTGGCCCTGGCGCTCGAGGTGGTGCTCGCCGCGGCGGATGCAACGCCCCTCCTCGTCTTCGACGAGGTCGATGCGGGCGTCGGTGGTCGCAACGCGGCTGCGCTCGGGGAGCGCCTGCGCGCGCTCAGCCGCTTCCACCAGGTGCTGTGCGTCACGCACCTGCCGCAGGTCGCCGCGCTGGCGGACACCCACATCGTGGTCGGGAAGCGTGTGCTCGACGGCCGCACGACCACGCAGGCCACGGTGCTCGACCCCGCGGCGCGCGCCACCGAGCTGGCAGCAATGCTCGGCGGGCCGGCGGCCGGCGACGCCGCCCACGCCGCGGCCGATGCGCTCCTGCGCGCTGCCGGCGGTGCCGCGGACGATGCCTGAGGCCGATCTCGAGACGGCCATCGACGCGTTCCTGGTCGAGCTGCGGGTCGAGCGCGGACTCTCACCGCTGACCATCGCGGCCTACCGACGCGATCTGGCGCAGTTCGCGGCCGTCGCCGACGCGCGCTGGCGCGACGATCCGCAGCCGCTCGTCGACTTCGTGCGCCGGCTGCAGGACGGGGGCGCCCGGGGCAGCACCCAGGCTCGCAAAAGCGCCGCGGTGCGCAGCTTCTACGGGTTTGCGATCCGCGAGGGCATCGCAACCCGGGACGTGCCCGCTCTGGTCGATGCCCCGCGCCCGGGCAGCTATCTCCCGGACGTGCTGGCGGCGGACGACGTGGTGCGCATCCTCGACGCTCCGCCCGGGGAGGAGTCGATCGGGATTCGCGATCGGGCGATCCTTGAGCTGCTCTACGGCTGCGGGCTGAGGGTCAGCGAGCTCGTCGGGCTCGACACGAACCGCGTCGATCTCGACGGTCAGCAGGTTCGGGTCATCGGCAAGGGCAACAAGGAGCGGCGCGTGCCGATGGGCGACGAGGCCCGCGAACGCCTTCATCGCTATCGGTCAGGCCCGCGCGCGGAGTGGACGGCCGGCCGGCCAACGCCGGCGGTGTTCGTCGGGCGCCGCGGACGGCGGCTGAGCCGTGAGGCGGTGTGGGCGCTGGTGAAGCGATGGGCCGATGCCGCGGGAGTGACGGAGCGCGTCACGCCGCACACGTTTCGGCACAGTTTCGCGACGCATCTCCTCGAGGGAGGTGCCGACCTGCGGGTGGTCCAGGCGCTGCTCGGCCATGCTAGCATCAGCACCACCCAGCTCTACACCCACCTGACCGGCGAGCGTGTCCGCGAGGTCTACTCGCGGGCCCATCCGAGAGCCTGAAGCGGAGCGCACCAAGCCGATGAGTTACGCCCGGAATCTCCTCAGCCGGGGCGAAGAGGTCGTCCACGCCAGTCGCCAGCACTGGTTCGCCGTGATCGCCCGCACCTGGCTCTGGATCCTGCTCGCGATCGTGGCACTGGCGCTCCTGCTGTGGATCGGTACGAATCAGCCCGTCCTCGACAACGAGATGGTGGACGGTGTTCTCACCGTCATCGCCGTCGCCAGCCTCCTCGGCGCCGCGGCCTGGGTCGCGTTCGTGATGTGGGACTGGCGCAACCAGGAGTGGATGATCACCACCCGCCGCGTGATTCGGGCCGAGGGCGTGCTGAACAAGAGCATGTCCGATTCGGGGCTCGAGAAGATCAACGACGCGCGGCTCGACCAGAGCGTGTTCGGACGCATCTTCGGCTTCGGTACCCTCGACATCCTGACCGCCGCCGAGGAGATGGGGGGCTCGAATGTCGCCGACTTCCCGATGATTGCCGATCCCATCGAGTTCAAGAAGGCGATGCTGGATCAGAAGGAGATGCTCGAGCGACCGGACCTGGCCCGACCACGCTACCAGTCCCCGGGTCCCGCACCGGACATGCAGCGGGCCGAGCCGATGGCGCCCCGCGCCGGCTCAGATCGCGTTGCCGTGCATGCGGATGAGGAACGACTCGTCGAGGCCCCCGCGGCGGTGCCGCCGGTCCCCGTGGAGCCACGCAGCCCGGCCGATGATCTTGCGTCGACGCTCGAGCGACTCGCCGGCCTTCGCGACAAGGGTCTCATCACGCCCGAGGAGTACGAGGCCAAGAAGACCGATCTCCTGGAGCGGATGTAGCGCCCAGTGACCGAGGACCTGCCCACACTGGCTGACGGGATCCACGGCCGGGAGCTCGATCGGCGGATCTCGGCTGCCGCCGCTGCGATCGAGCAACGCCTGGCGACGGCGCCGGCGCTTGCGCGACCTCGGGTTGTCGCGGTCCTCGGCTCGGGCATGGGGGGCGTGGGGGAGCTGCTGGACGACGAGCCGCGCGTCATGATTCCGTATCGCGAGCTGCCCAACATCCCCGGTGCCGGCGTCGAGGGCCACGCGGGCGAGCTCCTGGCCGGCATGGTCGGCGAGATCCCGATGATCATCCTGTCGGGCCGCGCGCACCCGTACGAGGGCTACTCGCACCGGGAGGCGACGCTGTTGCTGCGGGCCGTCCTGGTGCTCGGACCCGAGATCGTGGTGCTGACCAACGCGGCCGGCGGCCTCAATCCCGACTATGAGCCGGGCGACCTCATGCTCCTCACCGATCACCTCAACCTGTCGGGCGACAATCCGCTGCTCGGACCGAACCTGGATCGATTCGGACCGCGGTTCCCACCCATGGTCGATGCCTACGATCCCGCGTTGCGCCAGGCGGCGCTCGAGGCCGCGGAGCGCACGGGAGTGAGCCTACGCCAGGGCGTGTACGTGATGCTCTCCGGACCCGCGTACGAAACGCGCGCCGAGATGCGCATGTACCGGTCCCTGGGCGCCGATGCCGTGGGGATGAGCACCGTCCACGAGACCATGGTGGCGCGGCACGCGGAGCGGCGCGTCCTGGCGTTCAGCCTCATCACGAACAAGGCGACCGACGACATTGAGGAAGGGGCCAACCACGAGGAGGTCATCGAGGTGGGCCGCGCCGGCGCAGGCCGGCTGGTGACCTTGCTGGGCGACCTCCTCCCTCGGCTCCGCGAATGATTTTCGGCGACATCTCGCTTCAGCGGCTCATCGCCGCCATCGTCGCGCTGCTCGTCGGGCTCACGTTCCACGAGTTCAGCCACGCCTTCGTGGCGGACGAGCTGGGCGATCGACAGCCACGTGCCATGGGTCGCCTGACGTTGAACCCGATCGCGCACATCGATCCCATCGGTGCCCTGATGCTCGTGATCGCGGGCTTTGGATGGGCCAAGCCCGTGATGGTGAACACCGCGGCCCTGCGCGGCGGCCGACGGTCGATGGCCGTGGTGGCGTTCGCGGGCCCGCTGGCCAACGTCGCGGTGGCGATCGTTTTCGCCGCCGTCTTCCGCGCCCTGGCCCTGGGAGGGCAGCCCAGCGGGTTCGTGCCCGAGCTGATCGCGCTCATCGTGCAGCTCAACATCCTGTTGGCGATCTTTAATCTCCTGCCGATTCCGCCGCTCGATGGCTACAACGTGGCGCTCGCGTACCTGCCGCCTCCCCAGGCCATGCTCATCGCTCGCTACGCCCCGTATGGAGCGCTCGTGCTCCTGCTCCTGATCTTCCTGCCCGGGAGCCCGCTGCGCGCGCTGCTGTCCCTCTCCGCACCCGTCACGCAAGTGCTCATCGGTGCATAGGGTCGGACAGTTCGTGGCCCATGTGCGGGCTCGGGTGAGTCCCCACGAGGAGGAGATCACTCGTCGGCTGCTGTCCGCCGAGGCCGTCGCCCTTTTCGATGCCATGCCGGTCGCGGATCGTCGTCACGCCCTGGACGTGGCGGCTCGACTCGTCGCCGCGGATCACGATGACCCCGACGTCATGGTCGCCGCCCTGCTGCACGACGCCGCCAAGGGCCACCGGATGCGGCTCTGGCACCGCGTGGCCGGCGTGCTGCTCGAGGCATTCTCCCCGCGCCTTCTCGCGCGGCTGGCCAGCCCCGAGCCCAAATCGTGGCGCCACCCGTTCCATCTCTACCTGCATCATGAGGCGCTGTCGGCCGACCTTGCAGTTGAGGCCGGCTGTCCACCGCGCGCGGGAGCGTTCATCCGCGGTACCGTGTCGGCCGTGGATACCGACCTGCTTCGTGCACTTCGAGCAGCCGATGACGCCAGCTGACGGGCTCGAGCCGATCGCCATTGCCCCGGAGGAATCGATCCCCGTGCCCGTCGGCGATGCCGAGTTCTCGTTGGCGCTCCCGGTGTTCGAGGGTCCGCTGGCGCTCCTGTTGCACCTGATCGAGTCGCGCCAGCTCGACGTGCTGTCGGTTCCGCTGGCCGACGTCGCCGATGCCTATGTCGAGCACCTTGCCCGACACCCGGTGGATGCGGCGAATCTCTCCGAGTTCGTGGCAATCGCGGCCCAGCTGATCTTCCTCAAGTCGAAGCGCATGCTGCCGACGGAGCCGTTGCCGCCGATGCCGGACGGCACCGACGAGCCGGACGAGGAGGAGCTCCGCCGTCGCATCCTGGACTATCGGGCGCTGCGTGATGCAGCGGTCGTCCTCGGGGAGCGAGACGGCGCCTCGCCCGTGATGCGCAGGGAACCGCGAGAGTCCGACCTGCCGGAGGCCCCGGTCGAGCCACTGCCGTCCATCGTGCTCGCCTCGGCGCTCGAGGCGCTGGCCGCCATCCCCGAGCCCGCCCCGCCCCCACCCGAGGTCGTCGCCCGCGAGATCACCATCGGGCAGCAGATCGAGGTGCTGCGCCGCGCGCTCGGCGCCGGCGGTCGCATCCTGCTGCAGTCGGTCCTGGCGCGGTGCCGCACGCGAACCGAAGCGGCAGTGACGTTCCTCGCCGCGCTCGAGCTGGTACGCCGTCGCCAGGTCATGGCGCAGCAGGACGAGATCTTCGGGCCGATCATGATCGAGACGCTGTCGGAGCCGATGCCATGAGCGAGTCATCTGCGGCCGAAGACCTCGACGTGTTCTGCGAGGCGCTGTTGTTCATCGCCGAGCGTCCGCTGAGCTCGACCGAGATCGGGGAGCTGGCGGGCGTTCCTCGCCTCCAGGCCGAGGCGGCGCTGGCCGACCTCGCGGAGCGGCTCGACGAAAGCCAGCGGGGAATCCGACTCCAGCGCCACGAGGACTCCTGGCAGCTCGTCACGGCCCCGGCGGTGGGCGCACGCCTGGCCGCGTACGCCGCTCGGGAGGAAGGACGCCTGTCGCCGGCTGCCCTCGAGGCGCTGGCGGTCGTTGCGTACCGCCAACCGTGCACCCGCGGCGACGTGGAGCGGGTGCGGGGCGTCGACTCGGACTACGTGATCCGTTCTCTCCTTCATCGGCGGCTGGTGGCGGAGGTCGGCCGGCGCGACACTCCGGGAAGGCCGGCCGTCTTCGGCACCACCTTCACCTTCCTCGAGCGCTTCGGCCTCACCTCGCTCGACGATCTGCCGCCGCTGTCGAGCGACGCGGCGCAGCTCGCTGCCCTTGCGCAACCTGTCGCCGCGCCCGATGACGACTGAGCGGCTCCAGAAGCTGATCGCTCGCGCGGGGCTGGCATCGCGACGTGCCGCGGAGCAGCTCATCGTCGACGGCCGCGTGCGGGTCAACGGCACGGTGGCCCGGATCGGGGAGTCCGCGGATCCCGCCACCGATCGCATCGAGGTCGACGGGAGCCCGCTGCCATCGGCGACGCGACCGATCCATCTCGCGATCCACAAGCCCAGCGGCTTCCTGAGCTCGGCTCGTGACGAGCGGGGTCGGCGCTCGGTCGTGTCGCTGGTGGAGACGCGGGGTGAGCGGTTGTGGCCGGCCGGGCGGCTGGACGTCGAGTCCGAGGGGCTGATGATCCTCACCAACGACGGCGAGTGGGCGAATCGCGTTCTTCATCCGCGCTACGGCACGCTCCGCGAATACGCCGCCCTCATCAGCCCGGCCCCGACGCGCGCCATGCTCCAGCGTCTGCGCGACGGCGTCACGCTCGAGGACGGGCCGGCTCAACTGGTCGACGCGCGCTATGCGCTGCCGCCGGCCGAGGTCGAGCGGGACCGGGACGAGGATGGCGCCTGGCTCCGCGTCCGGATCGGCGAGGGGAGGAAGCGGGAGGTGCGCCGCCTGTTTGCCGCGCTCGACGCCAACGTGGATCGGCTTGTCCGCACCGGCATCGGCTCACTGCGGCTCAACGGCCTTCGGGCCGGCCAGTGGCGGGAGATGCGCGGCGACGAGGTGGCGGCGCTCTCCGCCGGACGGCGCCGATGACCCGGTCGATCGCGGTCGACGGGCCGTCGGGCGCGGGCAAGAGCACCGTGGGCCACTCCTTTGCGGAGCGGATCGACGCGACCTTCGTCGACACCGGCCTCATGTATCGGGCACTGACCCTCGCGGCGCTGGACGGAGGTGTCGACCTCGAGGATGCCGTGGCCCTGGGCCGGTTGGCGGCGGAGAGCTCCATCTCGGTGGAGCGTCCGGGTGTGGGGCAGTCGGATCGGTTCGAGACGGTGCGTCTCGCCGGAAGGGACGTCACCCACGAGGTGCGCACGCCCCGCGTCGACCGTGCGGTGAGCGCCGTCAGCCGGCACGCGGGGGTGCGGGACGCGATGCTGGGCATCCAGCGCACGGCAGCCCAGCGCGAGGATGTCGTGATGGTCGGGCGTGACATCGGGACGGTCGTGCTGCCCGACGCGACGCTCAAGGTCTACCTCACCGCCGACGCCGTCGTTCGCGCCCGCCGTCGCGCCGCCGAGATGGGTCGCCCGGACCGCGTTGACGACTACCTCGCCGAGATCCGGCTCCGAGACGATGCGGACTCCCAGCGCGCGGTGGCCCCGCTCCGCATCCCCGAGGGCGCCCTGGTGCTGGACACCGGCAAGCTCGACGTGGAGGGGTGCGTCGACGCGATCGCGGCGCGGTTGGAGGAGCTCGATGCGTAGCTGGTTCTTCCATCCCGGTGCGGCACTCATTGCCGGGGCGGCGCGCCTCCTGTGGGGTCTGCGGGTCGAGGGAGCAGAGAACGTGCCCCGCGACGGGCCGTTCATCGTCGTCTCGAACCACTGCTCGAATCTCGATCCGCCCTTCGTCGCCTGGGCGACGGGACACCAGGTGGGACGCGTCGTGCATTTCATGGCCAAGATCGAGATGCGCAGCTGGCCCTTCATCGGTTGGCTTGCGACGCAGTCGGGCACCTTCTTCGTCCGGCGTGGCGAGGGAGACCGCAACGCGCAGCGCTTCAGCCTCGACACGCTCGCCGATGGGCGACCGATCGCGGTCTTTGCCGAGGGAACTCGCTCACGTGACGGCCGGCTCCAGGCGTTCAAGTCGGGGGCCGCGTTCCTGGCGATCCGCTCGGGGGCGCCGATCCTGCCGGTCGCGATCTCCGGTTCGCACCGGATCTTTCCGGGCCGCTCGCGCTGGCCCCACGCGACGCGCCTGGTCGTTCGCGTCGGCGCGCCCGTCAGCCTGCCTGCGCAGCCGACCGGCAGGATCGATCGCGCAGAGATGGAGCGGGGGACGCGCCGGGTATGGGAGATGGTGAACGGGCTCCTGCCGCCCGCTCAACGAGGTCATCCCCGGCAGGCGATCAGCGACGAAGCAGGCGCAGGAACAGGCCCAGGTTGATGATCGTCGGTGCCCACAGGCCGACGAACTGCGCGGCCTGCTTGCGGCCGGTGGCGTAGAGAACCAGCGAAAGGGCGATCGACGCGCCGGTGGCGGCGATGAAGGCCTCGCTCGGGATCTCCTCGGCCTTCGCGAGCGGGGAGTCGTTGCCTTGGAACATGTGAGTCTCCTGCGGTGATGTACACGAACTCGTACGGCGCCGGACCCCGATCGCATGATGCCGGTAGGGACCTTGCGGCGTATCCCTTCTAGAATGAGCTCGATGACCACCGCAACCCGACCCGACGTCCGCATCGCCGAGCGCGCCGGCTTCTGCTATGGCGTGCGCCTGGCGATCGACAAGGCCAAGCACGCCCGCACCGAGGGCAAGGAGGTCACCACCCTCGGCCAGCTGGTGCACAACCCCGGCATCAAGGCCGACCTGTCGGACCGCGGCATCCGCACCGCAGACCTCGCCGACCAGGTGGAGGGCGGAACCCTGGTCATCCGTGCCCATGGCGTGCCGAAGTCCGAGTTCGAGACGGTGAAGGGCAAGGAGAGCCTCGAGGTCATTGACGCCACCTGCACCTGGGTGCTCCAGTCGCAGAAGGCGGCTCGCGAGCTGGCGGAGGCCGGCTACACGGTGTGCATCATCGGCCACGAGGACCATCCCGA
Organism: Chloroflexota bacterium; assembly: GCA_024636135.1. Lineage (GTDB taxonomy): Bacteria > Chloroflexota > Limnocylindria > QHBO01 > QHBO01 > JACDBZ01. The sequence continues at coordinate 9,730 of JAGXHP010000029.1, forward strand.
GGTCAAGGGCGTTCGCTCATATGCCGGTGAGAAGCACGTCGTCGTCGACGACATGGACCGATCCACCTGGGAGCGCGTGCCGCGCACGAAGAAGATCGGCGTGCTCAGCCAATCGACGATCCTGCCGCAGAAGCTCGAGGAGTTCGCCGCGTTCTGCCTGCGCCGCGCCCACGACCTGCGCGTGGTCAACACGGTCTGCCCCGTCACGCTGACCCGCCAGGACGACTCGGTGGCGCTGGCACTTGAGGTCGACGCGATGATCGTGGTCGGCGGCAAGAACAGCTCGAACACGAAGGAGCTCGCCGTGAAATGTCGAGAGATCCTGTCCGAGACCGTCCACGTCGCCGATGCCGATGAGCTCGCCGCCGAGCACGCCGAGTGGCTGCAGGACAAGGCGCGCATCGGCATCACCGGCGGGACCTCCACTCCCGAGGTCGACCTCGAGGAAGTCCGCGAACGGGTCTACAGTCTTACGGCGGCCCCTGGCGGCGCGGCCGCCCCAGCTTGAGCGAACACGACTGGACGCTATCCGATCGCGCCGGCAATCGGGTCTGCATCGCCGTGTGGCCGAACGGGGGCACGACCAAGCATCCGTAGGTGTGATGGCCGCGGATCACGAGGTGGAGGGGCAACGGCGCGCGAGGACGCCTAATCGGCGCGCTGCAGGATCACCATCGAGCCGACGATTGCGAGGATTCCCACGAGCTCCAGGCCGAATCCGATCCTGACTCGTCGTGCGACCGCCCGACGCTGCTCTGGATGGCGGTCGTCGTCACCCTCCCAAAGGCGGTCGTCATCCGCGAGGCGGCTGAGCGCGGGGCTCGTGACCCGCCCGCCGATCGCGAAGACGGTCAGGGTCATCAAGACGGCTGCCAGCCAGGTGGCACCGTACGGACGGCCGAACGCGTCCAGGCCGTCGATCGGGCCGAGTGCGGTGCCCCGGAGCAGGCCGGTGACCGCGACCGTGAGCGCGGCCCCGATCATGAGTCGCTCAGGGCCGATCAACAGCGACCGCACAAGCTCGCGCTGGCGGGGCGCCGGCTGCCGGAAGACGAAGGGGACGAGGAAGAGATTCGCAAGCAGCGAGCCGCCGAGCCACGCACTGCCACCCACCAGGTGAAGAAGCTGCGCGGCGACGGGAATCGCTTCCACCTCTGCCTCCTCCTCCGCGCCGTCCGCGTCCCCGGACATTGCACAGCGTCCATCCAGTCTACGCGTCGCCATGTGCCCGGGCGTCGCGGCGACGCTCCATCCCATCGCGGGTAGACTCCGCCGATGTCCTCCCTTCCCGTGGTCGCCATCGTCGGACGCCCGAACGTCGGCAAGAGCACGCTGTTCAATCGGCTCATCGGCGAGCGACTGGCGATCATCTCCGACGTGTCTGGCACGACGCGCGACCGCGTGTACGGCACGGCCGAATGGAACGGTCGCACGTTCACGGTGGTCGACACCGGGGGACTCGAGCTCGAGCCCGGGACGCACATCGAGGAGCGGGTACAGGTCCAGGCGCGCGTCGCGGTGGAG